>JBEKBT010000023.1:0-36052 GCA_050015255.1 Acidimicrobiales bacterium
AGGTGACCATCTCGGCCGTGTAGCGCTTGGACAGGTCGATGCACATCTCTGGTGGCCCGTCGAAGCGTTGCCGCTTCGGCGCGGAGCCGTCGGCAGGGGGGCACTCGCTCGGCATGGGGGACTCCGTTTCTCTCGATGGGCCGGTTCAGCCTGTTCTCTTGATCGGGGCCGTTCAGCTGGCGACTTGCCTGACGGTGACGCTGAGCAGGTAGACCTTCACCTTCGGGGTGCCGCTGCTCGTACCATCCGCCCCGATCTTCTCGACGACATTCATCCCTTGAGTGACGTAGCCGAAATTCGTGTAATTGGGTTCGCCGTTGAGAGTCGTCTGACCTCCGGGTAGTACGAAGAAGAACTGACTGCTGTCGGTCGACGGTCCAGCGGAGTTGGCAAGCGCCAGGTCGCCGGGCTGGTAGCAGCCCGCCAACGTCGGCTTGGTCTTACAGCCGGCCGGGGGTGTGTTGCCGGTGAACTGATAACCCGGGTAGCCGTACTTCATCGCCCCTGGTTCGCCCGTGGCTCCCCCGGTACCGGTTCCCGTCGGGTCGCCGCCTTGCACGACGAACCCAGGAATGACCCTGTGAAAGAAGGTGCCGTTGTAGTACTGGTAGCGGGCAAGAAACACGAAGTTGTTGACCGCCAAGAACGACGAGGCAGCCGGCATCTGCACGACGATGTCGCCCAGGCTCGTCTTGAAGGTGGCGTCCCAGACCGATGTTGCCGGGATGCACGGCGGCGGTGCTGCGCTGAACAATACGACCCGCTTGGTCGACCCCGTGGCGGGCGGGCACGTGGGAGCCAGGGCGGTGGTCGTCAACGGCTGGGTCGTTGGCGTCGGGAACGTACTCGTGGTGGTCGTGGCGCGAGTCGTGGTCGTTGTCGTCGTCGGCGTCGCCGACTTCGACCCGCTGTTCACGAGAAACACGATGCCGACGATCGCTGCCGCCACGATCGCGAGCCCGATGCCCCGGCGCGTCTTGCGGCGTCGCTTGCGGTTTTTCTGAATGACGGCTTGCTTCTGTTCGCGTGCGGCTCGTTGCCGCGCCCTCTTCTCGGTTGGCACGGAGCGACACGCTACCGAAAGTGCAGGGCAACGTGCATCCGCCCTCGCCGGGCAGCCACAAGATCGGCCCAACGAGGCGTCGCCGGCCCCAAAATCGGCCCCACCCGGCGCTGCCCTTATCGCTCCACCTCCCGGCCAGGGCTAGGTTGGCTGGCGTGACCCTCGTTGTGCAGAAGTTCGGCGGGACGTCGGTCGGTGACGCCGACCGCATTCGAGCCGTCGCGGACCACGTGGCCCGCACACGGCGCAGCGGCAAGGACGTCGTCGTCGTGGTCAGCGCCATGGGCAAGACCACCGACGAGCTCATCCGGCTCGCCGAGGACGTGAGCCGTGTGCGGCCGGGCCGCGAGCTCGACATGCTGCTCACGGCGGGCGAGCGGATCTCGATGGCCCTGCTGTGCATGGCGCTTGCGGAGCTCGGTGTCCCGGCTGCCTCGTTCACGGGCAGCCAGGCAGGCATCATCACCGACACGGTGCACACCAAGGCACGGATCCTCGAAGTGAAAGGCGACCGCCTTCGTGAGTCGCTCTCTTCCGGCGTCGTCCCCGTCGTGGCCGGCTTCCAGGGGGTCTCCAACAAACGGGACGTGACGACGCTCGGGCGCGGAGGCTCAGACACGACGGCGGTGGCACTCGCCGCTGCCCTCGAAGCCGATCTCTGCGAGATCTACACCGACGTCCCGGGGGTCTTCACCGCGGATCCCCGTGTGGTCCCGACCGCGCACCGCATACCGAGGATCTCCTTCGAGGAGATGCTCGAGATGGCCGCCACGGGCGGAAGGGTTCTTTCGCTCCGCTCGGTCGAGTTCGCCCGGAACCATCAGATACCGCTCCACGTGCGTTCCAGCTTCACCTGGGAGCCCGGGACCGTCGTCAGCGAGGAGGATCCTTCTGTGGAACAGCCCATCGTCTCGGCAGTCACGAGCGACGCCACCGAGGCCAAGGTCACCATCACCGATGTCCCGGACCAGCCGGGCATCGCCGCCTCGTTGTTCAGGGGGCTCGCCGACCGGGGGATCAACGTCGACGTGATCGTTCAGAACACCTCGCACCACGGCACGACCGACATCTCCTTCACGATCCCTCGCGCCGACCTGGAAGGCAGCCTGGAAGTGGCCGAGCAGCTCATCCCGCAGCTCGGTGCCGTTTCCGTGATCGCTGACGACGACGTCGCGACAGTCTCTGTCATAGGCGCAGGCATGAGAACCCACCCAGGCGTGACCGCGACGATGTTCCAGACCCTCGCGAACGCGGGTATCAACATCGAGATGATCTCCACCTCTCCCATCCGCATCTCGTGCCTGGTTCGAGCCGAGCTGGCCGAACGGGCCGTCCAGGTTCTCCACGCCGCTTTCGAGCTCGACCACTGACCCGCGCCGCCTTCGAGAGGCGAGCCCGGCACCTCGGACAGCCTCCTGCGGGGGCCTAAGCTTCCACCATGCGAGTCGGGGTGTTCGGCGCCACCGGGCAGGTAGGCGCCGTGATGAGGTCGATCCTTGCGGAACGGGACTTTCCGGCCGACAGCGTGCGCTTCTTCGCGAGCGCACGGTCGGCGGGTCGCACGCTCCCCTTCGTCGGCAACGCCGTGGTCGGAGATGTCGTGGTCGAAGACGTCGTCGGAGCGGACTTTGCCGGTATCGACATCGCCTTGTTCTCCTGCGGTGCCACGACCTCTCTTGATCTCGCGCCTCGTGTCGCTGCCGCCGGGGCGATCGTCATCGACAACTCGTCCGCATGGAGGATGGACCCGGACGTCCCCCTCGTCGTCCCCGAGGTCAACCCTGAGGCGCTCTCGCGCATACCGAAAGGCATCGTCGCCAACCCGAATTGCACGACGATGGTCGCCATGCCCGTCCTCAAGCCCCTCGACGAACTGGCGGGGCTGCGCCGAATGGTGGCCTCGACCTATCAGGCCGTGTCGGGCGCGGGACTGGCCGGAACCTCCGAACTTGACGAGCAGATCCGCAAGGTCGCAGAAGGCGCGGCGGCGCTCGCGCACGACGGCAATGCGGTCGATCTGCCGCCACCGGTGAAGTTCCCCGCTCCCATCGCCTTCAATGTCATCCCGGTCGCCGGCCAGCGCGTCAACGACGGGAGCGGCGAGACCAACGAGGAGCAGAAGTTCAGAAACGAGAGCCGGAAGATCCTCGGTCTCCCCGACCTTCAGGTCTCGTGCACCTGTGTCCGCGTGCCCGTGTTCACCGGGCACAGCTTGGCGCTGAACCTCGAGTTCGAACGACCGCTCAGCCCCGAAGAGGCGCTGGCCGCCCTCGAGGGCGCGCCCGGTGTCGAGCTCTGCGACATCCCGACCCCGCTCGGGGCGACGGGCGGCGACGTCTCACTCGTGGGCAGGGTACGGCGGGACGACACGGTGCCTCACGGGCTGTCGCTCTTCGTCGTCGGTGACAACCTCCGCAAGGGCGCGGCGCTCAACGCCGTCCAGATCGCCGAGGTGCTGGCGGGGATCGCCTGACGCCCTCCAGAGCGCCGAGGTGCTGGCGGGGGACCAGGAACGGCGCCGCCGCAAGGCGGAGACCGCCTGCGCCCGTCA
Source organism: Acidimicrobiales bacterium (assembly GCA_050015255.1). Classification (GTDB taxonomy): domain Bacteria; phylum Actinomycetota; class Acidimicrobiia; order Acidimicrobiales; family Bog-793; genus Fen-455. Next base: position 3,615 of record JBEKBT010000023.1, read on the forward strand.
TATGCCGAACCAGGGCAGTATCTCGGTCGGCAGGACTCGGCGCGACGGCAGCACGACGACGTACGGCCCGCAGTAGCGGATCGTGTAGCTGATGTGGTGGACGACACACCACTGGACGATGTCGGGCACAGACAGGCACGGCTGGTCGGCCCCGCTGCACCCCGGATCGAGAACTGACGTCCCGGCCTCCACGCTCGCCGCCCACCTGTTGGCGGGGCTCACGAAGATCCACGCCGGCGCCCGGCTCGCGGCTATGGCCTGGTAGTACGCCGGGTACCGGATGAAAGCGGGCCCGACCGGGCTCACGGTGACGCCGCCCGCCGACAGGAACCCCACGTCGTAGCCGAGCCAGTAACTGGAGAAGGCGTCGTGGACATGCCAGCGGACGAGCGACTGGGCGAGGGCGGTGGGCAGATTGTTCGGGTTCGCGTGCCATGAGAACCAGCTCGTGCGCTCGACGGCGGGCAGGGCGGTAAGGCGCTCGTAGGGGGCCTCGTTGCGCGCCGCGCCCAGGGTCAACCCCAGCCCACCGACGAGCACGAGTGCCGCCACGACCGCAGGCGCGATGCGTGGGGACTTGACCACCCACGTGCCGGCCGTGCACAGCAGGGACGCCACGGCGAGAGCGACGCCAGGGGCGAGGAAGATCCCATAGCGCCCGTCTTGCCAGAACCAGGTGTAGGGCTGAGCGGCGTAGAGAAACGGGAACGCCGCCACGTACAGCACCAGCAGCCACGCCCGCCCGCGGGCGGCGAGGTAGACGAGCCACGCGAGGAGCACGAAGATCGCCACGTCGACGAGATGCGGTGTCAGGCTGGCCGGCCCCAGCCAGTGGCCGTCCCCGCGGCGCCGAAGGCCGAGAACGAGCGGAACGACGTAACGGTCGAAGATCCCGAGATGCCACCAGTACGCCCCGCCCGGACCAGGAGGCGCGGCCTGCGGCGGTGAGACGAGCGAGTCGAAGCGCTGGTTGAGGTTGTGCCACCACCACGGCAGTGAACCGACGATCAGGGCGGCGACGCCCATCAGCAGCGAGCTCACGGGCACTTTCGCCCGCTGCTGGACCAGGCGGGCGACGAGATAGACGCCCGCCGGGGCGAGAAAGTACACGATCTCCAGGCTCGACAGCCAGCCGACCCCGGCACCGAGCCCGAGGGCGAGCCAGTCGGCTCGCCTGCCCTCACCGTCGCCGATCCTGAGCGCGGTCAGGAGCACGGTGAGCCCGCACAACAAGATGATCCAGCGGAAGCCGTCGCCATGGTGGTAGTAGGTCACATAGGCCTCGGGCCAGACCCAGAAGGCGACAGCGGCGAGCGCGCCGACGGGACTGCCGAACATCCGGTTGCCGACGCGCCACAGAAGGACGATCGAACCTGCACAAAGAAGGACTGGAGTAAGACCGAGGGTGAACGCGGAGCTCCCGAACAGGGCGAAGACCAGCGCGACGGCATATGCCTCAATGCCGCCGTAGTTCACGCCCCAGTAGAAGGCGAAGAAATGGCCGCGGAGGATCTCGCGGGCCATGAGCCCGACAACTGCTTCGTCGGAGTCGATTGTGCCCCTTCCCAGCGCGTAGAGCCTGAGGAGGAGACCGAGCAGGAGGGCGGAGGCGACGACCGCCGCGAACAGCGGGTTCACCTGCCAACACAGGGCAATTCGCTGCCAAGGTGCCTGGCGGCGGGGCGGAGTTCTCACCTAGCTTAGCTAGCTCGAGCGAGGTCGCAGGGCTCTCGGCGACGGCCCACGACCCGGCGCACGCCGCCCGCGGCGCTGTTCATCCCAGCTTCGCGAGGTATGGGCTGAGCAGTTTCTCGATCTGCTTCGCGGCAATGTCGACCTCGATGTTGACCTTGTCGCCGGGCACGCGCTGGCCGATCGTCGTCACCTCCGAGGTGTGTGGGATGATGGCGACGGCAAAGCTGTCGTACCCGACGTCGAAGATGGTCAGGCTCACACCGTCGACGGCGATGGAGCCCTTCTCGACGCAGTAGCGGATCAGGTCGTGAGGTATCCGAACCTTGAGATCTGGCGGCCCGGCTGTCACCTCCCCGATCGTGTCGACATGGCCCTGCACCACGTGCCCACCGAGACGATCGCTCGCCCGGACGGGCCGCTCGAGGTTCACGGCGTCCCCGGGACGTAACAGGCCGAAGGTGGTTCGGCTGAGGGTCTCGGCTGTGAGCTCTGTGTCCCAGATCTCACCCGTGCGGGCGACGACGGTGACGCAACAGCCGTTCACCGCTACCGAGTCGCCGACCTTGGCGTCGGCGGACACCACCTGCGAGCTGATCCGGTAACGGTCGCCGTCGTGGCCCAGGTACGTACCCATCTCTTCAATGAGACCCGTGAACACGCTCAGCGAGCCTACTAATCTGGGCATCGCGGCGGAGGTGCCCGAGAGCCTCGTCGTTCCTGGTGAGCTCACTCGCGGGCCAGCAGGATGCAGCCCACCGTGACACCGAAGCCGAGGACGAGGACGCGCAGCAGGACCGGGCTCAGGTGGCGGGCGAAGCTTCCGCCGAGACGTCCACCGGCAAGGCTGGTCACCGCCATGATGGCGACCGCGGTCCACGCAACCGGGCCGAAGGCGCCGTAGGCCACGACGGCCACTGAGTTGATGAGGACCGAAAGGACCTGTTTCAACCCGTTCAGCCTCTGCAGGCTGTCCGCGATCGCCAAGCCGAGCACCGCCAGGAGGATGATGCCGAGGCCGGCCCCGAAGTAGGCGCCGTAGATGGCGGCGAGGAAGACGGCGACGTGAAGTCCCACCGGGCGGTGCTCTTCGGGCCTGGTCTGCCGTCTTGCCAGCATCCGGCTGGCGAGCGGCTGGAGGCCGAAGATGGCGCAGGCGAGAAGGACCAGCCAGGGCACGGCGGCCTTGAAGACGCTCGCCGGCGTCGTGAGCAACAACACCGACCCGGCGGCCCCGCCGGCGATGCTCGTCACGCCCAGCGCGATCACGCGCGATCGCTGGCCCTCGATCTCGCGGCGGTAGGCCGCGGTCGCACCCACGTATCCCGGCCACATGGCGACGGTATTGGTGACGTTCGCAGTGACACTTGGATAGCCCACCGCCAGCAGGGCCGGGAAGGAGATGAGCGAGCCGCCTCCAGCGACGCTGTTGACCGCTCCCCCGAGGAAGCCGGCCACGCCGAGGACGATCCCCTGCTCGGGTGTCAATCAGTTACCGCGCTCGGCCAGTTCTCGTCGCGAACCTCGGCCAGGTACGAGACGTGGTTGCGAGTCATCTCGGCGACGGAGTCTCCCCCGAACTTGCGCAGCGCCTCGGACGCGAGCACGAGAGCCAGCATCGTCTCGGCCACGACGCCCATGGCGGGAACCGAGGTGACATCGGTGCGCTCTTTGAACGAGACGGTCTCCTCCTTCGTCACGACGTCGACGGTCTTGAGCACCGGACGGTTCAAGGTAGCGAGCGGTTTCATGGCCGCTCCTGCGAGGAGGAGCCCTCCGGTCGAGATGCCGCCCTCGATGCCGCCGGCCAGCGACGTCTCTCGCTTGTACTCGCGCGACCCGGCATCGAAGAAGATGGAGTCGTGGCCGCTCGATCCTCGGCGGCGGGCGACGTCGATACCTTGGCCGACCCACACTGCCTTCACCGCCTGGATGCTCATCAGCGCCTGGGCGATGAGGCCGTCGAGCTTGCGGTCCCAGTGGACGTGGCTGCCGAGGCCGACAGGCACGCCGTAGGCGACCACCTCGACGGTGCCGCCGAGCGAGTCCCCCTCCTTGGCCGCCGCTCGGATCTCGGCGATCATCTCTGCTTCGGCCGAGGGGTCGAAGCACCGCACCGGCGACTCGTCCACCGTGGAAAGCTCGCCCGGCAGCGGGCGGAGCCCGGCCGTTGTCTGGGCGCCTCCGATCTGGACGACGTGGCTCACGATCGCGACCCCGATCTGTGCGAGGAGAGCCTTGGCCAAGGCGCCTGCGGCCACCCTCGCTGCCGTCTCCCGTGCCGAGGCACGCTCGAGGACGTCGCGGGCGTCGTCGAAGCCGTACTTCTGCATGCCGGCGAGGTCCGCGTGCCCCGGGCGGGGTTGGGTGAGACGGCGTGCCGGATGCCCGGGCTCGGGCGACATCTCCTTCTCCCACTTGGGCCACTCGGCATTGGCGATCTCGATCGCCACGGGAGACCCCAAGGTGCGTCCATGGCGAATGCCGCCGAGAAGGGTGATCTCGTCGGTCTCGAAACGCTGCCGGGGCCCGCGCCCGTAGCCAAGCCTGCGACGGGCGAGCTCGCCGCGGATCTCGTCGGCGCCGATCGGCAGACCCGCAGGGAGCCCCTCGACGATGACGACGAGCGCACGTCCGTGGGACTCGCCCGCGGTCAAGAGGCGCAACACGAGCCCAGCCTAGGGCCGGGAGGCGTTTACCGGGAGCTCGCCGAGGCGCGCAGCCCGCCATTGACCGGCTGGCGACTGCGCGACGACCTCGGACCACGATCCGGTCGGGAGCTCGAGCTTGACCGAGTCCAGCACGGGGACGAGCAGCCTCAACAGCGCCCGGATGACGGCGTCGTGGGTGACGAGCGCGGCGCTGCCGGCAGGACCCGCGACTTGCCCCCCGGCTCCGGTCCTCGCCGTGCCTCGCGCCGCCGCCCGGGGCGGAGGCGGGGCGGCGTCGAAGGAGGCGGCAACCTCGAGGAACACCTCTTCGGCCCTGGACTCGAGAAGCTGCCACGCCTCCACGAGGGGAGCGGCGTCGATGGAACCGAACCGCCTCTCGACCTGCGCCAGGGAATGGCCCGCCACCTCGCCGTAGAAACGGTCGCTGAGGCGCTCGTCGATGGTAAGGGGCGCTCCCGAGGCGGTGGCGATCGGGCGCGCCGTCTCGACGGCCCGCCTGAGCGGGCTCGACACGACTGCGCTCAGGGGCACCTCGCGAAACACCCCTCCGAGCGCCAGGGCCTCGGCTTCACCGGTCTCGTTGAGCGGGACGTCGAGCTGCCCTCTGAGGACGCCGGCCGCGTTGAGAGCCGTCTCGCCGTGCCGGATGAGGAAGATGTGCACCGCTGCCACATCCGGACAGGGTAGGCGAGACCGATGAGGCGAGACCGATGAGGCGCGTCCGAAGGCGAGGGCCGCTCGCCCCACAACCGCGGGTTCAGCCGGCGAGCCCGTAGGGCAGCGGTTGGGCGACTTCGATCTCGATGAGGCGGTTGTACTTCGCCACCCGCTCGCCCCGGGCCGGGGCTCCGGTCTTGATCTGCCCGCTGCCCGAGCCGACCACCAGGTCGGCGATAAAGGTGTCCTCGGTCTCGCCCGAGCGGTGCGAGACCATCTGCGACCAGCCCGACTCCCTGCAGACCTCGATCGCGGCAAGCGTCTCGGTCACGGTTCCGATCTGGTTGACCTTTATCAGGGCCGCGTTCGCCGCTCGCCGGCGGATGGCCTCGGCGATGATCGCCGGGTTCGTGACAAGGAGGTCGTCGCCCACGAGCTGGATTCGCTCGCCGAGTCGCTCGGTAAGGCGCACCCAGCCGTCCCAGTCGCCCTCGGCCAATCCGTCCTCCAAGCTCCACACCGGGAAGTCGGTGACGATCTTCTCGTAGCGGTCGATCATCTCCTCGCTCGAGAGTGCCTCCCCCGCCACGTGGTAGCTGCCGTCGCGGTAGAACTCGCTCGAGGCCGGGTCGAGAGCGATGGCGACGCCGTCGCGACCGGGTCGGTAGCCCGCCTGGTTGATCGCCTCGACGAGCAGGGCGAGGACCTCCTCGGGCTCGTCGATCTCTGGAGCAAAGCCTCCTTCGTCGCCGAGACCTGTCTCGAAACCCTTCGCCGAGAGCAGCTTGCGCAGCGCCACGTAGACCTCGGCACCGGCCCGCACGGCTTCTGCCATGTTCGGCGCACCGAGCGGGGCCACCATGAACTCCTGGAAGACCAGGTTGTTGCGGGCGTGCACCCCGCCGTTGACGACGTTGAAGTGAGGGACCGGGAGCCGCGGGCTCACCCCAGCCGGGTTGAGGTACTGCCACAGCGGCACACCGGCCGCGATCGACATCGCCCGGGCAGCGGCGATCGACACGCCGACGATGGCGTTGGCCCCGAGCCGGGCCTTGTTCGCGGTGCCGTCGAGCTCGATCATGGCTTGGTCCAGCTCCGCGAGATCGGCAAAGGTCCGCCCGCTCAGGGCCGTGCCGATCTCGCCGTTGACATTGGCAACCGCCTTGAGCACGCCCTTGCCGCCGTAGCGGGCCGGGTCGCCGTCGCGCAGCTCGACCGCTTCGCGCGAGCCGGTCGATGCGCCAGAAGGCACCCCGGCGCGCGCCGCCGTGCCGTCACTGAGCGTCACGGTGACCGCCAGGGTCGGGTTACCTCGGGAATCGAGAATCTCTACGGCTTTGACGCCTGCCACGTTCAGGTCCATCTTCGGCTCTCTTTCATCGAGCGGTCGGTCACCGGGGGACTGGCTACCTCGCGAGTGTCGCCGCCGGAGGAACATATGAGCAAGCCGGGTCGTCAGCGAGCGGGTCGCCGGTGGCGGCGTAGGCCCGTGCCCTCGACCCGCCGCATTCTTCGGCGTATTCGCAGCGCCCGCAGCGGCCCGGGAACTCGGCCTTGCGGATCGCCTTCAGCACCGGATCGTCCCGGTAGAGCTCGAGCAGCGGGGAGTCACGCACCGATCCGAGCGCCAGGGGCAGGAAACCGGCCGGGTACACCTGACCGTCGTGGGCCACGAATACGATGCCCTTGCCGTCGCGGGTGGCGGCCGTCGGTGCGAGCACCTCGCTGCGCGGCGGGCCCATCAGCTCGCGCAAGCGAGCCCGCAGGTCGAGGTAAAGGCGACCGAGACCGAACTCGACGGCCGGGTCGATGTTCGAGGCGAGCGCCTGGGAGCGCCAGTCGCGGACCCTGCGGAAAAAAGGCGCCTCCACCGTGCGCACGACCATGCCGTACCGGGCGGCGTCGACGAGGAAGTGGCAGACGTCCTCGTACTCGTCGCTCTCGATCTCGGCGACCGTCTCCCCGCGGCCCACTCCGACGAGGAAGAACACCTCCCAGGTCCGCACTCCGTGGTCGATCAGCAAGGCGGCGATGTCGGCGAGCTCGCGGACGTTCTGAGCCATGACCGCGGAGTTGACCTGCACCTCGAAGCCGCTGTCGTGGAGGAGGCCGATCGCTGAAACGGTGTCGGCGAAGTGACCCGGGACCTGTCGCACCTGTTCGTGGGTCTCGGCGACCGCCCCGTCCAGGCTCAGCGACGCCACGTGTACGCCATTGGCACGCAGCATCGAGAGCGTGGCGGTGTTCAAGCTCGGCGAGACCGAGGGGGAAATGGCAACGGGCACTCCCGAGGCGTGCGCGTGGGCGGTCAGCTCGGCGAGGTCGGGGCGCTGCAGGCAGTCGCCCCCGGTCAGGATCAGTATCGGACTCGGGCGCGGGGCAGCGGCGAGCTCGTCGATGAGGGCCCTGCCTTCTTCGGTCGTCAGCTCTCCCGGTGCCGGTTCGCACTGCGCCGTCGCCCGGCAGTGCACACAGGCGAGCGGGCAGGCCTTGGTCGTCTCCCAGAAGACGAGGCGCGGCACCCGGTCGAAGGACATGGCCGGGCGTGCTTGCCCCCCAGCCATGTGGCTCGGGCCTGGTGCTGTGTCAGTCATGCGCGCCCTTGTAGCAAAGTGATCATCGTGAACCGGCTGCCGCTTTTCCAGCTCGAGGAGTACTTCCGCCGGTACTCCTTCCAGCCGGGAATGGTCAACCTCTCGCCGAGCAACCCTATATCGCCGACGATTGGCGAGGTCCTCGAGGTGGCCGGCCTCGCCTAATGGGGCCGGCGTGTCCGAAGTGGCGAAGATGGCCTGGACTGGCGCTGGCTTACGAGCCTCTTCGCCTTCGTCAGCCTCGGGCTTTAGCGCCGCCGGGTAAGCAAGCAGCAGTGCTTGTACTTCCGGCCGCTCCCACAAGGGCAAAGCTCGTTGCGGCCGGTCGCCCGCCACTGGGCCCTCTCGTCGCGCTCGGCCACTTCGAGCTCCCCGCTGATCGCTGAGATCGGCTGGCCCTGGCGGGCGAGAGCCGCCATGCGCTCGAGGTAGGGCAGGAGATGGCCATAGAAGCGCCGGTAGCCGGCACAGAGGTAATTGAGGCCGGCCTCGCCGTCAGGTGAGGTCACGAAACGGTCCTTGGGACAGCCACCGTTACAGAAGCGGACCACTGGGCATTCCCGGCAGCAAGCCGGCAGGGCTTCGTGCTTGGCCCGCCCGAAGGCTGTCTGCCCGGCTGTCCGGACGAGGGTCGCCAGAGCATCTTCGCTCACCTCGCCCAGCCGGTGGCCGGGATCGACGAAGTGGTCGCAGGCGTAGACGCTCCCGTCGTGCTCCATGGCGAGAACCCGTCCGCAGGTCCTGGACATCACGCAGAGGTTGGCCGGCTTGCCGGTGGCGACGAGAAAACACTCGAGGAAATTCTGAACGCCGATGCGCTCGATGTCGTGGCGGACCCACTCGTCGAAGATCGTGCAGAGGAACTCTCCCATCGCTTCGGGCGTCACAGAGCGCTCCGACACAGCGCCGTCAGGACCCTTCTCGACGACCGGGAGGAATTGCACCCACCGCACCTTGTGGTCGACGAAGAACCGGTAGACCTCCCTCGGCTGAGCCGCCGTCAGCGCGTTCAGGGTGCAGAGCACGTCTGGATCTATGCCCGCAGCGCGCAGCAGGCGGAGTCCCCGCATCGCCAGGGCGTGCGTGGGGCGACCGCGACGGTCGGCGCGATGGGCGTCATGAATGCCCTCCGGGCCGTCGATGCTGATCCCGACGGCGAAATCCTCCTCGGCCAGGAAGCGGCACCACCGCTCGTCAAGGAGCGTCCCGTTCGTCTGCAGGTTGTTCACGCACCGCCAACCTCCCGGCAGGTACCGGCGCTGGAGATCGACCACGTTGCGGTAGAACTCGACCCCGGCCAAGGTCGGCTCCCCGCCGTGCCAGCCAAAATGGACCACCGGCCCCGGGCTCGCCGCGATGAAGGAGGAGATGTAGGTCTCGAGGACCTCCGGGCGCATCCGGAAGGGCTCGCCGGGCGGAAACAGGTCCGTCTTTCCCAGGTAGTAGCAGTACCGGCAGTCGAGGTTGCAGATCGGGCCGACGGGCTTGGCCATGACGACGAACGGCTCGGTCAGGCTCACTTCTGCGTCACCCGTCCGCGACCGGCCCCGGAGCGGCGAGTCGTGCCTCGCCTGAGCCTTCGAACCCAGATCGGTATCGCCGGCACCTAGTTCGATATCGCCGGTACATAGTAATGCTGCTACATTAGTTCGGAACGGATTGTCCGGCCAGCGCAGGCGAGCAGCTCCGCGCTGGCCAGCTCGGGAAGGAGGCGTTCGTCGATGGGCGAGGCGACGGGCACGACGAGCGACGCGAGCTCCCTCCACATTCTGGCCGGCAGGCTGCGGCTTTCGATGGTCCGGCTTTCTCGCCAGCTCCGCCGGATGGACCCTTCGGAGCTGACGATCGCTCAGTTCTCCGCGCTCGCCACCGTGGTTCGCTCCGGGCCGCTCGGCATCGGCCAGCTTGCCGAGATCGAGGGCTTGCCCTCCCCGGCCGCAACCCGCTTTGCAGACAAGCTCGAGGAGGCCGGCCTCGTCACCCGCAAGGCGAACCCCGCCGATCGGCGAGGGGTGCGGCTGGTGGCCACCGCCAGGGGCACGAAGCTCCTCGAGCGACGCGCACAGATCGGCAACGCCTGGCTGGCCGAACAGCTCGGCGCCCTCAGCAAGACCGACCGGCTGGCCATCGAACGAACCGTGGCCGTGCTCGAGACATTCGCGACCGAGTGCCAGGGCGAACCGGCTGATTCGGCAGGGGACCGTCATGAATCAAAGGAGACTCGAAGATGAGCATGTTGCAGGCGGCCCCGTCGACGGCCCTCGGGCCCCGTTACAAGTGGATCGTCCTCTCCAACACCAGCGTCGGAATGTTGCTGGCGACGCTCAACGGGACGAGCCTCATCATTGCCCTGCCGGTCATCTTCCGCGGCATCCACCTGAACCCTCTGCAGTCCTCCAACTTCCCCTACCTGCTCTGGATCATGATGGGCTACATGCTGGTGTCGGCCGCCGTCGTGGTGACCGTGGGGCGCATCGGCGACATGTTCGGCCGGGTGAGGATGTACAACCTAGGCTTTGCCTGGTTCACCATCTCCGCGATCCTGCTGTCGACGGTGTGGAGCACCGGCTCGGCAGGAGCCCTCGAACTTGTCATCTTGAGGATGGTGCAGGCCGTAGGCGGGGCGCTCTTGATGGCGAACTCGGCGGCCATCATCACTGACGCCTTCCCCGCCGAGCAGCTCGGCTTCGCCCTCGGGATGAACATGGTCGTCGGGATCGTCGGCTCCTTCCTGGGCATCCTCGTCGGTGGTCTGCTGTCGCAGGTGGGCTGGCGCTGGGTCTTTCTCGCCAATGTGCCGGTAGGTGCCTTCGGGACCGTCTGGGCCTACGTGAAGCTGAAGGAGATCGGCATCCGCATCAAGGCCAAGCTCGACTGGCTCGGGAACCTCTCTTTTGCCGCCGGCCTCGCCATGATCCTCACCGGGGTCACCTACGGCATCAAGCCTTACGGCCACTCCCTCACCGGCTGGGGCGACCCGTTTGTGCTCGAGATGATCTTCGGCGGCCTGGCCCTGCTCGTCGCTTTTGCCTACATCGAGACGAAAGTGGCCGAGCCCATGTTCCGGCTGTCCCTGTTCCGTATCCGGGCCTTCACTGCCGGCAACGCGGCGAACTTCCTCGGGGGCGTCGGACGGGGCGGCCTGCAGTTCATGTTGATGATCTGGTTCCAGGGCATCTGGCTCCCCCAGCACGGGTACAGTTTTGCCAGGACCCCGCTCTGGGCCGGCATCTACATGCTCCCCTTCATGCTCGGCTTCGTCGTCGCCGGGCCCATCTCAGGCAGGTTGTCCGACCGCTACGGTGCCCGGCTCTTTGCCACGGGCGGGATGCTCCTCACAGCCGCCATGTACGCCGTCATGATGACCTTCCCGGCGAACTTCTCCTACTTGCCCTTCGCCTCGGTGATGTTCGTCGCAGGAATTGGTGGCGGCCTTTTCGCCTCGCCGAACACGGCCTCGATCATGAACTCGGTCCCCGCTCGCCACCGCGGGGCGGCTTCGGGGATGCGGGTGACATTCGCCCAGACCGGACTGCCGCTCTCCATGGGGCTGTTTTTCACCCTGCTCGTGTTCGGGCTGAACGACAAGGTGCCCTCGGCGATGTTCAGCGGCCTAGTCGCCCACGGCGTCCCGGCGGTCGATGCTACGAAGCTCGCCCACGTGCCGCCCCTCGGCTACATCTTTGCTGCCTTCTTGGGCTACAACCCGCTGAAGAGCCTGCTCGGCCCGGCCGTGCTCGGCCATCTCGCTCCGGGTCAGGCGGCAGCCATCACCGGGCGGGCGTTCTTCCCCCAGCTCATCGGTCCCCCGTTCAAAGATGCGCTGCTCCTAATACTCTCCTTCGCCGTGGTCATGTGCGCGATCGCAGCGGTTGCCTCGGCTCTCCGCGGCGAAAAGTACATCCACGTGGACGAGGAGTCGATCGCCCAGAAGGCACGGATGCGCCACGGTCACTTGGCGCACAGCCGTCACGCTAACGACGCCCTGCCGTCGCCCGCCGGGATGCTCGGAGGAGCCCCGGATGGACCGAAGGTGCCCGCCACGCGAAAGTAGGGGCATGGGCATAAGCAGCATCGTCGTCGGCATCGACGGTTCGGAGACGAGCTACCGCGCTTTCGCCATGGCCGTGGGTTTTGCCGTGCGCGAGCAGGGATGCGTTCATGCCTGCTTCGTGGCCCACATGCCCGGGGCGGCCGCCATCGGCGGGTTCTTTGCGCCGATCCCGCTCGTCGCCGACGCGGAGAGCGACGAGCACCTCGCTCGCTTCGTCACCGGGGAGCTGTTCCAGGCGCGCGTCGGCGGCGACTTCACCTGCCGCAGCGGTGACATCGGAGCCGAGCTCGAGCTCCTGGCGGAGACCTGCAAGGCGGATCTCATCGTCGTGGGACGCTCGGCGCACCCCCACCTCCATCTCGGCGGGGTCCCGCGACAACTGCTCGCCCGGGGGCGCTTCCCGATCCTCGTCGTACCGTGAGAGCGGGCTTTCTCCTTCGACGGGAAGCGGACGGGACCAAGACCGCGGGCGCCGACAGCGCCTTTTTCAGCAGCGCTCTAAACCTAGATCCCCAGGCGAGCGCGCCTCATCAGTTCGCCCTTAGTGCGCTTGGTGACCGGCTGGTAAGCGGGCAGTGGCAGCAAGAGCTCGTGGATGGCGTCGAGCACCCAGGACGGCTGGGGAAAGAACATCGAATCGAGCTCAGCTGCGGGGGTGATCCAGTTCCGTGCCCCGACGATGGCCGGCGGTGCGTCGAGGTCATCGAAGCACAGCTGCGTGAGGTTCGCGGCGACCGTCTGCATGACGCTCCCGCGCTCGACCTCTTCGGACACGAGCACGACCTTGGCGGTCCTGCGCACCGACTCCACTAGCGGCTCATAGTCGATAGGGACAGCAGAGCGCAGGTCTATCACCTCTGCCGAAAGGCCGAAACTCGCCGACAGCTCCTCCGCCGCTTTGATCGCGGTGTACAGCGCCGGCCCGAGCGTCACGATCGTGAGGTCGCTGCCGGGCCGCTTCAGCGAGGGCTCGCTCAGCTCGATCTCGTAGTAGCCCTCGGGAACCCCTCCGGGTTCGAACAGCTCGCCCATGTCGTACAGCTTCTGGCTCTCGAGAAAGACCACCGGATCGGTGCCGATGAGCGCCGAGTTCATCATCCCCTTGGCGTCGTAGGGCGTGACCGGGTACACGACCTTCAGTCCTGGTATGTGGTGCAGCAGCGCCGTCCAGTCCTGCGAGTGCTGCGCCCCGTACTTGTCGCCCACCGAGATGCGCAGGACGACGGGCATCGACAGGACGCCGGCCGACATGGCCTGCCACTTCGACAGCTGGTTGAAGATCTCATCGCCTGCGCGGCCGATGAAGTCGGCGTACATCAGCTCGGCGACGGCGCGGCCTCCCTCCATCGCGTACCCGACCGCCGCCCCAACGATCGCGGCCTCCGAAATGGGCGAGTTGAACAAGCGGTGATAGGGCAACACCTCGGTGAGACCGCGGTAGACGCCGAACGCGCCACCCCAGTCGCGGTTCTCCTCGCCGAAGGCGACCATCGTAGGGTCGATGGCAAAGCGGTGGAGCAACGCCTCAAAGATGGCGTCGCGAATGTTGTACAGCTTCAGCTTGGGCACCGGCTCGCCGTCCACCACGGCGGTGCGCACCTTGCCGGCGATCTGCTTGACCCGCGGGTTCTCGGCCACGTCCCCCAGAAGCTCAGGTTCGCGCTCGTCGAAGCGCTCGACGCGTCCAGCGGAGAACATGACGCTGCCCACCATCTCGGAGCTGATGTCGATGCGCGGGCTATCTTGTTCGTCGACTGCCAGGCGGAACATGTCGAAGACCAGATCCTCGATGGCGGTCCTCGCCTCGTCCAGTGTCGACTCCTTCACCGCACCGGTATCCAGGACGTGTGCACGGAAGCTGCTGATACAGTCCGCGGCCTGCCACTCCTCGACCTCCTCGCGGCTGCGGTAGCTCGACGCGTCCGACGGCGAATGCCCGCTGTAGCGGTAGGTGAGAGTATCCAGCAGCACTGGACCCCGTCCCTCCAAGAGGATGACGCGGGCGCGCTCGAAGGCGTCGATCACCGCGAGCGGGTTGTAGCCGTTGACCTCCTCGGCGTGCATCTGCTCGGGATTGACCCCGGCGCCGAAGCGGGCAATGGACTGCATGCCCGTCGTCTCGCCCTCAGGCTGGCCGCCCATGCCGTAGAAGTTGTTCATACAGTTGAAGACGATCGGTAGCCCGCCGCCGATTGATGGGTCCCACAGCTTGCGGTACTGGTCCATGGCCGCGAATGTGACTCCTTCCCACACCGGCCCACAGCTGAAGGAGCCGTCACCGATGTTGGCCACCACGATTCCGGGCCGGCGATTGATGCGCTTGAACAGGGCCGCGCCGGGAGCGATCGAGCCCGAGCCGCCGACGATGGCGTTGTTGGGGTAGATCCCAAAAGCGGTGAAGAACGCGTGCATCGAGCCGCCCAGACCGCGGTTGAAGCCGGCCTCACGCGCGAACATCTCTGTGTAGGCGCCGTACACGAAGAAGCGCTCAGCGAGCTCGCCGATGGGGACGCTGTACACCTTCTCGACCGGGGCCAGGACCGCGCCGTCGCGGTAGGAATGCATCACGTGCTCAAGGTCGTCGTCGCCGAACTGGCGGATGGACGACAGCCCCTTGGCGAGGATCTCGCCGTGGCTGCGGTGCGAGCCGAAGATGTGGTCCTGCGGGGTCAGCGAGTAGGCCATACCCACCGCCGCCGCCTCCTGCCCGATCGAGAGGTGCGCGGGCCCGGCGTGGTTGTAGGTGACCCCCTTGTATGCGCCCTTGATCTTGATCTCGTTGAGGATCGTCTCGAACTCGCGGATCGCGCACATGTTGCGCCAGATGTGCACCAGGTCATCGGGCGTGTACTTGGCAGACTCCTCTGCAATTGACCGGTTGTAGGCGTTGACCGGGATGTCATTGAAGTGAATTGCACCCGGACGGAACACCTCGTCGGGGACAACCGGTATGGACTTGGGCATCTACTCTCTCCTAGACCACTGTCACTGAGCCTTGAGGATCGCTGCGCGCAGCGCCTCGGCCACGGTCGGGTGCGGGAAGATGATCTCGCCGGCCTGCGCCAGCGTCATCTCGGCCTCGATCATCGCTCCGGCGGCGACGATGAACTCGCTCGAGAGGTCACCGATGGCGTGCACGCCGAGGATCTCGCCGTTCCTCGCACCTGCGAGCACCTTGACGAGTCCGGTCTCTCTCACGTGCTCGACGAGGAAACGGCCGGCGAGGGCCATGGGCACCACTGCCTTGCGGTAGTCGATGGCTGCCGCCTTGAGCTCCTCCTCGGTCTTGCCCACCATCGCGACCTCGGGATGGGAGTAGATCACCGCCGGTATTGCGTCGTAACGCATGCGATCGGGCCGGCCGAACATCGAGTTGACGGCGACTATCCCCTCGCGGACCGCCACGTGGGCGAGCATGTGTCGCCCGGTCACGTCGCCGCAGGCCCAGATGTTGGGCACGTTGGTGCGGCCCTGGTCATCCACGCGGATGCCCCGAGCGGACACGTCGACGCCCGCCTCTTCCAACCCGAGGTCGGTGACGACGGGGGTACGTCCGGTGGCGTTGAGGATGTATGTCGCCGAGTCGCTGTATTGTTCGCCGGGTGCATCCTGGTAGTGCAACTTGTCGCCTTCGATGCCCAGGACCACACAGGAGAGGTGAATCTCGATGCCGCCACGGCGCAGGATCTTGAGCAGCTCGTCGGCGATGTCACCGTCGCAGCCGGAGGCGATCCTCGGCAACGCCTCGTACACAGTGACATCGGTGCCGATCTCGTGGAAGAAGGAGGCGAACTCGAGACCGATGTAGCCACCGCCGACGATCGCGATCCGCTCCGGCACTGCCGTGAGCTCGAATGCCGAGGTCGAGTCGAGAACGCGCTCGCCGTCGATGCCGGGGATCGGCGGGACCGCGGGCCGTGAGCCCGAGGCGATGAGGATGTTCGTTGCCTCGTAACGCTCACCAGCGACCTCGACCGCGTTGCGGCCGACCAGACGGCCGGCTCCGTGGAACACCTCCACGCTCGTATCACGCAGTAACGCCGACACTCCACGCCTCAGTGTGGCGACGACGTTGTCCTTGCGCGTCACCAGCGCTGGCAGATTGAAGCTGGGCGCGTCGACGATTATGCCGAAGGCAGCCGCCTCCCGGCACTCGCGGAACAGTCGGGAGGAGCGCAGGAAGGTCTTTGCCGGGATACACCCGACGTTCAGGCAGGTGCCTCCCAGCTCAGCCTTCTCGAAAACGGCCACGCGCTTACCGAGACTGCCCGCGTGTGCGGCGGCCTCATACCCGCCCGGTCCGGCGCCGATGACGATCAGATCGAACACAGTGACTTCACGCTCGCAATCTTCTGCTTGACGACGTTGAGGAACCTCGCTCCGGGCGCTCCGTCGATCACCTGGTGGTCGAAGGTGGCCGAGAGGCCGATGACGTCGATGAACTCGACTCCGCCATCGGGCTTGCGCACGGGCCTCAGGGTGATGGCATCCACGCCGAGGATGGCGACCTGGGGCGGGTTGATCACGGGCGTGAAACACTCGACCCCGAGCCCGCCGAGATTGCTCACTGTGAAGGTGGCATCCACCATGTCATCGGCCCCCAGCGTTCCCTCGACCGCCTGCGTGGCCAGTGCGTTCATCCGGCCCGACAGCTCTGCGACGCTGAGCTCCTCGCTACGCCTTACCACAGGGACGACCAGTCCTCGCGGCGTGTCGCAGGCGAAGCCCAGGTTGATGTGCGCACGCTGATACAGCCGGCCCTCAATCAGCTCCGCGTTGACCGCCGGAACCTCGCGCACGGCCTGGATCGCGCAGAACGCTACGAGGTCGTTGATCGAGATGTCCGGGGCGCCGGGCGAGGCCTTGATCTCGCGGCGCAGCGCTAGCAACGCGGTGGCATCGGCCGAGCCGTGCAGCGTGTACTGCGCGGTGCGCGCCAGCGACTCCCGCATCCGCTGGGCGATCCTCTCGCGCATGCCGGAGAATCGGACCGGTGGAGGCACGAGATCGCTTGCGCGGATCATGCCACCCAGTCCCGAGCCCGCACCCCTGAGCTCGTAGCCGCTGTCGATCAGGCTGCGGGCGGCGCGGGTGACCGACGGCGAGGAGAGCAACTGAGCGCGAAGGTCCCTTTCCAGGATGCGCCCGCCGGGCCCGCTGCCGGTCACCGCGGGCGGTTGGAAGCCGTGTTCGGCTGCAAACCGCCGCGCCCGCGGGCTCATGCGCCCGACGGGCACCGGGATGTTTGCCGCCGGCACTGCGGGCTGGGCCGTGGGCCCCGCTCCGTTCGATCGCGGGATGGCGCTCGTCCCGTCGGCCTTACCGTCGGGCGCCGGTGGCATCGCCATGGGCGCCGTGCCCGTCTGCGCCGCGGCTGGCAGAGCATTACCGCTGCTCGCGGTCGCTGCCGTCCCAGCTGTGGTGGATGGGGCCGGCACCTGGGGCCGATAGCCCTCGACCGCCTCCCCAGCCTCGCCGATTACGCACACGTTCGTGAACACCGGGACCATCGCGCCGTCGTCGAAGAACAGCTCGAGCACGATCCCGTCCGTGGGCGCGGTGAGGTCAAAAGTGGCTTTGTCCGTCTCCATCTCGGCCAGAACGTCCCCCGAGCAAACGGTGTCGCCCTTGTGCTTGTGCCAGGCTACGAGCAGGCACTGCTCTACGGTGTTGCCCAGCTTGGGCATCTCGACTG
Source organism: Acidimicrobiales bacterium (assembly GCA_050015255.1). GTDB lineage: Bacteria > Actinomycetota > Acidimicrobiia > Acidimicrobiales > Bog-793 > Fen-455. The sequence continues at coordinate 20,979 of JBEKBT010000023.1, forward strand.
GCGTTGCCACGTGCTCAGAGCCTCCTTGCCAGCCCGCTGCCGGTGTATTCAGTCACGCCGGCCGTCCGTGGGCGCGGGTGGCCGTGAAGCGGCCACCTTCAACAGCTCCCTTTCTGCCTCCACCGACCAATGCCCGTCGTCGAGCTTGGACGCAACGGTCGGGAAGTCGCCCCTGAGCTCGGCGAGTGACAGCAGGCCGACCTCATGCAGGGAGGGATAGATCACTATCTTGCCGGCCATTGTCCTGTCCCGCAGGGCCGCCAACCCATCAGCTGCTCCTGCCATTCCGGAGATGGCATCAACCGAAAGGTTGGTGTCCAGACGCCCGGCGGCCATCCTTCCCAGCAGCACCTCCATGTCGCTTACGACCGAACCGCTGGATCCGAACATGTAGCAGCGCCGCGCGATGTAGGTGTCCAGGTCGATGTCCTGGCGGGTCGCCACGGCGATCCCCGCGAAGATGTTGACCAGGCCGCGGTCCTCGCTGCCGGCGACTGCGTCCGCGACCAATGACGGCATCGGGACGAGGATCAAGTGGTAGCTGAACCTGCCGACCAACGGCTCGCTGCTCGTATTCAGCAGCCGCAGCCTCACGCCATTGGCCTGCGCAAGCGGCTGGGCCTTGGCCGCCAACGAACGCAGCCGTGCGTCGTCGAGGTCGGTGCCCACCACGGTGAGACCTTCCACGCCCGCGGACAGGCTGCGAAGGATGTGCATCTGCCCCATCGGTCCGGCTGCGCCGATGGCCAACAGGGTGTCGCCTGGTCGTAGCTCCCCGGAAGGGGGGATCGGGCCGTAGGAATCCGCGGCCGAGAACCCGACGGTGCCGATCCAGCGCGTCGCCTCGTAGTGAATCCGGCCGACCCCCACGGACACCGGTGTCCCGATCATGGCACTCCCCAAGACGACATTGATGATCCCGCCCACGGCGAGCTTGTCGTTGAGGACATCGATCGTCGGTTTGGACGCTCCGAAGTAGACAATGTCGTCGAAGGCCGCGTCGGGTAGGTCGCGCACGTCGCTCGCGCGTGTCACCTCGATGCCCGGACCGGCCCAGGCACAGTCGACCTCGGCCGCTGCGACGATTGTCACGAAGGCCGGTGGCTGACTGGGCTGAGCCGCCTCTGCCAAGCCCGTCACGGCGTGACCGTCATCGACGACCACCAGCAGCCGTCCACCCGGGGCCAGAGTGCGCCTGTTTGTTGTGGAGTAGGAGTTCTCAACGCACGCCCACGGCTCCACCAACGCCACGGCCGACGCGCTGGGCTCCTCGGACACGGCGATCAGCGACCGTGTGCCGGTGGCGGTGTCCACGACAACGCGCTCGTCCATCAGCACGTACTCCTGGAGCCCACCCTCGAAGTTGTACCCGAAGGCGGCGTTGGAGCCTTTGGTGGGCAGTTGGCGGTAGTCGGTCTGCACGAGGCAGCGTTCGCCCACCCTGTGCCGGGTGACGTCGCTGCCCACCGCCACAATCCGGCACGACACCTCGTGTCCCGGCACGGTCGGCAGCTCGCCGGGCACGTAGCTCGGGATCTCTTCGAGCACCTCCGGGGCGATGCCCGACACGACCTCCCCTTTGCGAGGATGGGCCGAGAACTGGTTCAGCAGCTTGAGGTCGGAAAAGCACAGACCGACGGCCTCGACCTTGGCCACGAGCTGGCGGGCGCGTGGTTGCGGCACTCTCTTGCTCCTGTTGAGCACGAGCTGTCCGGGACCGACCAGCTGCACGCCGTACTGGGTGGCCGGGAGAGCAGCGTCGTCTTCGTCTGGGGTCATCGTGTCCGTGTATATATCGTGGTCGTGCGACGGGAGACTGTAGTCTTCGTGGGCGCATGTGATCGTAGGCGATCGCTGCGACCATCCAACAATTACGTGCGGCATCAATTGAGGCTAGTGCAGCATCACTTGGCCACCGGTGACCGGGAGCGCCTGGCCGGTCTCGTACTCCTGTTCGGTCAGATAGTAGATGGCCTTCATTACGTCGGCCGTCGTGCAGCCGCGCTGCATCGGCACCTTGCTCGTGTAGTACCTCTTCACGTCCTCCAGTGTCTGAGCGCCGGGGACCTTCCCGGCGCTCAAGTACTGAACGAACAGCCCAGTCTGTGGGTCCGACCACAAGGGTCCGTCCAAGAAGTTGCCGGGGCAGATGGAGTTCACCTTGATCCCGTCGGCAACGAGCTCAAGGGCAAAGGATTGGGTCAGGCCGACTCCTCCGAACTTGCTGCCCGCGTAAGCAAAGTTCTTCTCCGATCCGGCCAGGCCGGATTTCGAGTTGATCTGGATGATGTCGCTCCAGTAGCTCGGACGCACGCGGCGCGGGATCGCCATCACCGGCACTGCCTTCTGCACGCATAGGAAGTAGCCCTTGTAATTCACCGCGGTGGACAGATCGAAGTCGCTCTCGGTCTGAGTCTTGACACTGGCCGCCCTGAGCACGCCGGCGTTGGAGACCAGCAGGTCTAAACCGCCGTAGGCGCGTACGGCCTGGTGGATCAGCTCGTCGACCGACGCCGCGTCGGCGACGTCAACAGGCAGGCCGATCGCGCGCCCCTCGCCCCACTCCTCCGACAGGGCCTCGGCGGCCGCCTGAACGCCCACGTCGTTGACGTCGGCCATCGCTACGTGGGCACCCTCAGCAGCAAGGTCCCGCGCTATTTCCAGACCAAACCCCTGGGCCGCGCCGGTCACAAGTGCTACCTTGCCCGCGGCGCGTCCGGCATGGTGGCCGGAGGACGCCACTTCCCGTCGGTAGGACTCGACCTCCCAGTCCTCGATGAACTGTCGCAGCCCGTCGTCAAGGCACTCGACCCCGCCCAGTCCTACGGCGCCCGCCATGACGTCGATCGCGTCCTTGTAGACCTGGCGTACCGCGTCGGCAGCCGACCATGTGTCACCAGCGGCGAACAGTCCGAGTCCTTTGACCAGCACCACGTTGGGCAGTGTCTGATGCTGGCGCCGATACTCCCCGACGGCGTGGGTCAGGCGCTCCACCGGGTCACTGCCGGCCGCGTCCTCAAACCACAACGGGAAGGACTTGCAGTAGACGATCTGGTCCGGGCAGAGCGGGCCCAGAGCCGTCAAGGCTTCTCCGTCGCTGCCGCCGGCCAGGCGCATGGTCGAGGGTGAGTCGTCCAGCGTGACGACCTTGAGGGCCTCGCCCAAGCTCAGCAGCGCGCGTAGCGCCGGAGCGATCGTGTTGATCAGCTCGCGTGATCTGCTCACGTCTACCGTGGCCACCACGCCGAAAGGCTCGACGAACCTGGTCGGTTCAAGCATGCGCTCCAGCTCCTGGAACAACCAGTCGGTGTGGTCCCGGATCTCGTCAGGGGTCTCGCCGCTGACAACCAGGCCGTGGTTGCACATGATTATGGCGCGCGGGCCCTCCCGGCCCGTCCTGGCCTGGTAATCGCCAAGGGCGCGCTCCAGGGTCTTGGCAAGCAGGAAGCCGGGATCGATGGGGCCGATCCACAGCACCTGGTCACCTAGTTCACGCTCGAGGATCGCACCGCCGTCGCGCGAGCAGCTGAAGGCGTTGACCAGCCTCGGGTGCGTGTGCACGACGAAGCGGCCGGGAATCAGGTGGTGCAGCACCGCCTCAACCGAGGGACGCTTCCCCTTTTCCGGTTCGACGCGGGCCGCGAGCACCGCCGCTTTGAACTGCTCCTCTCGCTGTTTGCGCTCGGTGCTGAGCGTGCTTTCCAGAAGCGTCTGCAGCGCCACTCGATCCAGCTCGACGATCCCCTCCGGGCCGATCGTTGCGAGCGCGTAGCCGCTGGCCTTGACAAGCAGACGGTCACCCAACTTCACCGACGTGTTGCCCCCGCCGGCCAGCACGAACTGCGGGTTCGAGCCGTAGTAGTGGGACAGGTCGAGGAGGTGCTCGAGCGGGCTCGCTGTGTCATCGAACAACGGCCATGGCCGTGTGGAGGAATTCACTGCTGGGTGGTCCCTGCTGCTCTTGTCGTCTTCGTTGGTTCCATTGCCACGCTCCTATCCCCGTCTGGTCGGCGGAACGCCTCGATGACCATCGAACCCAGTCGTGCCAGGGCACCGATACGCCGATCGTGCGTTGCGAAGCCCGGGTTGGGGTTACCCCCTGCGTCCACGTAGCCCGTTTGCTCGCGCGCCGACAGGTACTGGTGCGCCGCCACCACGCACGCTCCCTCCCAGAACAGCTCCGCCACGCGCGCGGAAACCGGCACGCGGCCCTTGCATTCCGGCGTTATCGGCGCCAGCTCGAGCGTGTTGTGCTCGGTGCCCCCTAGCACGATGATCCCGGCGCCACGCAGTTTGGTCGCGTAGCGATCCACTGTCGTGGGGGCGTTACGGCCTGGGATGATCTCGGCACACCAGATCCCTCGTGTCACCAGCGCGTCCACCAGATCATCGACCGACTCCTCGAACTGGCACACGGGTGAGGCTCCGTCGGCCAGGATGGGATAGCACGGCACACCACCAAGGGCGAGCACCAGCGCATAGGCCATGTCGGCGTCGAGGACGGACTCCTCGACGTAAGCGGGCTTGCCCGCCTTCATCAACTGCGAGCGGATCTGGTTCTGCACCGTCACCGGGTCGTCGGGCTCCGCGCACTCCACGCCCAGCACTCGTCGCAGCATGCCGGTTCGCTCTCGCGCCCCGAGCTGGGCGAACAGCGCCTCCTGGAACGCCTGGGCGACGTGGCGCTCTTGCAGGTACACCGTGCTGGGCGGAACCGCGTAGCGGCGCGCCAGCGTCGACTGGACCGACGCGGCGCTGACAGCTGTGACAACGCCGTTGTCCTGCATCAGCGCGGTCATCCTCTTGATCATCACGTCTATGCGGGTGAGGTCGGCGTCGCGGATCCGCTGCATAAGCCGCTCCGCCTCGGCGGGCATCGGAGCAAAGCGCGTGATGCCCTTGCCGCACAGGTACATGCGTCCCGGATTGTCGGGATCGTTGACCTTGATGCCGGCGGTCTTCAGCTCTGCGACCAGACTGATGATCTCCACTCCGAAAAGAGGGAAGACGCCACGCGAGCGCGCCGACTGTGCGAACCGTGCGTAGACGGCGAAATCGTAGTAATTGCTCGAGCCCAGAACCTGCAGCCCTGCGTCGGCAGCCAAGTCGACCGCCTTCTCGACGGTCTCGAACGCCGAGAAGTTGGGCGGCAGGTGAACGTGAGTGTTGACCCTCGGGTGCGCGCTCCGCGCGGGCCCATCCTTCTTCGCCCCAACCTGGGCGAGCGCGTTCTCGGTCACGCCGGCCGGTGGCGGGGGGATCTCAGAGAGTCCCTCGAACGCGAGCGCGGGGAGTCCGCGCAGCGGCGCGAGAGGATCGGGGAACTCTCCGCCAGGCACCGGGCCGGTCATGGCCGAGGTCGCTGTTGCATGGCGCTACTCAGCAGCCGATCGCGAGACAATTCGGGCCTCCGCATGGCGCCAGCTGTCCTCCCGGCCCGACGGCTGGTAGATGGCGCAGTCGGTACTGGCACGTACGACCGCTCGCATCTCGGTCAGCCCGCCCGCAAGGGAACCATGGGCCCGAGCTTGCACCAGCAAGCTCCCCAGGGTGGTCGCCTCCGCCGGGCCGGCGATGACCGGCAGGCCCAGGGCGTCGGCGGTGAGCTGGCAGAGCAAGTGATTGTGAACACCTCCGCCGACCAGGTGCACCACGTCGATGTCCCGTCCAGTCAGAGCGCGCGCTTCATCGATCGTGCGCCGGTGGGCGAGGGCCAGGCTGTCGAGGATGCAGCGGACGAGCGCGGCCGGCGTCTCCGGCAGCGGCTCGCCAGCCTGGGCGCAGGCGTTGGCGACCCGGCGGGGCATGTCGCCAGGCGGCAGGAACACGAGATCGTCGACGTCGATGAGCGACCGCAGTCCGGGCAGCCGGGCCGCCTCCGCGATCAGCCCCTCGAGCTCGGCGGGCTCGCCAGTGCGCCCAAAGGCCCCGATGCACTCCTGCAGGATCCAGAGGCCCATGACGTTGCGCAGGAAGCGGACCGTGCCATCGACCCCGCGCTCGTTGGTGAAGTTGGCGCGGCGGCTTGCTTCGGTGAGCACGGGTTGCTCCAGCTCAAGGCCCACCAGCGACCACGTTCCCGAGGCGATGAAGGCGAAGCGCCGGGAGCTGGCGGGGACGGCGACGACGGCGGACGCCGTGTCGTGCGAGCCCACCGTTGTGAGCCAGACCGGGCCGGCAAGCTCGGTCTCGCTCAGCACCCCGGGGAGGAGGTCGCCAGCCGGGTCACCGGGATGGCGGAGGACCGGGAAGAGGTCCCGGCGAATGCCGAGCTCGACCATCAGCTCGGTGTCCCAGTCTCCAGTCACGATGGACAGGAGCTGAGTCGTCGAGGCGTTCGTCACCTCGGCACCGACCCGGCCGGTAAGCCAGTACCCGAAGAGGTCGGGCATCAGGAGCAGTGTCGTGGCTGCCTCGAGTTGGGCCGTGCCTGCAGCCGCGACGAGCTGGTACAACGTGTTGAACGGCAGCAGCTGGATGCCGGTGCGCCGGTAGAGGTCGGCCGCGGGGATCTGTTTCAGGACGAGGTCGATGACGCCGTCGGTGCGACGGTCCCGGTAGTGGACTGGGTTGCCGAGGAGTCTTCCGTCGCGATCGAGGAGTCCGAAGTCGACACCCCAGCTGTCGATGCCGACCGAGTCGAGCCTGTCGGCGTACCTCCCAGCCCTTCGCAGACCGTCAAGGATGGCGCGGTAAAGCGCCAGAGCGTCCCAGTGCAACATGCCGCCGATGGTTACGGGCCCATTCCAGAACCGCGCCAGCTCCTCCACATGGAGTTCCTGGTCCCGCACCACGCCGAGAACCATTCGGCCGCCTGAAGCCCCGAGATCAACCGCGACGTGGTGGGTTGTTGGTGACATCTAGCGCATACTGGCGGCAGTCACGCCACCGTCGACGTTGAGCACGTTGCCGGTCGAGCGCGAGCCGCGCTCGCTCGCGAAGAAGACAGCGACTTCGGCGATGTTCTCGGCCCGATGGGAACCGTAGAGCACTGCCTGGACGTCAGGACTGGTCACCATCCTCCTTTCTCAGGTGCCCCATCCCGCCTGGGCACCCTCGGCCCTGAGCTGAATGATCCGCTCGGCGTAGCCGGACCGGGCGTAGGCAGCGAGAGGATCGGGATCCAGACCCATGGACTCGCGCAACTCGGTCAGCAGCGGACGCACGTCGGTGTTGTAGGCGTCCATCAAGACGCCGTGCCCACCCAGCACGTCACCGGCCTCCTGAGCTTCCCGGAGCGCGTCCCGGTCGACGAGCAGCGCCTTGGCGGTCGCCTCCTGCACGTTCATCACCGAGCGGATCTCGCCCGGGATCTTCGATTCGAGGTTGTGGCACTGGTCGAGCATGAAAGCCACCCCGCTGTCCGCCTCCAAAGCCGAGGCGGCGACGATCTCGTTCATGATCCGGAAGAGCTGGAACGGGTCCGCAGCACCCACCATGAGGTCGTCGTCGGCGTAGAAGCGACTGTTGAAGTGGAAGCCGCCCAGCTTGCCGGCGCGCAGCAGCACCGCCACGATGAACTCGATGTTGGTGCCGGGAGCGTGGTGCCCGGTGTCGACCAGCACCTGCGCCCGCTCGCCGAGCCGGATGCAGTGGGCGAACGACGTGCCCCAGTCGGGCACGTCGGTGCTGTAGAAGGCAGGCTCGAAGAACTTGTACTCGAGCAGCAGCCTCATCCCCCCGGGGAGGGCCCCGTAAACGGCGGCCAGTGCTTCCGCCATGCAGTCCTGGCGCCTCGTGATGCTGTCCTGGCCGGGGTAGTTGGTGCCGTCGGCGAACCACAAGCTGAGGATCGTCGAGCCGGTCGCCTGTGCCACCTCGACACACTCGAGCAGGTGCCCGATGGCGTGCTTGCGAACGGCCGGGTCCGGGTTGCAGACGCTGCCGAGCTTGTAATCGAGCTCCTGGAAGACGTTGGGGTTGATGGCTCCGATCTCGATCCCGACGCTCTGGGCATGCTTGGCCAGGCCCCCGTAGTCGTCGACGCGGTCCCAGGGGATGTGCAGGGCCACCGACGGAGCGACGCCGGTGAAGCGGTTGACCTGGGCGGCGTCCTCGATCTTCTCATAGGGGTTGCGTGCCACCCCCGGTTGGGGGAACACCTTGAACCGGGTGCCGGAGTTGCCATAGGCCCAAGAGGGAGTCTCGATCCGCTGCCGGCGCAGAGCTTCTCGAACCGCAGATAGGTTGGTCATTTCCTCATCTTCTTTTCTCGTAGTGGGCGGAGGCGTCCAGCGCTGGGCAGCTGTCAGTCAAGGTGGAAGATCTCCGGGATGGGCACGATGCCACGGTCGGGAGGTTCGCCTCCCAGCCCAACGAAGTACTGGGCCATCTCGGCCTGCCAGCGTGCGTTCACCGGGGCCGCCTCCATCGCCTGCTGAGCCTGTCCCAGGTCCTCGCACTCGAAATAGCCCGTGAGGAGCCCGGTTGCGTCAAGAAAGAGCGAGTAATTGTGCCAGCCTGCGGCCCGAAGTGCCTCGCGCATCTCCGGCCACACCAAGCCGTGCCGATCCTCGTACTCAGCGAGGCGGTCCGGGCTCACCCGGAGGTGGAAACAGATCCGTTGCACGGGAAGAAAAATAGCTCCGGGGAGGCGAAGGGCGCAGGCCAGAGCCTGCGCCCTTCGGGGAACTCCTCTAGAAGTGGAACTGACTGATGTTCGACTTGTTGAAAACGAACGGCAATCCGAGAAGGATCGTGTCCTTAGCGCCAACCGTGTACTTCCCCAGCTTGCCGCCGACAAAGCTCTGGCCGGGGGCGTTGCTGATGGCTCCAGAGGCGTAATTCACCGCCGCGTATGCGGCGAGGTAGCCGAGGTCGGCCGGGTTCCAAAGGGCGAACTCCGGGCAAGTCCCGTCCAGGACGTACTTCTTCATCGCCAGGGGTGTGGCCAAGCCAGTGACCTGGACAACGCCCCGGTACTTGGCCGTGTCCAGCACCGCCGCCACTGCGGGGAGCCCGACGCTGGTCGGCGAGATGATTCCCTTGAGGTTCGGGTAGGCCGTGAGCAGGCCCTCGGTGACCGTCGTCGACGTGGCCGTGTCATCCATGCCGTAGACGATCTTGACGAGCTTGATCTTGGGGTACTTCTTCAGCTCTTGCTTCATGTAGACGATCCAGGCGTTCTGGTTAGTCGCCGTCGGAGCTGCCGAGACGACGGCGAGCTGACCCGCGTCGCCCATCTCCTTGGCGATGATGTCGACCTCGATGTCGCCGATGCCCTGCGCGTTCGCCTGATCGACAAACAGGTCGCGGCACGCGGGAGCGTCAGAGTCGTAGGTGACGACCGTGACCCCTCTAGCCATCGCTCCCTTGAGCGTTGGGCAGAGCGCGGACGGGTCGGTGGCCGAAACGATCAGTATGTTGGCGCCCTTGGTGATCGCCCCCTCGATGGCGGGGATCTGAGAGCTGGGTGTCGCAGCGGTCCCACTGGTCTCGGTGCCGACCTCGCCCAATCGCTTCAAAGCGTAGAGGGCTCCCTGGGTCTTGACGCTGTCGGCCGTAGTGAAGTACGAGTTGCCGAGGTTCTTGGGGATCACAAATACCTTGAGGCCCTTCTCCAGAGGCCTAGTCGCCCTGGGCGAGGCTGCTGTCGCGATGCCGGACACCGCAACCAGGCTGGCTACAGCAAGCCCCACCGTTAGCGCACAAAGAAGCGAGACCCGCAAACGGCTGCTCTTAGTGGAGTCTTTCATCAACTGAATCCTCCATTTCCAATTAGGACCGACGACAGTCGGTCAGATTTAGTTGCATAAAAATCGTACAACCGTAACGAACTCTACATTTGCATCAAGTCGTCCGCAATGGGCCCCTAACATGTTCAGCTACGGGGGCTTCCCTGACCGGCTTTGCTGTCGCTGTTCTCCGTTGCCCGCGGTTGGTCGACAGATGAATCGCTGTGAGCAATGCCCGCCGGGGGTGTTCGCCGCTGCAGGCGGGCTCGCAGGCGTGAGCGGAACTCGGGCAGGCTTGGCACCAGTACGCTGAGGAGCAGCAGCCCGCCTATGACGATGCCACTCGCCTGCTGGGGAAAGCCCGTCAGCAGCAGCGCATCCAGCAGGCCCGAGTAGATGAGCACGGCAAACACCACGCCGACCATGGAGCCCTTGCCGCCGAAGATCGAAACGCCTCCCAACAGGACGATGGCAACTACGGAAAGGACCAGTCCTGTCCCGTTGTCGTACTCGGCGGTGGAAAGCCGGAAGGTGTAAAGGATCCCGGCGCCTGAGCAGACGATGCCCGAGACGATGTAGAGGATGGTCTTGGCGCGCTTGACCCGGATCCCCGAGAAGATGGCCGCCTCTTGATTGGCCCCCATGGCAAAGAGCGATCGACCGAAGGGGGTGAAGTGAAGGACGCCGCCGAAGATGATCGCCAACCCGAAGAAGATCACCGTCGAGTAGGACAAGCCGATGCCGGGCACACCGTATACCCCGAGGTTGGTGTAGGCGGCGGGGAAGTTCGAAACGATGTTCGAGCCGAGGAGGATCTCGGCGATGCCCGCGTAGAGCAGCATGGTGCCGATGGTCACGGCGATCGACGGCAGGCCGACGCGCGTGACAAGAAAGGCGTTGAAAGCTCCCAGGAACGCGCCGCAGACCAGGACCACGACGATGATCGCGGGCATCGGCCAGCCGTGCATCCAGAGGAGTCCGAGCAAGCTGCTCGCGAGGCCCAGGGTCGACGAGACCGAGAGGTCGATCTCGCCGGTAACGACGATCAGCGTCATGGGCAGCGCCATGATCGCCAGCTCTCCGTTGGAGAGCCCCATGTTGAAAAAGTTGTAGTTCGTGAGGAACTGAGGCGACAGCACCCGCCCGACAATGAAGACGACAACGAACGTCGCAAACAGGGCGATCTCCCAACGCGCCAGGACCCCGAGGCGCGAGAAGTGGGCGAGCCCGGTGCCGCCGGACTGGGGTTCACCGGCGCCGGAGGTGGGTGACGGCGCTGGCGGCTCTCCACCAGAGAGAGGCGGCGCCACTGCCGAGACCCCGGTGGTGGCCACGGGCTCAGGGTTCATGGCGGAACGTCCGCTTCCTCATAACCTCGGCAAGCCGGAGGGCGATCCCCCGGTCCAGCGTGATGGCCAGAACGAGGAGAAGACCGTCAAAGGCCGGGTCCCAGAACGGCGACACGCCGAGAGCGTAGAGGGCAGTGGCGATGGTGGAAAGGAGCAGAGCGCCGAACGCAGCGCCGGCCGCGCTTCCGCTACCGCCGAAAATTGCGACGCCGCCCACCACGACCGCTGTGACGACCGTCAACTCGTACCCGGTGCCCGCTGTGGAATCGACCGTCCCGTAATAGGAGGCCCAGATGACCCCAGCGACGCCGGCGATGGCGCCGCTGGCCATGTAGGCGGTGAAGACGCGCCGCGCGATCGGGATTCCGACCAGGCGGGCTGCGTCCGGATTCGATCCGATCGCGTAGAGCTCGCGTCCCGGCCGGAACGAACGGAGGAAGTACGTGCCGGCCGCGATGACGACCACCACGACCATGCTGACGTATGGAATGCCGACCACCGAGTCGGAGCCGATCGCAGAGAAGTGGGCAGGCAGCGAGCTGGCGACCACCTCGCCGCCACCGATGATCGAGATGTCGATACCTCGAATGATGTAGAGAGTGGCCAGGGTGACGACCAGGCCCGGCACACGGGCAAAGGCCGTGACGGCGCCGTTAAACACTCCGCATACGAGGCCGACCCCGAGGCCGGCGAGAAAGACTACCGGGATGGGAATTCCGTGCACCTGCCCGAAGAGATTGGAAGAGACGTAGGCAGAGAGACCCAACACCGATCCGACAGAGAGGTCCATCTGTCGGCTGACCACCACCATCGTCTCGCCGAGTGCCAGCAAGGCATAGATCGTCGCGTTGAGCAGGATGAACTTGATGTTCTGCTGTCCCAGGAACCGGGGCTGAATGCCCGTGGTCACGGCGATGAAGAGGATCAGGACGACGATGATCCCGTACTCCCGGAGACGAAAGACCATGTCGACCAGCCGCTGCGGGCTTTCGGTGGCCTGTACCAGGGCTCCGTCCGGGTTCGTCATCTCGGCCACCAGCAGCGGGCGGCGCCGTCGGGCAGGCGTGGACTCATGGTGTGCCATGTCCCATGGCGTCGGTCTTGGCGAGGTTGTCGGCGGGCTCCGTCTGCCCCGTGGCTGCCCCCACGATGCGCTCCTCGGAAACCTCACTGTGGGAGAATTCGGCAACGAGCCGCCCTTCCCGCATGACCAGGGTCCGGTTACCCATCCGCAGGACCTCGGGGAGCTCCGACGAGATCATCAGCACCGCGACCCCCTGCTCGGCCGCGAGCGCCTCTAAGAGGCGATGGACCTCGGCCTTCGTCGCCACGTCGATGCCCCGGGTCGGTTCATCGACGATGAGCAGCGATGGGTTCCGTCCGAGCCATTTCGCGAGGACGAGCTTCTGCTGGTTCCCCCCGGAAAGGGTGGAGGCATTGCCGCTCAGCCGGCCGTACTTGAGGCGGAGCCGGCTTGCCCAGTCAGAGGCGAAGCTCCGCTCGAGGGCGCCCCAGATGAGCCCTTTACGTTTCAGGTGGTCGTAGGAGGCAAGGGCGATGTTGCGGTCGATCGCCATCGCCATAACGAGACCCTGCTGGCGTCGGTCCTCGGGGACGTAGCCGACGCCGGCGGCGATCGCATCGGTCGGCGACCCCGCTCGCAACGGTCTTCCGTTGATCGACACGCTCCCGGCATCGCGCTGGTCGATCCCGAAGATGGCCCGCGCCACCTCGCTCCGGCCAGAGCCGACCAGGCCGGCCAGCACGACGATCTCACCCGCGCGCACGGTGAAGGACACGTCGGTGAAGACTCCCTCCCGGCTCAGGTGCTCGACATCGAGGACCACATCGCCCATCTGCTGGCCACCCCCAGCAGCCCGGTCGACGACCTCGCGCCCCACCATCGCCTGGACGAGGTCGTCTGCGACCAGCCCGGCGAGCGGCCGGGTGAAGACGTGGCGACCGTCGCGCATCACCGTCACCCGCTGGCAGATCTCGAAGACTTCCTGGAGACGGTGGGAGATGAACAGCACCGCGGCGCCGTCACAGCGGAGCAGTTCGATCATCTCGAACAGCCGGTTGACCTCGTGCGCGGACAGTGATGAAGTCGGCTCGTCCATCACGATGATGGAAGCGTTGAGCGAAAGCGCTTTCGCGATCTCCATGATTTGTTGGTCGGCGACCGACAGCCCTTTCGCGATCCGACGGGAGTCCAGACGGACGCCGAGACGGTCGACGATGACGGCAATCTCCTCGTGCATCGTCTTGAAGTCGATGCGGCGCCCACTACGCAGCGGTTCGCGACCGATGAAGACGTTCTCGGCCACGCTGAGGTCTGGAAAGACCGACGCTTCCTGGTGGATGACGGCAATCCCAGCGGCCCGAGAGGCGCCGGGGCCGTCCAGCGTCACCTCCCGGCCGTTGACGAAGAGCCGGCCGCTCTCGGGCTGGTGGACACCGGCAAGGATCTTGACCAGCGTCGACTTGCCGGCCCCGTTCTCGCCGACAAGTCCGTGGGTCTCACCCCACTGGAGCGTGATGTCGCCGTCGACCAGCGCATGCACTGCGCCGAAGGACTTGGTCGCATGCTCGAGGACCAGAGCCGTCTGATCCTCACCAGGAGAGCGTTTCCGCTCACCCGGTTCCGCGACCTCAGGGTCGGACGTCCCTGTAGCGCCGACCTCGCGCTCCATGTCACCCCTTTGGATTGGACCCGCCGAAGAACGTCGTAGGTGTTCGCGAACCGTACCAACGGTCGATTAGACCGTCCAACGACGAACATAGCAGCGCCTACGCGAATGGGTTTTAACACCACCAGCTCCCACGCCAAGTGTCAACCGACATATCGAAGTGATATGTCGGTGTGATACAGTAGTGTCCGTGCTCGAGTTGGCGATCTTGGGGCTCTTGAAGGAGCACCCCATGCACGGCTACGACCTGCGCAAACGCCTGCGCGGGGACTTCGGCCTTCTCTCGAGCCTTTCCTTCGGTTCGCTCTATCCGGCTCTGGCCCGCCTCCAGGCTGCAGGCGCCGTCCATGAAGTCGCCCCCGGCCGCGGCTCGCCGGAGGCGCCGTCGCCGGCCACGTTCACCTCTGCCGGCTCCATCGCGGGCGAGCGGGCGGCGTTCAGGGCACGCCTCGCCTCTCGCCGCGCGGCCGCGACCCGGTCGGGTACAGGCACCCGAGGCCGTCGCGTGTACGAGCTCACCGCCCAGGGCGACGAGTTGTTCCACCGCTTGCTCGAGAGCGAAGAGCCCAAGCCTGAAGGTGGCCGCGGCTTCGCCCTGCGCTGGGCCTTCGCGCGTTATCTGAGCCCGGAGGCCCGGCTCTTGCTCCTGCAGCGCCGCCGTGCTCAGCTCCTGGAGGCTCGAGAGGGCACACGTCGGGCAGTCGAGTCACCCTGGCGGCCGCTCGACCGCTACCAGCGTTCCCTCGTCGACCACGACAAGGAAGCGACCGAACACGATCTGAGCTGGATCGACCGTCTCATAGCCGCCGAGCAGGCGGCTCAGGTCTCCTCACCGGTGCCCGAGAAGCTTCAGGTGCGCCCGACCCAAGCCATGGAAAACCCGTCTGCCTTCTCGAACGCGTCAGTTGCCCACGCGCGTCCGGTGTTCAAGAAGGCAGCCACTGAAAGGAGTAAGTCATGAGTCATACGGAACGCAAGATCAAGGTCGCCATCGCGGGAGTGGGCAACTGTGCCAGCTCCCTTTTGCAAGGAGTTGAGTACTACCGCGACGCCGACTCGGAGGACCGGGTTCCTGGCCTCATGCACGTTTCGCTCGGTGGCTACCACGTCGGCGACACCGAGTTCGTGGCCGCCTTCGACGTCGACGCGGCAAAGGTAGGCCTCGACCTCTCGAAGGCAATTTTCGCCTCCAACAACAACACGATCCGGTTCTCCGACGTCCCCGCTCTCGGCGTAACAGTCGAGCGCGGCCCGACACTCGACGGGCTGGGCATGTACTACCGCAAGGCAATCGACGAGTCGCCCGCCCCGCCCGTGGCCGTCGCGGACGTGCTGCGGCGCAGCGGGGCAGAGGTGCTCGT
>JBEKBT010000024.1:0-34770 GCA_050015255.1 Acidimicrobiales bacterium
GAGTCCCAGCGCGAGGCCGACCTAAAGCGTGGGTAACCCGGGGCCTGGCCGGCCTTGAGCCTCCGGAAGAAACCCTGGAAGGCCTCGTCGAGACGTGTGAGGGTGCCCCGACAGACGCTGATGCCGAAGGGCCCGAACTCGGGCCGCAGCTCGCGAAGGCCCGTGAGTGTCTTGAACTGGTCGTACTTGGAAGGGACCTTCTTCGTGCTGATGCCGCGCCCTAGCCACTCATAGCTCATGCGCCGCTCCTCGAGGGCGGCGTTGTAGAGCTCGCACTGCAGCAGCATCGATCGCCTTAGTGCCTGAGCCTGCTTGACCGTCGGCTCGAGCCGGTAGGTGAAGGCCCGGTACATACTACGAACACTAGTTCGTAGGTGTGACATCGGCCCGAATGAGCGACACGCTCGTCGAGGGAGGCAGAACCCCGGCTGCCTGACGCCAAGGCTGTCCGTAGGCGCGCAGTCTGACTTGCGGTGCGCCCTAAAATGTAATCACAGGGAATTCGCAGCTGAGGCGCACTCCAACCGGGCTGCGCAGCACGACGAGGTGCAGCGATGGTTTCGAGGACGACAGGCTCTTATGTTCCGTGGTCACACGAGCGGGCCGTCGCCATCGCCGAACGGCATCAGGGCGAACGCGGACCGCTGATGCCGATCCTGCACGAGCTGCAGGACGCGTTCGGATACATCGATCCCTGGGCCGTCGACGTGGTGGCCGAGGCGCTCAACCTCTCCAAGGCCGATGTCTACGGAGTCGTCACCTTCTACAAGGACTTTCGCCCCGAACCCCCCGGTGCCTCGGTGATCCACCTGTGCCGGGGGGAGGCGTGCCAGTCGATGGGCGCCGAGCGACTCGCCCGGCACGCTCGCGAGCAGCTGGATGTCGACTTCGGCGGCACCACCCCCGACGGCGCCGTGACTCTGGAGCAGGTGTTCTGCCTCGGCAATTGCGCCCTCTCCCCGGCGGTGATGATCGACGGCCGGCTGAAGGGCAGGATCGACGAGGCGAGCTTCGACGAGCTCGTCGCCCACGCCAGGAACGAGACGCGCTGATGGACCCTGCGGTGGTGTTCGTGCCTCTCGACGCGGCCGCGCGCTCAGTCGGCGCTGACGAGGTCGCTGAGGCGATCGCGCTTCAGGCGACCGCCCGAGGGCGCGAGGTCCACCTCGTGCGAAACGGGTCGAGAGGGATGCTCTGGCTCGAGCCGCTCGTGGAGGTCTCGACACCTCGAGGCCGCGTGGCCTACGGCCCGGTCGACACCAGGGGCGTCTGTGAGCTCCTCGACGCCGGGATGCTCGACGGCGCCCCGAACGGTCTTTGCCTCGGCAGGACCGAGGAGATCCCCCACCTGAAGCGCCAGACACGTTTCACCTTCGCAAGGGTCGGGGTCATCGAGCCGCTCTCCGTGGCGGACTACGAGGCGACAGGCGGCCTCGCCGGACTGCGCCGTGCGCTCGAGATGACGCCTCAAGAGGTGGTGACGGAAGTGACCAACTCCGGGCTTCGAGGCCGGGGCGGGGCGGGCTTCCCGACCGGTATCAAGTGGCAGACGGTCCTCGACACGCC
Organism: Acidimicrobiales bacterium; assembly: GCA_050015255.1. GTDB lineage: Bacteria > Actinomycetota > Acidimicrobiia > Acidimicrobiales > Bog-793 > Fen-455. The sequence goes on from JBEKBT010000024.1 coordinate 1,567, forward strand.
CTCGGACCTCAAGTTCGTCGCCTGCAACGCGGACGAGGGCGACAGCGGCACGTTCGCCGACCGGATGATCATGGAGGGCGACCCCTTCCTTCTCGTGGAAGGGACGGTCATCGCCGGCCTCGCCGTCGGCGCCAGCGAGGGCTACATATACGTCCGCTCCGAGTATCCCGACGCCGTCGCCACCATGAGGGCCGCGATCGACATCGCCTACCTGAACGGATGGCTCGGCCCCTCGGTGCTCGGGAGCGGCTGGGGCTTCGACCTTTACCTGCGGGTAGGAGCCGGTTCGTACATCTGCGGTGAGGAGACCGCCATGCTCGAGAGCCTCGAGGGCCGGCGCGGGGTGGTCCGGGCCAAGCCCCCGCTCCCGGCTATCGCCGGGCTCTTCGGCAAGCCTACGGTCGTGAACAACGTCCTCTCCCTCGCCACGGTCCCCCCGATCCTCGCCCAGGGCGCCGAGGCATTCCGGCAGCTCGGCGTGGGCCGTTCTCGCGGGACCCAGGTCTTCCAGCTTGCAGGCAACATCAGACGTGGTGGGATCCTCGAGGTCGCTTTCGGGCTGACCCTCGGGGAGCTCGTGGAGGAGATCGGCGGAGGCACCGCCAGCGGCCGACCGGTACGAGCGGTCCAGGTCGGCGGTCCCCTGGGCGCCTACCTGCCCAGGAGCCGGTTCGACCTGCCGATGGACTACGAGGCCTTCGCCGCAGCCGGCGCCATGGTGGGCCACGGGGGCATCGTCGTATTCGACGACACCGTGGACATGAGCCTGCAGGCACGCTTCGCGATGGAGTTCTGCGCCGAGGAGTCCTGCGGCAAATGCACGCCGTGCCGGCTGGGATCAGTGCGCGGCGTCGAGGTCATCGACCGCATCATCGCCGGAGACGACCGCGAAGCCAACTTCGAGCTCCTCAAAGACCTCTGCGAGACAATGGTCGACGCCTCGCTCTGCGCCATGGGCGGCCTCACCCCTTTCCCGGTACGAAGCGCCCTGGAGCACTTCCCCGAGGATTTCAACCGGCCCAAGGCGGTCCGGCTGTGAGGGCTCGGCACAGTTCTCGGCGCCGCGGTGCCATAATTGCAAGTGACCGATCTGCGGTCAGATCGAGTCGAAAGTCGTCGGAGACCCGGGGAGAACAGTCATGACGTTGCTCAAGGAGCACGACCTCGGAACGCCGGCTCGACCAGGTCCGGCGACAGTGGAGCTGGAGATCGACGGTCTGGCCGTGACAGTGCCCGAAGGCACCTCGCTCATGCGCGCGGCGGCGGTCGCGGGCATCGACGTGCCCAAGCTGTGCGCCACCGACACCTTGGCGCCCTTCGGCTCGTGCCGCCTTTGCCTCGTCGAGATCGCCGGCAGGCGCGGCACGCCGGCGTCCTGCACGACTCCGGTCGAGGCCGGGATGAAGGTCACGACCCAGACCCCGCGCCTCGAGAAGCTCCGTCGCGGCGTCATGGAGCTGTACATCTCGGACCATCCGCTGGACTGCTTGACCTGCGCCGCGAACGGGGACTGCGAGTTGCAGGACATGGCCGGTGCCGTCGGCCTTCGCGACGTCCGCTACGGCTACGCAGGTGACAACCACCTGCACGCCGAGAAGGACGAGAGCAACCCCTATTTCACCTTCGACCGCTCCAAGTGCATCGTCTGCTCGCGCTGCGTGCGGGCCTGCGAGGAGATCCAGGGCACCTTCGCCCTCACGATCGCGGGCCGGGGTTTCGGCTCGAAGGTTGCGCCTGGGGCAGGCGACTTCCTGGGCTCGGAGTGCGTTTCTTGCGGCGCGTGCGTGCAGGCCTGCCCGACCGCGACGCTCGAGGAGAAGACCGTCATCAACTTGGGCGTGCCGAGCCGCACCGTGATCACCACCTGCGCGTACTGCGGGGTCGGCTGCTCGTTCAAAGCCGAGCTGCGCGGCGACGAGGTCGTCCGCATGGTCCCCTACAAGAACGGAGGGGCGAACGAGGGTCATTCGTGCGTGAAGGGACGCTTCGCCTGGGGATACGCGACGCACAAAGAGCGCGTGCTGACGCCTATGGTCCGTGAGACGATCGCAGACCCGTGGCGGGTCGTGAGCTGGGAAGAGGCCATCTCCTACACGGCTGATCGCCTGCGATCGATCCAAGCTCGCCACGGCGTCGGTGCCATCGGCGGGATCACGTCCTCGCGCTGCACGAACGAAGAGGTCTTCGTCGTGCAGAAGATGGTGAGGGCCGCCTTCGGCAACAACAACGTCGACACCTGCGCCCGGGTCTGCCACTCCCCCACTGGCTTCGGCCTGAAGCAGACCTTCGGCACCTCGGCCGGCACGCAGGACTTCAAGTCGGTCGACAGCTGCGACGTCATCGTCGTCATCGGGGCGAACCCGACCGAGGCGCATCCGGTCTTCGCCTCCCGTATGAAACGGAGGATCCGTGAGGGCGCGAAGCTCATCGTGATCGACCCGCGTCGCACCGAGATCGTCCGCTCGCCCCACCTCGAAGCCGACTACCACCTCCAGCTGCTCCCGGGCACCAACGTGGCGGTCGTCAACGCCCTCGCCCACGTGGTCGTCACCGAGGACCTCGTCGACCACGGTTTCGTGACCGAACGCTGCGACCCGGACGACTTCGCGACCTGGGCCAAGTTCATCTCCTCGCCCGAGTACAGTCCCGAGGCGACCGAGACGGTCACCGGCGTGCCGGCCGCGGAGCTGAGGGCAGCCGCCCGCCTCTACGCGACAGGTGGCAACGCCGCCATCTACTACGGCCTCGGGGTCACCGAGCACAGCCAGGGCTCCACGATGGTCATGGGCTTGGCGAACCTCGCCATGGCGACCGGCAACATCGGCAGAGACGGCGTCGGAGTCAACCCGCTCCGGGGTCAGAACAACGTGCAGGGCTCGTGCGACATGGGCTCTTTCCCGCACGAGTTCCCCGGCTATCGCCACGTGTCCGACGACACGGTGCGCCAACTGTTCGAGGAGCTCTGGGGACGCCCGCTCGACTCGGAACCGGGCCTGCGCATCCCGAACATGTTCGACGGCGCCATCGAGGGGACCTTCAAAGGCCTTTATGTGCAAGGTGAGGACATCGCCCAGTCCGACCCGAACACCCACCACGTCCAGGCCGCCCTCGCCGAGCTCGAGCTGTGCGTCGTGCAGGACCTGTTCTTGAACGAGACGGCCAAGTTCGCGCACGTCTTCTTGCCAGGGACGTCGTTTCTCGAAAAGGACGGGACGTTCACCAACGCCGAACGGCGCATCAACCGGGTGCGGCCCGTCATGGCCCCGAGAAACGGCAAGCAGGAATGGCAGGTCGTCTGCGAGCTCGCCAGTGCGATGGGCTACCCGATGCACTACGGGCAAGCGAGCGAGATCATGAACGAGATCGCGCTCACGACGCCGACCTTCGCCGGTGTCTCGTTCGCCAAGCTCGACGAGCTCGGCAGCGTCCAGTGGCCCTGCAATGAGGGCGCCCCCCTCGGGACCCCGATCATGCACATCGGGAGGTTCGTCCGTGGCAAGGGCCGCTTCGTCGAGACACCGTTCGTCCCGACCGAGGAGAGGACGAACCGGCGCTATCCGCTCATCCTCACGACCGGGCGCATCCTGTCTCAGTACAACGTCGGCGCCCAGACGAGAAGGACCGAGAACGTCACCTGGCATCCCGAGGACCTGCTCGAGATCCACCCCCATGACGCCGAGGAGCGTGGCGTGGTCGACGGCGGCTGGGTGAGGCTCGCGAGCCGCGCGGGCGAGACCGAGCTGAGGGCCCACATCACAGATCGTGTGCCCCAAGGGGTCGTGTACACGACCTTCCACCATCCCGTCACCGGCGCGAATGTCGTGACCACAGAGCACTCCGACTGGGCGACGAATTGCCCCGAGTACAAGGTGACCGCCGTCCAGGTACGCGCACGCGTACATGCAAGGACCGGCCCGGACAGCCCGGGCGTGCCGTCGGACCGGGCGGGTACAGACGTCCCGGCCCTGCGCTGAGGAGTCGAGTTGGTACGGGCTGACCTCGTCCGCATGGCGAATCAGATCGCGGCCAATTTCAGGCACCATCCCGAGGCACAAGCCGCCGCCGAGGTGGCAAACCACATCCGGATGTTCTGGCCGCCGCTCATGCGCCAGGAGCTTGTCGACAACATCGGCTGCGGCGAGTTCGACCCACTCGTGGTGGAAGCCGCCGAGCTGCTCCCGGAGGGCGCCCCCGCCAAGCGGGTGTGACCCGGCCGACGAGGAGGCGCCGGGTCGCCCGGTGGACCTGCCGTCCGGCGGCTCAGCTCTTCAGGTCCACCCGTTCGGGGTGGCTGTAGATGTTGAACTGCTCACCGCGCAGAAAGCCGATGACGGTCATCCCGAGTCTCTCTCCGGCTTGGACCGCGAGACTCGAAGGCGCTGAGACCGCACAGGTGATCGGGATGCCGGCAACCGCCGCCTTCTGGACTATCTCGAAACTGACCCGTCCCGAGACGAGCAACACGCACTCTCGCAACGGCGTCTTGCCAGCGAGAAACGCATGGCCGATCAGCTTGTCGACCGCATTGTGGCGGCCCACGTCCTCGCGCGACCCGATCAGCCGTCCTTCGGTGTCGAACAGCGCCGCGGCGTGCAAACCGCCCGTCTGCTCGAAGATGCGCTGGGCGCCCCGCAAGGAAGCGGGCAGCGAGACGATGACCGAGCGGGCGACGACGGGGCCGGACACGATCACCGGGCAGCTGATCTCGACCTGATCGAGCGAAGCCTTCCCGCAGATGCCGCAGCTCGAGGAGGCAAAGAAGTGGCGCTGGGCGAAGTCCGCCGTGAAAGGAACTGTCAAATCGACAGTCACGACGTTGTAGTGCTGCACCTCCGGCGCGACGTCGCAGTACCGGATGCGCGCGACCTCACGGCGGTCACGAACAAGCCCCTCGCTCATGAGGAACCCTGCCGCGAGCTCGTAGTCGTTGCCCGGCGTGCGCATCGTCACGGCGACGCTCACAGGCTCCTGTTGCCGGCCGCGCACCTGGATCGCCATCGGCTCTTCTGTCGCGAGATGGTCCGGGCGCTCGAGGCCGGTACCGGTCGCGCTCGCCGCGAGCACGCGGACGGGGGTGGTCGCATGCCGGGTGGCCGGACGAACCGATGAGCCTGCCTGCAGCCGCGCGGAAGGCTGGGAGCCCCCCGCTGCCAGCTCAGTCATGGACGAGAGTCTACCGAGGGGGTCACCGCTGAAAACCACCGTCGCACGTTCGTTCCAAAGACTGTTGCGCAGCCCGGCCTACCCAGTGATCGGCTGGGCCGCCTGAATCGCCCTCCAGTTGAGCTCATGACCGGCTCACTAAACCGAACCAGAAGAAGCCATAGGGCGGCAGTGCTACGAAGTACGGCGGCTCCCCGATCGGGGGAAACGGGACGCGACCGAGCAGCTCTATCGGAGTCATACCCTGCCAACGCTGGAGCTGAAGTTGGGCAGGTTGTACGAAGCGCGAGAGGTTGCTCACGCACACGACCACGTTGTCAGCGGTGACGGGAGCGTCGATGGGACGTCCCCGTTGAGCGTCGGGGCCAACGCCGAAGTCGTGGCCCACCGGAGCCCTGACGTAAGCCAGCACCGAGGGGTTGTCCGTCGATATGACCTCCATGCTGCCCGTGCCCAACGCCGGCTGCTGACTGCGCACTTCCAGCATCCTGCGCATCCAGTGGAGCAGCGAGCTCGGATCCCGCATCTGGGCCTCGACATTGGCGGCCTGGAACCCGTACACAGGGTCCATGAGCGGCGGCAGGTACAGCTGGGCGAAATCGGCCTGGGAAAAACCGCCGTTGCGGTCAGGTGTCCATTGCATGGGCGTGCGTACTCCGTCGCGATCGCCCAAGTACACATTGTCACCCATGCCGATCTCGTCGCCGTAGTAAAGGACGGGAGAGCCGGGAAGACTGAACAGCAGGAAATGGAGCAGCTCCACCACCCGGCGGTCGTTGTCGACTAGCGTGGCCAAGCGGCGGACAATACCCAAGTTGCGCTTCATGCGCGGATCTTTGGCGTACTCGGACCATATGTAGTCGCGTTCTTCGTCGGTCACCATCTGGAGGGTGACCTCGTCATGGTTGCGCAGGAATATGCCCCAGCTACACCCTCCTGGTATGGCGGGCGTTCGCGCCAGGATCTCGGTTATCGGAAAACGGTGCTCCCTGCGGAGGGCCATGAGCATGCGTGGCATCAAGGGGAAATGGAAGCACATGTGGCATTCGTCGCCGCTGCCAAAATAGTCGACAACGTCCTCTGGCCATTGATTGGCCCCGGCCAAAAGTACTTTGCCAGGACAAAGAGAGTCCACCTCTTTTCGTAGCCTCTTCAAATACTCATGCGTCTCGACCAGGTTCTCGCAATCGGTCCCGTCCCGCTCGAAAAGGTAGGGCACGGCGTCGAGCCGGAAACCGTCGAGGCCTACGTCGAGCCAGTAGCGGACCACGTCGAGCATGGTGTCGGCCACTTCGTGGTTGTCATAATTGAGGTCGGGTTGGTAGGAGAAAAAGCGGTGCCAGTAATACTGGCCACGCTGAGGGTCCCACGCCCAGTTGGATTTTTCGGTGTCGACAAAAATTATGGGCGCCTCGCCATAGCGCTGGTCGTCATCGCTCCAGACGTACCAATCAGCTTTGGCGTTGGTGCGATCCTGGCGCGACTCGCGGAACCAGGGGTGCTGGTCGCTCGTGTGGTTCATGACCATGTCAGCGATAATCCGCATCCCTCGCCGGTGCGCTTGGTCGACCAACTGCGCCACGTCTGCGACCTGGCCGTACTCGGGGAGCACCGTCCAGTAGTCGGAAATGTCGTAGCCGCCGTCGCGTAGCGGTGATTGGTAGAACGGCAGCAGCCATATGCAGTCGATGCCCAGCCACTCCAGGTAATCGAGCTTCGTCATGATCCCGCGTATGTCGCCGGTGCCGTCGTCATTGGAGTCGTAAAAGCCTCTAACGAAGATCTCATAAAACACCGAGCGCTCGTACCAACGGACGTCAGTATTCGCCGTCTCTGAGATCCTCGCCTTACCCGTCATAGCTCACCACCTGGCCTGAGGCCTGCCTCTCTAGGACGCTCTGGGCGGTGCTGGTGCCGCTCGCGCGCCTCATAACCTGGGGCGCGTGCTCGACGAGGAGGCGGGGGGTCTTCGGGACCTCCGTAGCGGCCGAGGTCACCGAAGCCCGAGTCGTCTAGTGACGATCACGACATTGGGCGCGCCAACGGCCGGGCGCGGACCGTCGGCCACGCAGGTGGGGACCGGGCTTCGGCTGGCACCTCACTTCACCGCACCAGCGAGCATGCCACGGACAAAATGGCGCTGGAACGCGAGGAAGACGATCAGGGGGACGACTATGGAGACCATCGACCCTGTCGAGACGATCCAGAAGTTGGCCGCCAGAGTCCGTTCCTGGTCGTAGAGAAACAAGGTGAGCGGCACGTGCGGGTCCCCCCCGAGGAAGACCAGCGCCACCAGCAGGTCGTTCCAGACCCATATGAACTGGAAAATGGCCAACGAGGCGGCGGCCGCTATACCTAAGGGAATCACCACTCGCCGGAAAAGCGTCCACTCGCCCGCACCGTCGATCCGCCCCGCCTCGATCAGGGCCGTGGGTATCCCGGTGTAGAAGTTGCGCATCAGGAAGACACCGAAAGGCAGCCCGAAAGCGACGTGGAAGATGACCACACCGGTGATGGTCCCGAAGGGATTCCAGCCGAAGGCCGATCCCATGTCCTTGTACAGCGAGGCAACCGGTATGAGCGCCACCTGCAACGGCACCACCATCAGGCCGACGATCGTCAGGAAGACCGCATTGCGGCCCCGCCACCTGCCGAACACGATTGAGTAAGCCGTGAGGCTGGCGATCGCGGTGACCAGGAACGTGGCGGGAATGCTGATCTCGAGGGAGGTCCTGAGCGCATCGAGCACGCTCCCCGGTGCCAACCCGGAGGGGACGCCTCCCCCGAGCACCGTGGAGGACCCGCCGGTGAAGAGCTCTTTGTAGTTCTGGAACGTGAGCTGGGAGGGGGCGGTAAAGACTTTCCACCACCCGGACAGCTCGAAGAGCCCCGCCGGGCGGAACGAGATGATCATCATGGACAGGCTCGGTACGAGCCAGAACAACGCGATCGCGCCCAGGACGATATTGACGATCAAGCGTGAGGGGCGGAGGCGCTTCAGGAGGCTTAGCCCGCGCCCAGGTCCTTGCGCTTCCTGGACTACCAGAGGCGTCGTAACGACGGGCGTAGTCGTCATTTGCCGCTGATCCTCTTCAAGTTGAACAGCATCGCCGGCAGGACGAGTATGAACAGCATGACGGCAAGGGCGCTCGCCAGGCCGGTATGGACCCCTCCCCCGAAGCCCAAGTAATAGACGTCGGAGGCCAGGGTGCTGGATTGGCCCCCGGGCTGAGAAGTGTCGATGCCCAGATTGACGACGATGTCGAAGATCTTCAGCACGTTGATGACCATTGTCACGAACACGACGGTCAGCACTGGAGCCAGCATCGGTATGGTGACGCGCCTGAACGTCTGCCACTCCGTGGCACCGTCGACGTGTGCCGCCTCCTGGGCCTCGCGGTCGAGGGCCGCCAAACCGGCCGCCACTATGACCATGGTGAAGCCTGCCCAGATCCACAGGTAGGCCAAGATCATCGAGATGTCGATAAGCGGAACGCTTAGCAGCGCCTGCGCCGTCTGACTGAGGCTGCTGGTGGGAGTCAGCGACTGCGGGCCGAGCCAGAACGTGCCGGAGAAGCCTTGTGTGAAGTTGGACGCCTGGATCTGTATGTGGAAGGGCCCAGCGCCGACGTTGGAGAAAATGAACCGGCCGAAGGCGTCCGTGGTCGTCGTCGCTGCGATGCTGCCGTCGCTGCGGAGCAAGGCAAGGTGCAAGTTGGGAAACCCGTCCTCACCGGGTAACACGCCCGAGACATTGGACGGGTTCGAAACAGAGAAGTCCCGCCACACCAAGCCGGTGACCGCACCCGCGGAAGGAGTGGGCAGGCGGGCGGGGCGAGCTCCCAGCACTGTGAGCGTGTCGGGATTGACACCTGTGAGCCCCATCCGTACCGTCCCGCCCGCTCTCACCTCCGAGCCGCTCTCGAGTGTCCCGTTAGGACCGGCGACAACGCCGCTCGTGGCGAGCGACGCGGCTGTCTGTCCTGCCGAGAGCGGATAAGCGCCAGGCGGGTGAAAGTAGTCCTCCACGGTCTGGACGATGGCGTTCATGACCCCGACGTGAGGATCCAACTGAAAGATTTGCGTAAAGACCAGCGACGAGGCCGTGACGCTGAAGACGATCGGCAGGAAGATGACGATCTTGAAGGCGGTGGCCCAGCGAATGTGCTCTGAGAGCACCGCGAAGACCAGGCCTATCACGGTCACGATGAAGGGGAAGACCAGGACCCAGATGACGTTGTTTCGGAACGCGATCAGGGTGTCGGCGGTCGAGAACAATGACTTGTAGTTGGAAAGCCCGACTGCCTTGGTCGCGGTCGCGTTGTAGAAGCTGTAGCGGATGGTCGCGATGGCGGGCCAGATCACTATTGCCAGGAGCAGGACGGCCCCCGGGACCAAGAACACGAGGGATTGCAAGTGGTGCTGCCCCTGGCGCCGCGCGCTTCGCCTGGCAGGGCCATGTTGTTGGTCAACAGCTACTACAGCCATCTCACCTATCTCCCGGTCCTGCGACGGGCCAGGGCACGCCCGTATCTTCCCGGGCGTGCCCTGGTTGGTTCATTCGAGCCGCAATTCCTCAGTGGCCCATCGCGGCCGTGGCCTGGGCTTGCATGGTCTTTTGAATCGAGGCGATGTTCGTCGCGCTCGGGTTCTTGACGAAGTTGAGCATGTCCTGCCACAGGCTCGGCTCCCAGCTGCCCTGCAGGTCGTCCAGGCTGAAGACAAAGCCCGTGGCGTGCTGCAGCTCCGACGCGTCAGCCTCGGTGACCGGGTCGGGGTAGCTGGTCAGGGGCACCATCTTGTTGGGCGAGGCGAAGCCCCCGAGGTGTGCCCAGATCGCACCGGCCTCGGGGCTGCCCAGATACTTGACGACGGCCTTGGCTGCCGCGGTGGGCTTGAACAGCATCGCCACGTCCCCAGAGCCCTGGATCGCCGAATTGTTCATCTGGTCGGCTGCCGGGGCGGGGAAGGGGAAGAAGTCGTAGCACGGGGTGTCGGCCGGGTTGGCGGTGCACTTCTTGCCGCCGGCCCCAATGGTCCCAGCGGTGTAGTTGGCCGAGTTGCCGACGATCTCGTTGACGACGAAGTCGGCCTCGATCACCATGGCCGCTTGGGGCATTGTCCCCGGCTTGGGGAACACCTTGTCCGCGCACGTGGGATAGCTATTGGAGAGGGATCCCTTGGTGCCGCCAAGGAGGTATGAGGGTTGTCCGACTAGCTGGGCGAGCGTGTCGAAGGCAGTCGTCACAGTTGGGCCCGTCCACGGGATGTTGTGCGCAGCGAGCGCGTCGTAGTCGGTCGCCCCTGCTGTCTTCAGGTACACGTTCTGCCACAGGTCAGCCACCGGCCAACCGATGTCCGTGCAGAGCGAGAACGGAGTGACACCCGCCCTTTTCAGCGTGGCCGCGTCAGCGAGCAGCTGCTGCCAGGTCGTGGGTGTGGACTTCAGGCCTGCCATGGCGAACTCGGCGGGGTTGTACCAGATGGTGTTCTTGTTGGCGCCCTTGAACCAGACACCGTAGAGCTTGCCGTTGTACGTGACGAGGTTGTTCCACGCCGCCCCGTAGTCGGAAGCCTCGCTCCCGATTACGGGGGCGAGCGGCTCGATTGCACCCTTCTTGGCCAAGGTGAGCAGGGTGCCGGGGTCAGGCACGAGTGCCACCTGGGGGGGCGCTCCACCTGCTACTGCAGCGTCGATCGCCGTGTCCATGTTGCTTCCCTTGCTGCTGTAGTTGATGGTGACCCCGGTCTCCGACTCGAACGGCGACAGCACGGCCTGGAAGTCCCGCTGCTCGGGACCTGTCCACTCGGCCCAAAGCGATACAGAGCCTCCGATGTGGCCCAAAGCTGGGCTAGCGGTCGAGACACCGGCTGGCACCATGCTGGCCGCTAGGGCCAACAGCCCAGCCAGGGCCGCTACCGAGAACAGCTTGTGCCTCCCGGACACCGAAAGAACGGCCCTGGCCTGGGACATCGTGTTACCTCCCCCTCTGAGTGTTGGCCTCATTCCTCTGTCTCTCCTTTCTCTTTGTGTGTACTGGACTGGCGGATTGTCCGACGGCCCTCGGTTCATATAGCCAGTGGTCGTCGGCAATGTGACCGCCTGCAGCAGACAGCGCTGATGTGGGCCGCTGCTCTGTCTCAAGGACAGCGGTGGTACCTCGCACGACCAAGCGAGTGGGGGCGCGCAGCTCCACCAGCAGCGCCTCACCAGGTCGGGCCACGGCGCCAACCAACTGCTGCGCGATCTGGCGGCCCTGGTCCCGGACATCCTGGGAGATCGTCGTGAGCTCGAAGTACTGGGCCATCGGGTGATCGTCGAAGCCGATCACCGACACATCAGCGGGTACCCGCAAGCCCACGCGCCTCAGTGCTCGAAGGGCACCGAAAGCCATCTCGTCACATTCTGCGAATATGGCGGTGGGCAGGCTGCGGCGGCTGAGTAACTGGACGGTGGCTTCGTCACCACCCTCGATGGTGAAGGCGCCGTACGCCTCAAGTTCCCGCTTTGCTCGGAGGCCCGCCGCCTTGAGGGCTCGAAGGTAGCCCACATGACGTTGGAGCTTCACGGTGAAGTGCTCCGGCTCGTTCGGATTTCCTGAAATCATTCCGATCCGTTCGTGGCCGAGGTTGATGAGATGCTGGACCGCTGTGCAAGCGCTTTCGACGTCGTCGATCCTGATGCTGGAAAAGCCCTCGACTTGTGCTCCAACCATGCAGACCGGGACATCAAGGGCGCGTAGAGTGGCGATCTCCGGCTCGGTCAAAGCCAACGTGACGAGCAGCACACCGTCGACCCGCTTACGAAGCAGACCGGAGGAGAAGTAGCGCTGGCGCATCTCGGTGTTGCCAACGTGATAGAAGAGCAGGTCAAGCCCGGCTTCCCTGATCACTTGCTCGGCCCCGCCAAGCAGCTCTGCGAAGTACCATCTGGTCAGGTAGGGCATGACGATGGCCACAGTGTCCGTGCGGCCGGTGGCAAGACGGTAGGCGGCCGGAGACACGCTGTAAGCAAGCTGTTCGGCGGCTTCCCGGATGCGTTCGGTGGTACTCCTCGAAACGCCGCCGACGCCACGGAGAGATCGGGACACGCTGGACGGAGAAACTCCCGCTCGAACCGCTACTTCTCTTATCGTCGCCTTGGCCAAGGTGCCCCCCACCTCAGGCTGGCCGCCTGTGACAGTAAGTCTCTCGGGCACAGGTCCGAGGATCCGCACGATAGCGCTGTGGCACACGCCACGCAAGCGCTTGCGTAACCTTTTTCAAGTCTTCGAACCAGCCCCAGTCGGCGCCACCTTGCCCAACGGGTTGGGGCGCGCCTTTTCGAAGGAGCTACCGCTGACGCGCCAGTCGGCGCGCCGACTGGCCGGGCGGCGCGCTACTCCAGCATGGACTCGGCCGGCTGGCGATGCCGCATGGCGACAACAGTGATCGCCGCGATCGCCGCCAGGCCGCAGCCGACTTGGATGCTCGTCAAGGGCTGCCCGAGGATGACCACAGCGGCGGCGGCCGCGACGATCGGGTTGCTCGAGCCGATTACCGAGGAGACTGACGCGTCGACGTAACGGTGAGCCCAATTCATCACCACGTGGGCGCCGCCAGGCACGACCGCGAGCAGGGCGATCCACAGCCAGTCGCCGGCTTCCACTCGAGCCAGTGACTGGCCCGAGAGCAGCACGATCAGCGTCAAGGTCAGTGCGGCCACGATCGTCACACCGGTGGTGTAGTCCAAGGTGTGCTGGGTCTCCCTGGCGTGCTTGGACACAAGCCAATAGGCCGACCACGACAGCAGAGAACCGACTGCCAACAGGTCCCCGGTCAGTTGGTGCCGGCTCACTACCCCCGGGCCTATGACCGCGGCCGAGACGCCGGCGATGGCCAGCAAGATCCAGGCGACGTCCCAACGCCCCATCCGTTCAGCGAACAGATAACGGGCGGCGATCAATACCAAGGCCGGCTGAACGGCGCCTATGACGGTGGCGTCGACCACGCTGGTGAGCTTGACGGCGCAGAAGAACATGGCCATGTCACCGGCCAGGAACACGCCGCCTAGCCATGCCGCCCGCAAGTTGCTCCAGCTCAAGCGGCGGCCCGTCGCGTACATCAAGACCACGAACAGCGCGGCGCCGAGCCAGAGACGGTAGAAGGTCAGCACAAGCCCCGAGGCAGAGGTGAGCTTCGCGAAGATCGCCCCGAACCCCCAGCCGACAGAAGCGAGAGCCGAGGCACCGAGACCAAGTACCTGACGCCGGGAGTCGCTGGCGCGCGTGGAGGTGACAGTCAGAACAGACATTCTGCACCGATCGTACTGGGAGCCAAGATGGCTCTTGGCGGTGATCTCGGTTGCCCGAACCGGCGCGATCGCGGGAACTCCGCGATTACGTCGCCGCCATGAACCGCCAGCGGCGACGGGTGATCGTCACCGGTCGCGTTCAGGATGTCTGGTACCGAGACAGCTGCCGGACCGAGGCACTGACGCGCGATGTTGCCGGCTGGGTGCACAACTGTCCTGACGGCAGCGTGGAGGCGGTGTTCGAGGGTTCCCCGCAGGCCGTCGAGCAGATGATCGCGTGGTGTCGCGTTGGGCCGCCACGGGCCCGGGTCGACAACGTGGAGGTGACCGCGGAGCCGGTGCGGAACGAGACCGGTTTCGTCATCCGCTAGTCGATAGCGCCTCCTCTGTCACCGAGCGCGCGGATCGGTCTGAGGAAGGCCGGGTTTCTGGCCCTGTTTCACACTCCGGGAGGCATGTGCGTGATCTCCGCACGCGTTGCGCAGCCGGGGCTCCTGGCACTCAGGCGCCGTGGCCGACGCTCGGCCGAACCCGTCAGGTCCTGGGGGCAGTCGTCGTCGTGGAAGAGCTCGTCGTAGAGGAGGTGGTCGTCGTGGACGAAGAGGTGGTGGTAGTGGTGAGCGAGGAGGCGTTCTCCGCGGTGAACTTCTCGACAGCGGCGAGAAAGGCAGGCGCGTCCTGGAAGATCGCTCCGTAGCCTGCACCGGGGAAGCTGACCTCCGTCGCGTGCGGTAGCTCGCCGGCGAGCCGGGACGCGTCTTCAGCGGGAAAGACGACGTCGTCGGCACCCGAGACGACGAGCGCCGGAATCGTCACCAGCGGGAGCCTGGCGGCCAGAGAAGAGCTCTTCCATATGGCGGCTTGCAGCATGGCCTCCGCCTCGACGGCTTGGGTTGTCATCCAGTCCGTTGTCCCGGCAAAGACGCTGCTCTGCCAGACAAGGCGGTCTTGCAGTCCCACGGCCGTCGCCGGGAACAGGAGCGTCGAGAGCGCGACGGGCGTGGCGCCGCGCTGTGCAAGCAGGTGCACGACGCCCGTCGAAGGCCCGACCGTGCCGGCACCCCCGGCGGAGGTGTCCACGAGGATGAGCAAGGAGGCGAAGCCTGGATGGCGCTCGACTAGAGACAAGGCGATCTGGCCGCCCAGCCCCCACCCGAGCACGATCGGATCGGACAGCCCGATCGTGAGAACGAGACCGGCGGTCATGTCGGCCAGCCACGAGAGCGAGAGCCTGGCCGTCGCCATGCCCGAGTACCCAACATCGGGAAGATCGAACAACGTGACGTGGTAGTGACTCGACAGATCCGACAACAAACTCTGGCCCCACCACGACAAGGTCCCGTCCTGGCCCGAGATGAGGAGAAGGTCTGGACCGGTCCCGAAACTGCGGTACGCGATCGGGACCATCCTCAGCCACGCGGCGCTGCCTTCGGAGACGACGGGAAGAACGAGGGCTCCACGTTGTAGCCGAGCCACGCGGGCGCGAAGGATCGACGTCCCGGCGACGGCCACCGGGGTCGTCGTGGTCGTCGTCGTGGTCGAACTGGTGGACGTCGTCGCGGTCGAGGTCGTGGTCGTGGTAGGGCCGACTATCTGCGAGCTGCACGCTGCGAGCACCATGACCAGTGCCGCGCCGAGCGCCGCAGGTATGACAAGTGGGGCGAGCCGTCCCTTCTCGTGCCGGCGATCGTGCTCGCGCCCGGGTCGGCTGTGCACGAGGCGGCGGTCCGTCAAGCCGAGCCCTTCTGGGGCCGGTCGAAAGCAGTGGCGGCCCCCTGACCCGGGATGCGACCGTTTGGGGGGAGCCCGGTGACGTCTCTCCATCGGATCCGTGCCAGTCGCTTCGCCGAGACGTAGCCGTTGTCCGCGTACCACCGAGCCGAGCGCACGATCGCCTCGACCGCCGGCCGGGAGCTGTACCCGAGCTCCCTGCGAGCCCGAGCATCGTCGAAGACCATCCGAGTCGTAGCCATGCGCGCACCCTCGAGCGGGATGCTCGGCTCGCGGCGCAACAGGCGCCCTTCGACGAGCCCCGAGGCGCGGCCGGCAACGAGCGCCACGCGGCGCGGGACCCTGAACGCGGCCCGGGGCAGGCCGGTCGCCGCAGCAAGGACGTCCAGGATCTGGCGGAGCTCCAGGTTCTCGCCTCCGAGCACGTAGGAACGTCCCTGCGCACCGCGCTCGGCCGCGAGCACGTGCCCGGCGGCGACGTCGTCCACGTCCACCACGTTCAACGCCGTGTCGAACCAACCCGGGATGCGACCGTTCAGGAAGTCGAGCACCGTCTTGCCGGTCGGCGTCGGCGCACGGTCGCCCGGACCGAGGGGCAAGGTGGGTTGGACGAGGACCACCGGCAGGCCCTCGGCTCCCGCACGCAGCACCTCGTGCTCGGCAACGTACTTCGACTGCTTGTAGAGCCCGAAAAGATGGGCGATACGCGCCCACGCCGTCTCGTCGGCCGGGTGGTCATGGTCCGTGCCGTCGAGGCCGATCGTGCCGACCGTGCTTGTGTAGACGACCCTTTCCACTCCGGCGGCCCTGGCCGCGTTGATGACGTTCAGGCTCCCGCCCACGTTCACTTCATAGAAGTCGGCTGCATCGCGAGCCCAGAACCGGTAGATCGCCGCCACATGAAAGATCATCCGGCAACCCTCCGCAGCCGCGAGAACGGCCGATCGGTCGCGCAGGTCCGCCACGAAGGGCTCGACAGCGAGGCCGTCGAGGTTGGAGTGCGGCACACCGGGCTGGAGGAGCGCGACCAGCTCGACCCCGCGAGCCAAGAGGGCCCGGGTGACCGCCGAGCCGATGAAGCCGTCCGCGCCGGTGACGAGGACCCGGTCGCCCGGCTTGATCGCCATCGAGTGCTCCGCCCGGGAGGGGCTCGGGCCGGGCGAGATCAGGACTGCTCCCGCCGGAGCGCGCTCTTTGCCAGAGTCCGGCCGAACTCGAACAGCAGGGCGGAGTTGCGGTGCGCGTCCTCGAGCACGTCGTCGAGTGCCTCGACGAAGTAGTCAACTTCCTCCTGGCCGGCGATGAGCGGGGGAAGGAGCTTGACGACGTTCATGTTGTCGGCCGCAACCTGGGTCAGTATCCGGTGCCGATGGAACAGGGGCCCCACGACCAGCTGGGAGAAGAGCCCCTTGTGAGCGCTCTCCATCATCTTCCAGCGCGACTTCAAGCGAAGTGAGCTCGGCTCACCGAAGACCAAGCCGATGATGAGCCCCTTGCCCCGCACCTCGTGGAACAGCTCGTACTTCTCGACGAGCGGCGTCAAGCCCTTCACGAAGGCCTCGCCCGTCACCCGAGACCGATCGACGATGTCCTCGTCGTCGATGATCTGCAAGGTGGCGAGGGCCGCCACCATGGCGAGCTGGTTGCGCCCGAACGTCGAGGAGTGCACGACCGCGCGCTCCATCTTCGAATAGACACGGTCGAAGACCTCCGCCGAGCACATCATCGCCCCGACAGGGACGTAGCCACCCGAGAGCGCCTTGGAGACGGTGATGATGTCGGGCCGCAAGCCATAATGCTCGTGGGCCCAGAGCTTCCCGGTCCTGCCGAGGCCGGTCTGGACTTCGTCGATGACGAGCAGGGTGCCGTGCCTGCGGCACAGCTCGGCGGCCGAGGCCCAATACTCGTCCGAGGCGAGGTTCACGCCTTTTCCCTGGATGACCTCCAGGACCAGAGCCGCAACGTCCCCGCGCTGGAGCTCGCGCTCGAGCGGCTCGATCTCGCCGAAGGGGACCTCCTGGCAGCCCGGGAGCAGGGCCCCGAAGCCCTCGCGGAACTCTTTCCCGCCGTTCAGCGACAGCGCCCCGTAAGTGAGACCGTGGAAAGCATGATCGGCGTGGACGACCCGGGTGCGCTTGGTGGCGCACCTTGCGAACTTGATGGCGGCCTCGACTGCCTCGGCGCCCGAATTCGAGAAGAAACAACGCTGTATCCCCTCGTGCGTGCGGGCCACCATCGCCTCGGCGAGCAACCCGGGCAGAAGCGCCGCGTCCATCTGAACAAGATTCGGCAGGTCCATGTCGAGGGCGTCGTGCAGTGCCTTTTTCACCACCGGGTGCGCACGTCCGAGCGCATAGACGCCGAACCCGGCGAGAAAGTCGAGATAGCGATCCCCATTCCGGTCGTACAGGTAGCAGCCTTCGCCTCTCACGTAGAAGCGATCGAAGCCGATGGTCTTCAGCACCTTGACGAGCTGGGGGTTGAGATACTCGCTGTGCAGGCGGAAATTCTCGCCTTGCCGGGCTTCGATCAACGAGCTGAGCTCGAAAGCCATGTTTATTCTCCTCAACAGCTGCGTTTTCACGAAAGCGTAGTCCCGGCCACGAGGAGCCACCGGCTCGCATGGCCGGGTTCTTGGGTAAAGACCCTCTCGACCGGGAGCCAGCCTCAGGCCGGGCTAGGAGGGAGCGGGTGGCCTCGATGTGCCTGTGTAGGCCACGCTCATCGGGCCGATCGCATCGAGGTCAACCTCGACGAGAAACGGCACCCGGCCGGAAAGCGCCCGTTGCACAGCCGCCGCGTAGGCGCCGATCGACCCGACCCGCTCGGCCCCGATCCCGAAAGCCGCTGCGAGACCGCAGAAGTCGGGCCGCCCGAGGTCTACGCCGAAACTGGCCCCAGGACCATACTGGCGCTGCTGGATGTTGCGGACCACTCCGTAGCCGCCGTCCACGAAGACGAGGGCCAGGATCGGAAGGCTCTCTTGGGCGACGGTCGCGAGCTCGGTCGCGGAGAGAAGGAAGCCGCCGTCTCCGGCGAGAAGCACGACCGGTGCACCCTGTGAGCCGATCGCGGCACCGATGGCGTGCGGCAGTCCGAGACCGATGGCGAAGCCGTTCGGCATTATCGAGGTGCGTGGTCGTCGCACCGGCAACAGGCGGTTGCCCCATGTGTAGGCGGCGATGGTCGTGTCCTTCACGACCACGGTGCCGGCACCGATGCAGGGTGCCAACGCGTCGAGAAGACCGACCTGCGGCCCGAGCGTGCCTCGCAACCGCTCCCGGGCGGACCGGGCAGCAGTGGCCACCCGATCCGCCCATTGCCCATCCGCGAGCACCTGAGGAGCGCCGAGGCGGTCGAGCTCTTCCAGCAACGCTGCGGTCGACAGCTTGGCGTCGCCCACGATGGCGGCCTCGACAGGGTAGTTCCGGCCCGGAACGGCGGGATCGACGTCGATCTGCACCAGCCGCGCCGGCAGCTCCATCTTCCAGTTCTCCGTGTTCGGTCCCTGAAAGCGCGTCCCGACCGCCACGAGCAGGTCCGCCTCACGGCACAGCGCCCTGACGTCGGGATCCCAGGAGAGGTTGCCGATGCAGCAGGGATCGTCCTCGGGGACGATCCCGCGTCCGTTCGGGCTCGTCAGCAACCCGGCGCCCAGCCGGCGAACCAGCAAGGCCACCTCGTCGCCCGCACCGGCCGCGACGGCACCTCCGCCCGCCCACACGACGGGTCGGCGGGACAGGGCGACGATCTCGGCTGCGTGGGCGATGTCCTCAGAGCTGCCAGCTTCGGCGACGGTTCCCGTCTCGGGGCCACCCCAGGCTGCAACCTTCGCTGTCGCCGCCGCGTACTGGAAGTCGACCGGGATCTCAACTGCTACCGGACCGCGGGGAAAAGCCATCGCCTCCGCGGCGGCGCGGGCCACCGTGGCAGAGACGGCATCTGCCGATGGCGGCCGGTAGGCGGCCTTCGACAGCGAGGCCAGCATGGCGAGCTGGTCGGGGACCTCGTGGATGAACCCGCGTCGCTGGCCGAGGAACCTGCTGTCGATCTGTCCCGTCAGATGCAGCACAGGCGACGACGAGACGCAAGCCTCCAATTGGCCGCCCATGGCGTTGGCCGCTCCTGGCCCCGTGGAAGTGAGGCAGACGCCGAGACGCCCTGTCGTCCGCGAAAACCCGTCAGCCGCCCCGACAGCACCTTGCTCGTGGCGCGTGTTGACGGCGCGGATGCGGCCGTCTCGCCTGATGGCGTCGTAGATGGGCAGGTTGTGGACGCTCGGGATGCCGAAGACGACCTCGACGCCGGTCCGGACGAGGGCATCGACGACCACGTCGCCACCGGTCCGCTCAGTCATCTCGCTCCTGTCCTGCCGCCGGGACGTGGGCATCCCTCGGTGGTGATACACCCCCCAAGTAGCCTCGCACCAGTGCAAGAGGCCTTCCGGATCCCTGATTTCAGTTTCGTCCATGCCGCGGACCTGCACCTCGACACGCCTTTCAAGGGCATAGGCACGATGGCGCCCCACGTGGCCGAAAAGCTCCGGGAGGCCTCGTTGGCCGCGTTCGACTCCCTCGTCGATCTGTGCCTGGACCGGGGCGCAGCCTTCCTCGTCGTCGCCGGCGACATCTACGATGGGCCGGAGCGAGGGCTTCGAGCACAGCTGCGGTTTCGTGACGGCCTCGCCCGCCTGTCGGGCGCGGGCATCGCCAGCTTTGTCGTCCATGGCAACCACGACCCTGTCGAGACCGGCTGGTCGGCTCTCGGTGACACTTGGCCCGAGCGCGTCACCATCTTCGGGCCCGGGAAAGTCCAGGCGGTGCCCGTCGAGATCGACGGGATCCCACTCGCAACGGTGCAAGGCATCAGCTTCGCCCAACGCAGCGAACGCGAGAACCTGGCACTGCGGTTCGCCCACAGTGCCGGGCCGGGTATTCAAGTCGGCCTCCTGCACTGCAACGTCGGAGGCGCCGCTGCAGGCTATGACGACTACAGCCCGTGCACGCTCGAGGACCTGAGGGGCGTGGGCCTCGACTACTGGGCCCTCGGGCACGTGCACACCAGGATGATCCTCGCAGGACGCCAAGACTCAGACGAACCCTGGGTGGTCTACCCCGGCAACCTCCAGGCTCGCAGCCCCAAGGCGAGCGAGCGGGGACCCAAAGGCGCCGTCGTCGTGCACGTTCGCGGCGGGCGCGTCGCAGACGTCGAGCCGGTCAGTTGTGACGTCGTCCGCTTCGACCTCGTCGAGATCGACGTGGCCGAGATGGCTGATCTCGCCGAGCTCCGCACACGGCTGGCCAGTGCGGCGCGAGATCGGCTGGCATCTGCTGACGGGCGTTCCCTCGTGCTCCGGGGGCTGCTCGTGGGCCAAGGCGAGCTCAACTTCGACCTCCGCCGCCCGGGATCGGTCGACGACCTGCTCGACGCGCTGCGTGAGGACTTCGCCGACGGCGATCCCTTCTGCTGGTGGGCCTCCATCGACGACCGGTCGCGCCCGGCGATCGACCTCGACGCGGCTCGAGCCGGATCGGACTTCGCCGCTGATCTCATCGCGCTCGCCGACGAGCTGCGGCGTTGCCTGGAGGCCGAGGAAACCATGGTCGCCGAGCTCGCCGCCGCGCTGTCCGAAGGGCTCCCTGGCCCACTTCGAGCACAACGTGCTCTCGAACGTCTGCTGGACTCACCGAGCTTGCCTCCCGGCGAGCTCGTCGATCGGGCCCTTTTGCTCGCCCTCGGCGAGCTCGAGGGCGACAGGCCCTAAAGGGCCGGGAAGCGATGCGCATAAGCGGCTTTCACGTCGACGGCTTCGGAGCTTTGGCCGACTTCGGGATCGATGACCTCTCCCCCGGCCTTGTGATCCTGAACGGACCGAACGAAGCAGGCAAGTCGACGCTGCTCGACTTCCTCACCGTGATGCTTTTCGGCTTCCCGAGCCGACGCGACAATCCTCGCTTCCGCGCCCCGGTCCGCGGCGGGCGCCACGGGGGGCAGCTCACCCTCGCCGGCGGGCGCGGCGAGGAGCCCGGCGAGGGGTGCTGGCGGATCGAGCGTTACGCCGCCCCGCGGAAATCGCTCAGCATCCGGCGCCCCGATGGAGGATCGGCTTCCGAAGAGGAGCTGCGCAGGGCGCTCGGCGGGGCGGATGAGGCGCTGTTCCGTGCCGTTTTCGCCGTCGATCTGACCGAGCTCGGAAGCGGAGCGGCCATGACTCGGGACGAGGTGCGCGAGCTGCTCTTCTCCGCCAGCATCGTCGGCCAGCGTCGCTCCGCCGCCCGCGCCATGGCCAGCCTGCAAAAGCAACGCCTCGAGCTCGCCCGGTCACGCCAAGGTGACGCCCGGGCCAACCGCCTGCTGGCCGAGCTCGAAAGTGTTCGGCGCAGCCTCGGCGAAGCCGGCCGCGAGGCCGCCGGGTACCCGGCTCGCAAGGCCGAGGTGCTGCGGCTCGAGGTTGAGGTCGCCCAGGCCCGAGAGGAAGCCGACCGGATCGACCACCGCAGGCGGGACCTCGACCTCCTCGTACGACTGTGGGACGTTCTCGAGCGCAAGAAGGCGGCCGAGCAGCGCCTCGCGACCTCGGAGGAGCCGACGCCGGTCGCAGCTTGGCTCGAGGAGCAGACCTCGGAGATCCAGTCGCTGAGATCGGCATGTTCGGGACACCTCCAGCAACAGAGGATGCTTTCGGACCTTTGCAACCAACGAGGCGGGATCGAGCAGTCGATTCAGGCGGCGCTGGGATCGCTCGGCCCCCGTTGGGACCGCGAGCGCGTTCGCAACAGCGAGGGATGGATAGGGCTCACCGACGAGGGGCGGCGCTTTAGGGCCTCGCTCGCCGAGCGCGAGTCGCAATGGCACACGGCGAGTGTCCTGGCCGCCGCCGCCGACGCCTCTCCGGAGCTCGCCGGACTGCCCGAGCAGGCAGGTGCCGCCACAGCGAGCTCCTCGGCGCGGACATCGGAGGTCAACCCGGATCAGCAGGCGCGCCTTTTGAGTGAGCTTCGCAGGAACCTAGCCGAGCACCGCCGCCTGGTCGCGGAGCGACAGGCGAGCGAGCTGCGAGGCACCACGGGCGCGCTCGGGGGGAGAACCGGCATCTCGATAGCCTTTATCGCCGTTGTCATCGCCGTGCTCGGGGTTGTCGCGGCCCTTGTCTCGGGCGTGCCCACCACACGTCTCCTCTGCGTCGCGCTCGCCGCCGCCGCGTGCACGCTCCTGACGCTCGTACTCCTCGCACGGCGGCGCATTGTCACCACGAGCACGGCGAACAGGACCGACACAGAGGCGGCATGGGCGCGCGTCGCCGCCCGGGTGGCCGAGCTCGCCACCTCGCTGGGCCTGCCCGGGGCGCCGAGTGACTCCGATCTCGAGACGGCCGCGGAGGAGATCGAGGCGGCCCGAAGCCGGGAGCGGTCGCTCGAGGACCAGCGACACCGGACGGCGGCGGCGCTCGAGCGACGAAAGGTCGCGCACGAGTCCTTGGAGCGGGCCTCAGGCGAGCTGGAGGCCGAACGGGCCAGGTTCGGCACCTGGAAGGCCGCCCACGGGCTGGGAGCGATGCTGTCGGCCGATGGCGCGCTCGAGAGCCTCGCCGCGCTTCAAACCGCTTGGGAACATCTGGGCGCCCTCGATCGAGTGAACACCCGCATCGGCCAACTTGGCGTGGAGATTGCCGCCTTCCAGGTTCGCCTCGACACGCTCGCGGGCGGGCTCCGCCAACTGGGCGGTCACCTCGACTCGCTCGGGACCGACCCGGCGGGGACCCTGGAAGAGCTGAACGCCGTGCTCGAGGAGATGCGCGAGTGCCGAACGACGAGAGCCTCGATCTTGAGTGCGGTCGAGCACGGCGAAGCAGAACTCGAGCGCTCGCTCGGGCTCGGGCCCGAAGCGTGTCGTCTGCGAGCCGAGCTCGAGAGCGGCGGAGTGCTCGCTTGGAACGAGGAGCAGGCGGCGCTCGCGCGCGCCCGTTCCGATTCCCGCCAGAACCTCGAGGGACTGGTCCGAGCGCACCAGGACTCGTCGAACCAGTTGAGGACCCTGGCGGGCTCGGCACAGATCGCGCAGCTCGAGCAAACACAGCTCTCGCTCGAGGAGGAGCTCGACGAGGTGCTGCAGTCCTGGGCCCTCCTCGGATGTGCCCGCCTGCTGCTCGAGCGCACCCTGCGTCGCCATGAGCAGGAGCGCCAGCCCGCCGTGCTTGCTCGCGCGGGAGAGCGATTCACCAAGGTGACCGAGGGCCGCTATGTGCAGTTGCTGCCCTCTGTCGCAGACGAGGGCGGCGGTGAGGCGATCAGGGTCGTCTCCGCGTCGGGGGCCGAGCTCGAAGCCAGCGCATTGAGCCGTGGCAGCATCGAGCAGCTCTACCTCTGCTTGCGAATCGGGCTCGCGGAGACCTTTGCCGAACGGGCCGAGGCCCTCCCCCTGATCCTCGACGACGTGTTGGTGAACTTCGATCCGGAACGTGCGGCTTCGATCGCCGAGGTTCTCGCCGAGACTGCCGAGCGCCACCAGGTGCTGTTTTTCACCTGCCACCCGCACCTTGGCGAGCTTGTGCAGCGCGTGGCGCCGCAAGCTCAGCTTGTGCGACTGGAGCGGGCCTGAGCCACCACCGAGCCCGTGCTGGTCAAAAGTGCGTCGTGCAGAAGGGCGGCCGCCGAGCGCTGAACATCCTTTCGGCGCGTCGCACTGCTCCCTCGGTCCGTTCCACCACCCGACCGACCTCGGCCATGGCGGTGAAGGGAACGCCGCCGAGGTACAAAGAGCCAAGAACCTCCACCTCGAGAGCAAGATCGGCAGCGGCCTCGACCCGCTCGACGATGGCGACACCGTCGCCGTCGACAGAGATGGCAAAGCGCCCTTCGTTCCAGGGACAGAACGGGTCGTGCACCTCGATCACGAGCACTCCCTCCTCCTCGTAACGACGGAGGGCCAGTGCCCGCGGGACGTTCACGAGGCGAACCCAGCTGCGGTCCCCCCAGCTTGCCGTCCGAAGTTGCCGCTGGTCCTCGAAGAGGTACCGCACCGGCTCGTCTACGGGCCGGCCCGATGTGCGCAGCTCCTCTGTGAGGTCGATCCCGAGCAGGTACCGCCAGAGCGAGGTGTAGGCCAGGTCGGACAGCGTGCAGAGCTCCTCCACGAACACGCCACGGCGCCAGTGGTCGGCCGGGTCGATCCCGGCCACGCGATAGACGGCATAGCCGTCTATGCGACCGCCCAGCTCGTAGCACACGTAGAAACGATGCCCCTCCGCAATGCTCACGTCCCCGAGCAGCTCGGCCCATTCCCCGTGCGGGCGGTCGAGCTCACCGACCCGAGTCAGCACATAAGCGCCATAGACGACGGGAAACGCCTCGGCCGCGTGAGTCTTCTCGAGAAGACGGACCGAGCCGACCGCGCCGTCCGGGGCCGAGCCGGCCCGCCCGCCGCCAGGGGTCAAGAGCCGGGCAAGGCGCTTGTCGACCACATAGCGGGCGGCGAAAGTCGCCGGCCCGTAGCCGTAACGCCCGTAGATCGCTCCCTCGCTCGCGTAGAGCACCGCCACGGCCTCGTTGTTGGAACGGACGTCGTCGAGTTGCCGCCTCATCATGGCTGTGAGCAGGCCACGCCGGCGATGTGTCGGAGCCACCGACACGTCCGTGACGGCCGCGACCGCGCAACGGACCAGGCCCGGCAGGGTCATCGGGACGACGTACGAGCTGCTCGTCGCAACCATCTCCGCACCGTCGAAGGCCGCAATCGACCTGTCGAGCTCGAGCTCTTTGGCCAGGCTCTCGAGCTTGTCGGCCGGGTACCGGCTGCCGAACGCCGATGCCTGGCAGGCGGCGTAGGCGTCGATCTCGTGCGCCTCGATCGGTCGGAGCTCAAAGTCGGTCATCAGAACAGGTCCTGGCGTCAGGCATTGCGCTTAACGGCTACCGGCCGCTTTCGGGACGGGGCTCCTGCTCGTGGGCAATCGTCTTGCGGATCATTTGGATACGTTCACCCGACTGGTTGACATCGGCGCCCTTGGCCTCGAACAGTGCCCTGCGGTCCTCCTCGGCTTCGCGTTCGGCCCCGGCGTCTGCGGCGGCGAGACGGGCTTCGACGCCCTCGGCGACGAGCTTCTCCGCTTCGGCGATCAAGGCCTCGACCATCTCGTCCTCGGGCACGACCCGCACGATCTTGCCCTTGATGAAAAGGTGCCCTTTGTGGCGCCCTGCCGCGATCCCGAGGTCGGCCTCGCGCGCCTCGCCCGGACCGTTGACGACGCAGCCCATGACGGCCACCTGCAGGGGCCACGAACGGGACTCGAAGGCCTCTTGGGCCCGGCGGGCGATGTCGATCACGTCGATCTCGGCACGGCCGCATGATGGGCAGGCGATGAGGTCGAGCCCTTTGCGCTCACGAAGCCCGAGCGCCTCGAGCAGCTGACGACCGGCTCGAGCCTCCTGGACCGGGTCGGCGGTGAGCGAGTAGCGGATGGTGTCGCCGATACCTTCGGCGAGAAGCGTCCCGATCCCCGCCGTTCCCTTGATCAGACCCGCAGGAGGGGGGCCGGCCTCGGTGACACCGAGGTGGAGCGGGTGGTCGAAGGTCTCAGAAGCCAGGCGGTACGCCTCGATCATGACCGGGACGGTCGACGCCTTCACGGAGATCTTCACGTCGTCGAAGCCGACCTCCTCGAAGTAGGCGAGCTCCATCCGCGCCGACTCGACGAGCGCCTCGGGCGTGGCGCCGCCGTACTTCTTGTACAGCTCTGGATGCAGGGAGCCGGCGTTGACGCCGATGCGGATCGGCACGCCGCGATCACGGGCCTCCGAGGCCACGAGCTTGATCTCCTCGGGCTTGCGAAGGTTGCCGGGGTTCAGCCGCAACCCGTGCACCCCGGCCTCCAGGGCCGCGAGCGCCATCTCGTAGTGGAAGTGCACGTCAGCCACGATGGGGACCGGCGAACGGGGGACGATCTGGGCCAGGCCCTCGGCCGCCTCCTGCTCGTTGCAGGTACAGCGCACGATGTCGGCCCCCGCGGCGGCGAGGGCGTAGACCTGGGCGAGGGTCGCTTCGGCGTCGGCCGTCTTCGTCACGGTCATCGACTGGACCGAGACGGGCGCGCCACCGCCGACTGGCACCTTGCCGACATTGATCCGCCGTGTCTGGCGACGTTCGGCCATCGTCGCCGAGGTTCTGGTCATCGGTCGCAGCCTAGCGGCGCACCGCCGGGAGTCTCGTCTCGCCGAGCGGCCCGGCCGAGCGCCCGAGCTCGTCTCGCCGCGGTGCCGCTAGCCGC
This sequence comes from Acidimicrobiales bacterium, assembly GCA_050015255.1. Taxonomy (GTDB): domain Bacteria; phylum Actinomycetota; class Acidimicrobiia; order Acidimicrobiales; family Bog-793; genus Fen-455. The sequence continues at coordinate 28,017 of JBEKBT010000024.1, forward strand.
CTGGGAGTTGAGCCGGGTGGACGACGTTCATGTAGAGCGCTCCGAGCCCGACGATCACGATGAAGAGCAAGAAGACATATGCCACGGGCATGAGCTTGGCGACGTCCGCGTGATAGGGGTGCCCCCTGCGGGACCGGATGCGCTCGTAGACGGCGATGGCGACGTGGCCGCCGTCGAGGGGCAGCATCGGGAACATGTTCACAATCCCGACGAACAGGTTGATGGCAGCAAGCAGATAGAGGAGCAGAGGGACGTCCTGCCTGAGGGCTTGGGCGCCTATCTGAACGGCCCCGAGGATCGAGATGAGCTGGGGGGACGAGGTCGAGGAGGAAGAGACCTTGCTGTTGCCGGCGGTGGCGACCTGGTGGGCGAAATTACCGAGGCCGTGCAGGGAGAAGATCGCGGCGAGCCCGCTGAAGCTCTGGCCGGTGATGGAGACGAGCCCCGTGCCGGCGCGCCCGACGGCGACCAGCGGGCCGACGGTCTCGTCCCGTGCGTTGGTCAGCTGGACGCCGATGATGCCTGTCGCCGGGCCCGAGAGACTCGCAGCCTGCAGCTTCTCGCCACCGACCTCCTCGACGACGTGCCGGCCGTCGACGGGTGTGATCTGCAACGTCAGGTCGCGGCCGCCGCGGTCCACGACCAAGCTCAGCCGATCTCCGGGGTGCTTGTTGACGAACGAGATCAGGAAGTCCTCGCCGGGGCGCTCGTGCCCGCCAACGGCCACGATGGCGTCGCCGGGCTTGAGCCCGGCGCGCTGGGCAGGACTCAGGCCCTTGGAGAACTGCGCGAGGCTGACGATCGTCGGTGCCGTAAGCGTCGGCGCTCCCGAGATCGCGTACAGCGAGAACAACAGCACAAAGGCCATGATCACGTGCGTGGCCGATCCGGCCGACGCGACCAGCAGACGCCGCGGGAAAGAGGCCTGGCGATAGCTGCGGGCCTCGTCAGGCGGATCAACCTCCTCGAGCATCGTCATCCCCACGATCCGGACATAGCCTCCGGCCGGGATCGCTTTGACGCCGTACTCGGTCTCTCCCCGCCGTATGGACCACAGTCTCGGCCCGAAGCCCAGGAAGTATTCGGTTACCTTCATCCCACTCCACTTCGCCGTGGCGAAGTGGCCGAGCTCGTGGAGCATGATCATCGCCACGAGCGCGAGCACCACGACGAGCACCGGCCAGGCGTCGAACACGACGGTGAGGGCGATCCCAGCCACCACTACCACGAGCAGCCTGACCAAGGGCCCGAGCCCATCGGTCCGAGATTGGAGCCCGGGCGGCGCGACAGCGCCGGAAGCGTCGTCCATCACTACAAGTCTCTCGCTTCGCGAGGCTACCGAGTTGTCATGCGGGGCGTTGCCGCCGCTTGACGACACTTGCAGCCCGCACCCGGGCGAGGGCGTCGGCCTCGAGGACGTCGTCCACCTGCACGAGCTCGGTGGGCTCGTGAGCTGCGAGCGTCTCGGCCACGACCTCCGCGATCGCCGGCCAGGAAAGGCGTCCGTCCAAGAAGGCCGCTACGGCAACCTCGTTCGCGGCGTTCAGCCACGCAGGCGCGCTACCTCCGGCGCGCCCGGCCTCATAGGCGAGCTGGAGGCACGGGAACGTCGCCAGGTCGGGAGGCTCGAACTCGAGGCGGCCGAGGGCGCCGAAGTCGAGCGAGCCGTACGCATGGGCGAGCCGGTCCGGGTATCCGAGCGCGTAACCGATCGGAAGGCGCATGTCGGGCGCCGAGAGCTGGGCGATCGTCGTCCCATCGCAGAACTCGACCATCGAGTGCACCACCGACTGGGGGTGCACCACGACCTCGATCTGGTCGTAGTCGACGCCGAACAGCTCCCGAGCCTCGATGACCTCGAGTCCCTTGTTCATGAGCGTCGACGAGTCGATCGTGATCTTCGGCCCCATCTGCCAGGTCGGATGTGCGAGCGCGTCCGCCACGGTCACCGATGCGAGCTCGGCTGGCGTCCTTCCCCGAAACGGTCCCCCGCTTGCCGTCAGCACGAGCCTGGACACGGCCTCCGGGCGACCGCAAGCGAGGCACTGGTATATCGCGCCGTGCTCGGAGTCGACCGGAAGCAGCTCGGCCCCCTCGACATGCCTGACACGCTGCACCACCGGCGCGCCGGCGACGAGTGACTCCTTGTTCGCAAGGGCGAGGCGGCGTCCTTGGCGCAAGGCCGCGACCGTCACCCCGAGGCCGGCGAAGCCGACAACAGCATTCAGGACGACATCGCCGGTCTCGACGAGAGAACAGAGCGCGTCCGGCCCGGCACGGAGCTCAATACCGGCGGGCAGCAACTCGGAGAGCCTCGGTTCCAGCGCGCTGTCGGCGATCGCGACGACCTCAGGGTGGAACTCCTCCGCTTGGGCAGCGAGGAGATCCACCGAGCGAGCCGCGCCGAGCGCGCTGACGGCGAATCGGTCCGGCGCCGATCTGATCACGTCCAGGGCCTGGGTGCCGATCGAGCCGGTCGAACCGACGACGGCGACACGCCGGCGGGAGCCGTCCCGGCGCGTTCCAACACCGGTTCGGACCAGCCTTGGCTGGTCCACGATGCCCGTCATCCGATGTGAGCCAGGAGAACGAAGTAATAGGCAGCCGGAAGGACGAAGAGTAGGGCGTCGATCCGATCCAGCACCCCGCCGTGGCCGGGCAGCAGCGACCCCATGTCCTTCACGCCGAGATCACGTTTGATCATCGACTCGACGAGGTCGCCACATGGTGCCACGACCGCGACGATGAGGCCGAGCACGAGCGCCGTGCCGAGGTGCCAGGGGTATATCCGGCTCGTGATGGCCGCGGAAGCCGCGATGGCGACCGCACAACCTCCTATGAGTCCCTCCCAGGTCTTGTGCGGGCTCACGGAGGGGACGAGATTGTGGCGACCGAAACGGCTGCCGATCACATAGCCTCCGACGTCGTAGCCGACGGCGGCGATGGCGGCACCGAGCACGAACGCGATCCCGTGACGGTCCGGGAAGATCCTTGGGTCGACGAGGAGCCCCGCGAATGCGCCCAGCACCCCCGTCCAGCCGAAGGCGAACACGGTCACCGAGAGGTTGGCCAATGGCGAGCGTCGCGTGATACCGACGAGGTACCAGAGCATCGTGGAGACGAGGAAGATCACGAAGCCGAGCAGGACCGCACCGGGCCCGCAGAAGTAGGCGGCGATGATAACCCCAGGCACGCCGAGGAGGCCCAACAGCGTCGCCGGCCTGTAGCCGGCAAGGCCCAACGCGTGGAAGAACTCAGCTGCGGCGACCGTCACGGCGACGACGGCTATGGCCAGCACGGCGGGAGGACCGGCCAGGAAGCACAAGAGCAGGAGAGCTGCGAGGGCCAAGCCTGTGAGGGTGGCGACGACCGGGTTGCGAGGAGAGCCCGTGTCCTTGTCCCCCCGCCTGGCCGTGTCGGCCTGTGCCGGCGCGGCAGCCCCCGCCGGCGCGGAAGCCCCCGCCGCGGCGTCAGCCCCCCCTGCTGCGGTCGGCGCCTTGGTGAGCCTCGAGCGAGCGTGGCGCGCCACATGGCGGCGCCGCGGCGCACGAGACGGCGCCACAACCTCGTCGTGGGGCGCCGGGCGCGAATCCGCCTGGCTCGATCCGCTTGCGCCACTCGCGTGGGGCGGGCTGCTCGCAGACTCGGTCCCGGCCACCGATGCGGAGGCCTCGACGTCCCGGCCCTCGGCCTTGTTTGGCCCGAGGCCGTCGTCGCGGGTGAACCAGGACTCGTCGTCGAGATCGAGAAAGTCGTAGGCGAACGGGTCGTCAGAAGACGACTCCTCGTAGTCGGTGACCGAGGGCCCAGTGCTGGCGAGTTGGGCGAGGACGACGTCAGTGTCTTCCCAGTCTTCCTGGCGTTCGCGCCAGACCGGTCCGCCGGGCGGTGGCGGGGGTGGGCCACCGCGCTCGGCTGCGGCCTCCTGCTCGAGGTCGAGAAACACGCGGGGAACCTGCAAGGTGGGCGGGTCCGTCCAGTCGGGGAGGTCGTACGAAGCGATCGAAGCAGCCTGTTCCTCCGAGCCCGAAAGCACCAGCGCATCTTTGGCGTTCGCTGGCCCGGAAGCACTCTCGATCGAGCCGGGTCGCGTCAGTTCTTCAGCCGACGGCACCAAGCCTGCGGCTATCCCAGCTTCGACGCCGGCGATCCGGGCCCGCTCCGTGATCGGCTCGCCGGTCGCCTGGGGCCTTTGTCCCTGCTCCAAAATTCCCTCCTCGCGGGCCCCTCTCGTGCCGCCGGCACACCCCTCGGTGTCGGCGGCATCCGAAGCCCCCGCTGGGCGGCCCGGCAGGTGCCGCGCCGCCAGTGCTCAGAGCTCGAGCAGCTCCCGTTCCTTGTGACTCAGCAATTTGTCGATCTCTGCGATCTGCCCGTGGGTCAGGCTCTCCAGCTCCTTCTCTGCGCGATCGAGGTCGTCGGAGGAGACGTCGCCCTCGCGCTCGAGCGCCTCAAGCTCGTGCCGGATAGCACGACGGACGTTGCGAACGGCAACTCGTCCCTCCTCGGCCCGGTGCCGCACGACCTTGACGAACTCCTTGCGCCGTTCCTCGTTGAGCTCGGGGAAGACGAGCCTGAACACCTGCCCGTCGTTGGAGGGGTTGATGCCGAGGTCAGAGGTCGTCAGCGCCCTTTCGATCGCCTTCATGGCGCCCTTGTCATACGGGTTGACAACGAGCACCCGGGGCTCGGGGACACTGAAACCCGCGATTTGCTGCAACGGGACTTCGCTGCCGTAGTAGTCCACCCTGAGCTTCTCCACGAGCGCGGGTGATGCCCGGCCGGTCCGGACCATCGCGAAGTCGGACTTGGTGTGCTCCACCACCTTGTGCATGCGCTCACTGCTGTCGGCGAGCGCTGCCTCGATGAGCGAGTCGTCAGTCACTTGATCAGCGTACCTATCCGTTCGCCCACCAGGGCGGCTCGAATGTTGCCTTCCCGCATCAGGTCGAAGACGAGGATCGGGATCTTGTTGTCCCGGCAGAAAGTGATGGCAGTGTGATCCATGACCCGGAGGTCTCGGGAGACGACATCCAAAAAGTCGATCTCCTCGTAGCGGGTGGCGCCCGCGTTGTAGCGAGGATCCGCGCTGTAGACGCCGTCCACGCCGGAATGAGTGCCCTTCAAGATCGCGTCGGCCTCGATCTCGGCCGCCCGCAGGGCGGCAGGAGTGTCCGTCGTGAAGTACGGGTTGCCCATGCCGGCTGCAAATATGACGACACGGCCCTTCTCCAGGTGGCGGATGGCGCGGCGCCGTATGTACGGCTCGCAGACTTCGGCCATGTTTATGGCCGAGAGCACGCGTGTCGGGCGGCCGACGCGCTCGAGGGCGTCCTGCAAAGCAAGGGCATTTATCACGGTGCCGAGCATGCCCATGATGTCCGAGGTCGCACGGTCCATGCCCTGCCCGGCGCCTGTTGTACCGCGCCAGATGTTGCCGCCCCCGACGACGATGGCGATCTGAACGTCCAGCTCGTTGCAAGCGGCACCGATCTCGCTGGCGAGGCGCCCCACCGTCGAAGCGTCAATGGTCTCGTCGGACAGAGAGCTTGCCAGTGCCTCGCCGGAAAGCTTGAGCACTACTCGGTGCCAGCGAGGCTCGGTCCTTTTGTCGCCGCTGGCGGCCAGCTCGGTCACGAACGCCGCCCAGACCTGCTCACGAGCCGACGACGGCCTGAGCGAATCGAAGCACCTGGGCAGCACCGAGCAGCTGCCCGATCGTCTGCTGCTCGTCACGCACGAACGGCTGCTCGAGCAGGACGCGCTCTCTGTACCAGCCTTGCAGGCGGCCCTCGACAATCTTTTCCAGCGCAGCCTCGGGCTTGCCCTCGTTGTGCGCGATCGCCGCCGCGGTGCGGCGGAACTCCTCGACCTGCTCGGGGGGGACATCCTCTCGGCGCAGGTACTCCGGACGAGCGAAGGCGATGTGAAGCGCGATCTCGTGCGCGAGGGTCTCGTCGGCTCCCGTGACCTCGACGAGCACAGCATTCACGCCACGACCGTTCTGCAGGTGCAGGTAACTGCCGAGGATCGCGTCATCGGGAGCTTCGAACCTGACGGTCCGGCCGAGGGCGATGTTCTCCTTCAAGACGACGGCAAGGTTCTCGATCCGGGTCGCGTACTGAGCCGGCGCCTCCTCACCGTTGACCACGATCTCGTTCGCTATCTCCTCGACGAGCGAGACGAACTCGGGTGACTTCGCCACGAAGTCAGTCTCGCATTCGAGCATCGCGATCGCCCCGACGGGCCTGGGGTCACTCTGCACGACGACCGCTACCGCTCCCTGGGTGCGCTCGCGGCCCTGACGCTTGGCAGCGCTGATGACGCCCCGCTCCCGAAGGAGGCGCTCGGCCTCGACCTGGTCCCCATCAGCCTCCTCGAGCGCACGCCGGCAGTCCAGGATCCCGGCCCCGGTCTTCTTCCGAAGCTCCTGCACCTCCTTTGCGGTGACCTCTGCCATCTCTTTCAGTCCTCCATACGGTTCTCGGTGAGTGGGGCGGCAGCTTCCTCAGTAGTCGAGGACACAGCTGAGCCGCTTGCTTGTGCCTCCCCTGTCCAGCTGGCGCCTCCTGCGGCACCTGCGGCCGGCGTCTGCTCGGCGACTTGCTCAGAGGCTTGAGCGGGCTCAGCGACGCGAGCCTCAGCCGCCTCGGCAGCAGGAGCCTCGGGCTCGACTCGCTCAGCCACCTCGCTAGCGCGAGCCTCAGCCGCCTCGGCAGCAGGAGCCTCGGGCTCGACTCGCTCAGCCACCTCG
>JBEKBT010000025.1:0-34533 GCA_050015255.1 Acidimicrobiales bacterium
GTGGCCCTCAACTCGCCCATCGGATGCGAAATATGGCTCTGAACTGGAGCGGGCGACCGGGATCGAACCGGCATGACCAGCTTGGAAGGCTGGAGCTCTACCATTGAGCTACGCCCGCGACGCGCGCTGAGGTTACCTCGCGGCCGCGGGCTTCCGGCCCGGCCCGCAGTGCGGGCAGGGCCTCAGGGCAGGGTCGGGGAGGCGGGATTTGAACCCGCGGCCTCCTGCTCCCAAAGCAGGCGCGCTGCCAAGCTGCGCTACTCCCCGCCGCCCCGCGGGGCGACCCCAAGATCGTAGGGGCAGAGGGCCACCCTTGTGGCCGGTCACCCTTGTGGATAGTCGCCGAGCGCACGTGGCGGGCGCCCTCGCGTGCGCCCGGTAGAGTACGCACGAACTATGCGTTCTACTTCTGAGGCCCTCGAGGGCAACCGAGTCAAGCTCACCGTCGAAGTCGACGAGGACGAGCTAAGGAAAGCAGTCGACGAGACCTTCCGGCGCTTGCAGAGAGAGGTCAGCGTCCCCGGCTTCCGCCCGGGCAAGGTGCCCCGCCGCTTGCTCGAGGTTCGCCTCGGTGCTCACGCGATCAGGGCCGAGGTGATCCGCCACGCCCTCCCGGACTACTACGCCCAAGCCGTCGAGGAGGCCGACCTCGACACGATCGCAGCTCCGGAGATCGACATCACCTCCGGCGAGGAGGAAGGGCCCCTGGCTTTCGACGCTGTCGTAGAGGTTCGCCCAAAGGTGTCCATCGCCGGTTACGAGGGCCTCGTCGTCACGGTCCCGCGCCTGGAGCCCACCGAGGCCGAGATCGATGCTCGCATCGACCGGCTCCGGGAGCAGTTCGCCGAGCTCAGCGAAGTCGAGCGGCCCGCCCGGGACGGCGATCTGGTCACCGTTGACGTTCATGGCGTTCGCGACGGGCAAGTCGCCGAGGGGCTGAGTGCCGACGACTTCGTGTACGAGATCGGCACCGGCGGCATCGCGGAGGGTGCCGACGAGGCGCTGCGCGGCAAGAAGGCCGGTGACATCGTCGAGATCGAGGCTTCCAACCTGCAGGGAGGAGCTGGCACCTTGCGCATTCTCGTGAAGCAGGTGCGAGAGAAGGTGCTGCCCGAGGCGAGCGACGAGTGGGCCTCGGACGCGTCGGAGTTCGACTCCCTCGAGGAGCTGCGCAACGACGTGGCGAGCCGCCTCAACAGCCTCAAGAGGCTCGAGGCGCGTCTGATCCTGCGCGAGCGTGCGGTCGAGGCGCTGGCAGAGCTCGTCGCCGAAGAGATGCCGCCGACCCTCGTGGCTGGCGCGGCGGAGCAAGCCCGCGAGGCGCTGATCCGCCGTCTCGCCGAGCGTGGCCTCACGATCGATCAGTACCTGGAGGCATCCGCTCAGGCGTCCGACGAGCTCACCGCCGAGCTCGAACGCCAAGCGGTTTCACAGGTTCGGGCGGATCTCGCCCTGCGGGCGCTCGCTGACGCCGAGGGGATCAAGGTCGAGGACCAGGACCTTGCCGCCGAGATCGAGCGGCTCGCACGCCAGACCAAGCAGGACGCGCCGGCCCTCGCCACCAGCCTCGCAAGGTCGGGTGGTCTCGAGCAGCTACGCTCAGATATGAGGAACGAGAAGGCGGTCGCGTGGTTGGCCGAGTCTGTCGACCTCGTCGATGAGCAAGGGGCCCCGATGGATCGAATGTTGCTCCTCGAAGCTGTGGGCTCCGAGGAAGAGACTGCGGTTGCCGGCGACGCAGAGGTGGGCGGCGGGGATGAAGTCACCGTCGAAGCACTGGCTGCGGACGCCGAAGCTCTGGATGAGGACGCGGCCGACTCGTCAGTGGACAAGGAGGGCTGAGCATTGGGCGCGAATGACTACCTCGTCCCCACGGTGGTCGAGCAGTCGCCGAGGGGCGAGCGTGCCTACGACCTGTTTTCCCGGCTGCTCCGCGAGCGGATCATCTTCATCGGCACGCCGATAGACGACACGATCGCGAACCTGGTGTGCGCCCAGATGCTGTTTCTCGAGTCTGAGGATCCCGAGAAGGACATCAACATCTACATCAACTCGCCCGGCGGCGACATCACCGCACTGTTCGCGATCTACGACACACTTAAGTACGTGCGGCCCGACAAGTCGACCTTCTGTTTCGGGCAGGCCGCCTCGGCGGCGGCCGTGCTTCTCGCCGCGGGCACCAAGGGCAAGCGGTTCGCCCTTCCGCATGCGCGGATCCTGCTCCATCAGCCCTACGGTGGTGGTGGTGGGCAGGCAAGCGACATCGAGCTGCAGGCCAAGGAGATCCTCAGGATGCGTGATCTCCTGAACCAGATGCTCGCCAGCGACACTGGTCAGTCGGCTGAGAGGCTGCAGAAGGACACGGATCGGGACTTCATCATGGATGCCGAAGAAGCCAAGGAGTACGGCATCATCGATGAGGTCATCACCAGTAGGGAGGCCGTCGGGTTCGCGGCGGCCGTCGGCGCAGCCTGAGCTACGGGGGACGATGTGGCCAAGTTCGGCGATGGTGGAGAGTTAGTCAAGTGCAGCTTCTGCGGTAAGTCGCAGAAGCAGGTCAAGAAGCTGATTGCCGGCCCAGGTGTCTACATCTGCGACGAGTGCATCGAGCTGTGCAACGACATCATCGAAGAGGAGCTGTCGGAGCCGACCGAGGTCCGTTTCGAGGACTTGCCCAAGCCCAGGGAGATCTTCGACTTCCTGAACGACTACGTCGTCGGCCAAGAGCAGGCCAAGAAGATCCTTTCGGTCGCGGTCTACAACCACTACAAGCGCGTGCAGGCGGGCGCTTACCGCGACGGTGACGTCGAGATCGCGAAGTCGAACATCCTGCTTCTCGGCCCGACAGGTTGTGGCAAGACGCTCTTGGCCCAGACGCTCGCCCGGATGCTGAACGTCCCGTTCGCCATCGCCGACGCCACAGCGCTCACCGAGGCCGGCTATGTCGGCGAGGACGTGGAGAACATCCTCCTCAAGCTGATCCAGGCGGCCGACTACGACGTCAAGAAGGCCGAGACAGGGATCATCTACATCGACGAGATCGACAAGATCGCCCGCAAGAGCGAGAACCCCTCGATCACAAGAGACGTATCGGGTGAAGGCGTCCAGCAGGCCCTGCTCAAGATCCTCGAGGGCACGACGGCCTCGGTCCCGCCCCAGGGAGGCCGCAAGCACCCGCACCAGGAGTTCATCCAGATCGACACGACGAACATCCTGTTCGTCTGCGGCGGGGCCTTCGCTGGCTTGGACAAGATCATCGAGAACCGCATCGGCCGCGCCGGCATCGGCTTCCGGGCCGACGTGCGCCACTCCAAGCACCGTGAGGAGGGCGAGGTGCTGATGCAGGTCCTCCCCGAGGACTTGCTCAAGTTCGGCCTCATCCCCGAGTTCGTCGGGCGCCTCCCGGTGATCGGGGCAGTTCGCAGCCTGGACGAGGAGGCGCTTGTCCGCATCCTCGTCGAGCCCAAGAACGCCCTCGTCAAGCAATTCCGCCGCGTGTTCGAGCTCGACAACGTGGAGCTCGAGCTGACTGACGACGCCCTCGATGCCGTCGCCCAGCAGGCCATGCTGCGGGGCACCGGCGCGCGAGGTTTGCGCGCCATCCTCGAGGAGGTGCTGCTCGAGGTCATGTACGACCTCCCGAGCCGTGAGGACATCGGGCGCTGCGTGGTCGACAAGTCCGTCGTGCTGCAACGGGTTGCGCCGAGCCTGGTCCCGCGCAGCACCGGCCAGGAGAAGACCGAGCGCCCGCGCCGGGCCGCTTCCTGAGCCGGACCGCGCTGCGCGACGACCCGTAGGCGTGTCTCAGTCCGATCGCCAGTCCGGCTTTTTCGCCGACCCCCCGTTGCTCCCCTTGCCAGGGGCGGGCACTCCCTCCTTTGGAGAGACGCTGGCATGGTTGGACCGCCACATCAATCTCGAGGCGATCGAATCGGGTCGGGCCGGGAGCCTGGGCCTGCCGAGCCTCGAGCGCATCAGCGCCCTCGTGGGCGCGCTTGACGATCCACAGGCGACATGCCCCATCGTCCACGTCACCGGGACGAACGGCAAGGGCTCGACCTCTCGCATGACTGCGGCGATACTCCAGGCCTGCGGGCTGTCGGTCGGCACGTACTCGAGCCCTCACCTCGAGCGGATCAACGAAAGGCTCGAGTTCGAAGGTGCCGAGATCTCCGACGATGCCTTCGCTCGCCTGCTCGGGACGGTGGCGGAGGTCGAGCGCTTCCTCGGCATCCGAGCGACCTGGTTCGAGCTCGTGACCGCAGCCGCCTACGCCTGGTTCGCGGAAATGGCCGCAGAGGCCGTCGTCGCCGAGGTCGGCCTAGGGGGGCGCTTTGATGCGACCAACGTCGCCAACGCCGATGTCGCGGTGGTGACCAACGTCGAGCTCGACCACACTCAGATCCTCGGACCGACGCGGGAGTCGATCGCGGCTGAGAAGTCGGGGATCATCAAGGCCGGATCGCTTCTCGTGCTGGGCGAGGAGGACCCGTCGGTGTCCGCGATCTTCGAAGCGGAGGCCGAACACGTCGGGGCGCGCGCGATCTGGAGGCGGGGGGACGAGTTCGGTTGCTCGTCCGATCGTCTCGCGGTCGGAGGGCGCCTGGTCGATCTGTGGACACCGCTTGGGCACTTCCCAGAGGTGCACGTGCCCCTTCATGGCGCGCACCAAGCGGACAATGCCGCGGCGGCGGTCGCTGCCGCGGAGGGCCTTCTCGGGACGACCATCGATCCCGACGTCGTGAGCGACGCCCTCGCCTCGGTCAAGGTGCCCGGCCGCCTCGAGGTCGTGCGCAGGCATCCGCTCGTCGTGCTCGACGGAGCCCACAACCCGGCCGGAGCGGCCGCGGCGGGTCGGGCACTTACCGAAGACTTTGCCGCCGCCCGCCGCGTGATCGTCGTGATGGGCTGCCTTCGCGGCCGTGATCCCGGCCAGCTGCTGTCGGCGCTCGGCCCTGACCGTATCGACGTCGTCGTGGCCTGCCGACCCCCGTCTCCGCGGGGCCAGGAGCCGGACAGCGTCGTTGATGCGGCCCAGTCTCTGGGGCTCGTGGCCGAGGCGTCCGAGACGATCGCCGAAGCCCTGCAGCGAGCCCTTGTGCTCGCGGACCGGGACGATCTTGTCCTGGTGACGGGCTCTCTCTACGTTGTCGGAGCGGCGCGCACAACGCTTTGCTGAGAGGGCTCACCCTGCGAGGCTGCCGGAGCCCGACATTGCCCCTGCGGGCTGGCGGCGATTAGGGTCGCCGCCCGTGGAGCACACCCTTGTCATCTGCAAGCCCGACGCCGTCGAACGCGGCCTGGTCGGGGAGATCGTCAGTCGCTTGGAGCGGAAGGGCCTTTGTATCGTGGCAGCCGACTTGCGCACGATCGACGCCGAGACAGCGAGCCGGCACTACGCCGAACATGTCGGCAAACCCTTCTACGCAGACCTCGTCAAGTTCATCAGCCGCGGCCCCGCCGTGGTCATGGTCGTCGCCGGGCCGCCGGAGACATGGAAGGTCGTGCGCACGCTGATGGGGCCCACGAACCCCGCCGAGGCGCCCCCGGGCACGATCCGGGGGGATCTCGCCGTCGAGATGACAGAGAACCTCGTCCACGGATCCGACGGCCCGGAGTCGGCCGCACGGGAGATCGAGATCTTCTTCCCGGGCCTGGCCTAGAAGAGGCTCGGCGGCACGACGCGGCCATTGTCGATGACGACGACGTCGTCAAAGGCGGCCAGCTCGTCGAGGCGGTGGGTCACATACAAGAGGCTCTTTCCCGCCGTCGTCGAGATGAGGTCGTGAAGGAGCCGTTCGGCCGTCGCCTCGTCCAAGCCCGATGTCGGCTCGTCGAGAACGAGGACCGGTGTTCGGGTCAGCAAGGCCCGGGCCAGGGCGACCCGTTGGCGTTGGCCTCCCGAGAGCTGCGCACCCCGCTCGCCGACCTTGGTGTCGAGGCCGTCGGGTAGCGACTCGATCCAGTCCCCGAGTTGCGCCGCCCGAGCGGCTTGGATGATCTCGGTCTCGCTCGCCTCAGGTCGGGCGAGGGCGATGTTGGCACGGATCGTGGTGTTGAACAGATGGGTGTCCTGGGCGACCCAGGCGATCAGATGGCGCGGAGTCTCCTGGCGGAGGCACTCGAGCGAAGTCCCCCCGAGCGTGGCTTCACCCGCCTCCAGCGCCCAGAAGCGCAGCAGCGTGTTCACCACGCTGCTCTTGCCTGCTCCGCTGGGCCCGACGAGGGCAACCCGACTTGCTGCCGGGATCGCCATCGTGAGGCCGTCCAGGGCCCAGGGACTGTCCGGCCCGTAGCGGAGAGAAGCCTCTTTCAAGACGATGTCCGTCTCCGTCGGCTCGGGCAGGGGGTCGAGGGGGTCATGTACCGGCGTCGGGAGATCGGCAATCGCGAGCACACGGCGCGCAGCGGCCACGTGCTGTGACAGCCTCGAGACGGCATCGGCGACCGGTGGCACGATCTCGAAGGCGCCGAGCGCGACCAGTGGCAGGACGGCGAGCATGTATCCGGGGAGGCGGTGGGTGCCGACGGCCGGGATTGCGACCGCCAGCAGGCCGACGACGGCGACGCCGGTGAAGGTGATGGCGAGGGCGGACACGGCGCCCGCCGTCCACGATCGGCGGCGTGCGAGACGGGCGAGGGCCTCGCCGTCGGCAAGGGCCCGCTCGAGGTACTCACCGTCACACCCGAACGCGAGCAGGTCCGGCGCTCCGTTGAGGAGCTCGACCACGTCGGCTGAGAGCTCGCCCCTGAGCGCCGCCTCCCTGGCCCCCAGCCCGTGCTGGCGTCCCCGGGCGACCACTGAGGTGAGACAGAGGGCTCCGAGCAGGCACCCGGCGAGCACGAGACCGCCGATCGGCAGGATGATCGCCACCACGACTGCTGCGAACACAGAGGTGGCGACTCCCACCAGCATCGGCGAGAAGCCCCGCAGGGCCAGGTCCTGAAGGGAGTCGACATCGGCCGTCGCCCGGGAGAGCAGGTCGCCGCTGCGCCACTGGCCGAGGGCAGTCGGAGTCCGCGGCTCGATCTCGTCATAGAGCCACAGCCGCAGGCGTCCGACGGCCTGCAGTGCCGAGTCGTGGCCGAAGAGCCGTTCGCCATAGCGCAGGGGCCCCCGGCTGAGGGCGAGGATCTGCACCCCGGCCATGAGCACCGTCAAGGTGTAAAGAGGCGGCCGGAGCGCCGCCTTGTCGATGAGCGCGCCCGAGCACGCCATGAGCGCCACCGTGCTCATGGCGGCGCCGACCCCGAGCAGGACAGAGAGCAAGAAGCGACGCCGGGGTGGGGCGGCGATGCCGAGCACGGCGCGCAAGGTGGCCACGGCCGAGCGCGGCGCCACGGCCGGGCCCCACCGGTCGGCCGACTCCTGTTTCACGGCCGAGCCCCGCTGAGCTTCCGGGACGCTCACGGTCTTCCGCCGATCGGCTCGAGGAGTCGCGCGTCGGCTTCATCGACCCCGACGAGCCGCCCACCGGCCAGGGCGAGGGTACGGTCCACGCGCCCGACCACGCCCAGGCGATGAGCCGCCACGAGGACGGTCCGGCTCTCGAGCCACGGCCCGAGCGTTTCCGCCAGTGACAGCTCGCGGGCAGCGTCGAGATGAGCCGTCGGCTCGTCCAAGAGCATGATCGGAGCGTCTCGCAACATGGCACGAGCGATGGCGATGCGCTGCCGCTCTCCGGCGCTGAGTGTCAGACCCCCCTCGCCGACCGGGGTCCTAAGACCCTGGGGCAGCCGTTCGACGAGGCCCGACAGGCCTGACGATTCGACCGCGTGGGCGAGAGCTCCGGCATTCGCTCCGCTGTCACCGAGGCGCAGGTTGTCGGCGATGGTCCCGCGGACGAGATAGGGGCGCTGCGGTACCCACGCGATCTGCCGTCGCCAGTCGGAAATTGGGATGTCGCCCAGGTCGACGTCCCCCACGGTGAGCTTGCCGCCCACGGGAGCGATGAAGCCGAGGAGGACGGCGAGCAGCGTGGACTTGCCCGACCCGGACTCGCCGGTCACGGCCACGTGCTCGCCGAAGGCGACCTCCAGGTTCACGCCGTCGAGCACCGGGACCGCTCGCGTGGGGTATCGGACCTGCAGATCTGACAACCGGATCGTGCTGCGGGCGAGCTTGGCCACGCTCGACTCGGGGGCTGTGCCGGCTACCCCGGCGCCTGCGCCTGCCGGTCTGCCCGTCGTTCTCGCGCTTCCGTCCGCCGGTCCGGAGGCTGCCCTGGCACCCCCGCGCCCGGACGCCGCGGTCCCTGGCGCGACCGGCGCCGGCTCGTCGAGGACGTCGAGGATGCGGTCGGCTGCCGCCTGGCCAGCGGTGCTCGCATGGAACTCGGAGGCGGCCCGTCGCAGGGGCAGGTACACCTCGGGCGCCAGCACCAGGACGGCAAGGGCGATCCCGAGGTGCAGCGATCCGTCGAGCAACCGCAGACCCAGGAACAGCGCCACGAGAGCCGTGCCCACCGCGGCGAGCACCTCGAGGGCCAGTGAGGAGAGGAAGGCGACCCGCAGCGTGCTCATGGTGGTCACGCGGAAGTCTTCGGCGGCCTTCTCGAGCGTCCGCCGCCCGGCCCTTGCGCGGCCGAAGGCCCGCAGGGTGGGCAGGCCCTGGAGCAGGTCGTAGAAGGCTGCGGCCAAGCCTGAGAGCCGGTCCCACTGGCGCTCGGCGTGGCGCTTTGCCTCCAAGCCGAGCAGGACCATGAACAGCGGGACGACCGCCACGGTCACCCCGAGGATGAGAAACGAGCGCCAATCTGCCCACAGCATCCACGCCAGCAGCATCGGCGGCGAGATGGCTGCCACGACGGCGGTCGGCAGGTAGCGGGCGAAATAGACGTCCAGGGCTTCGACGCCCTGTGTTGCCGCCGAGGTGAGCTCGCCCGTGCGCTCGCCGGCCAACCACGAAGGTCCGAGAGCCATCGCCCGCGACAGCAATTGCCGGCGCAGCGCCGAGGTGACGCTCGCCGAGGTACGGTGCGCCGCCAGTTCGCCCAGCCACGACAGCGACGCCCGGGCCAGGAAGGCGCCGGCCAGACCGCCCAGCATGGGGACGAGGCGGGCGGCGGGCCAGTGGCCGAGAAACGCACGCTGGACGATCACACCGAGCAGGACTGCTTGGAGCACCAGGCACAGGCTCGTCGCGACGCCGATGGCTACGGCAGCCGCGAGGTAGCGGCGGGTCGCCGTAGCTTTGCGAGCCAGGCGGGGATTGATGAGCCCCCCCGGCCGTGCCCTGGTCGCAGTCAGGTGGTGCCGCTTTCCGTGGGCTGGGACGTGGTGTCCAAGGTTGCTCCAGCCGCGGGACCGGACGCTGCAGCCGCGGGACCGGACGCTGCAGCCGCGGGACCGGACGCTGCAGCCGCGGGATCGGACGCTGCCGCTGTGGGACCGGACGCCCCAGTCGTGGGACCGGATGCCCCAGTCACGGGACCGGGGGCCGCCGGCCTGCTCACGCGGGCGCGGAATACCCAGTACGACCAGCCCTGGTAGACGAGCACGAGCGGCGTGAAGATGAGCGCCACGATGGTCATGACCTTCAGCGTGTAGGGCGCGGAGGCGGAGTTGCCGATCGTGAGGTCGTACTTCGGCGAGATGCTCGAGACCATGACCCTCGGGTACAAGTTCAAGAAGATGGTGGCGATGAGGCAGATCAGCCCGACCGCGGTGGCGACGAACGCCCAGCCGTCCAGCTTCTCGCGCAGCAGCCATCCCACGACGGCGATCGAGGCGATGGCGAGGATCGGGACGAACGGCGGGACGAGCCCGGCGTCATGGGCGTTGTGCGCGTTCACATAGGTCCAGGACAAGAACGCCACGATTGCCGCGGTGGCGCCCGGCGCGATGACTCTTGCCGTACGGGACGCCCGTGCCTGCAGATCGTCGGTCGTCTTCAAGGAGGCGAATACCGCTCCGTGGAGGCTGAACAGGAGCAACGTGGTGACCCCGCCGAGCAGACCGTAGGGGTTGAGGAGGTTGAAGAACGATCCCAGATAGGTGAAGTGCGGGCCGATCGGCACCCCGCGTAGCACGTTGGCGAAGGCCACTCCCCAGAGGATGGACGGGATGAGGCTCCCCCAGAAGATGGCGTTGTCCCAGGCGGCGTGCCAGGCGGGCTCCGGACGCTTGCCGCGGAACTCGAATGCCACGCCACGGAAGATGAGCGCCGCCAGGATCAGGAACAGCGGGAGGTAGAAGCCGCTGAACAGGGTGGCATACCAGTTGGGAAAGGCGGCAAAAGTGGCGCCGCCCGCTGTGAGCAGCCACACCTCGTTGCCGTCCCACACCGGGCCGATCGTGTTGATGAGCACGCGACGGTCGAGGTCGTCTCGACCCAGGATCGGGAGCATGATGCCGATACCGAAGTCGAACCCCTCGAGGACGGCGTAGCCCGCCCACAAGATGGCGATGACGATGAACCAGAACACCTCCAGGCCGCTGTAGGCGGCCGGGTCGACGCCGGCGAGGATGAGGGTCATCGAAGCTCCTTTCCTCAGTAGACGAGCGCCGGCACCTGGTCGGCACCGGGCTTGGCCTCAGGCTCGTCGTCGCTCTCGCCAGCCCCTTCCTCGCCGCGGGCAAAGCGCGCCATGAGCCCGAAGTCGATCGCCGCCAGGAGGCTGTAGATAGCAGTGAAACCGACCAGCGTCGTCACGACGTAGCCCGTTCCGATGTGCGAGACGGCTTGGGACGTCTTGAGCAGGCCGTAGACGACCCAGGGCTGGCGACCCATCTCGGTGAAGATCCATCCGGTCGTGTTGGCTATGAAGGGGAGCGCCATGGCCGGGACCGAGACCTTGAGAAACCAGCCCGATCGCTCGAGTCGGCCTCGGCGCATGAGCCACAGGCCCGCGGCCATCAATAAGAGCATGAGGATCCCACAGCCCACCATGAGGCGGAACGTCCAGTAGGTGACCCACAAGATGGGCTTGTAGCTCCCCTGGCCGTACTTCGCCGCCTCCTTCACCTGGATCTGGTTGATGCCCAGTACCGAGCCGTTCCAGTTGTTGTCGGCCAGCACCGAGAGCATGTGAGGGAGCCGGATCTGGAAGATCGGGTTACCCGATAGGTCCCCGATGGTGAGCAGGGAGAAACTGGCGCCGTTCTGGGTGTTGTAGATGGCCTCGGCGGCGGCCATCTTCATGGGTTGCTGGCGCTCCATCACCCTCGCCTGGTTGTCGCCGAAGAACATGGTGGCGACGATGCCGACAGCACCGATGACGATGGCCAGCTTGGCTGAGGCGGCGAACACGGTCTCGGGAGCCTGCCCGGCGCGCCGGTCTCTCCTCAGGTGCCAGGCGCTGACGCCAAGCACGAGCATCGTCGAGGTGACGAGGGCCGCGAAGAAGACGTGCAGGAACGAGCCGATGAGGGTGCTGTTGGTCATGACGGCCCAGAAGTTGGTCATGACCGCTCGGTTGCCCGTCACCTTGAAGCCGACGGGGTGCTGCATCCAGGCGTTCGCGGCCAGGATGAAAAGGGCCGACAGCATGGTGCCGATGCTCACCAGCCAGATGGAGGCCAGGTGGACGCCGGCCGAGACGCGCTCCCTGCCGAAGATCCAGATCCCCAGGAAGGTGGACTCCAAGAAGAAGGCCAGGAGCGCCTCGATGGCGAGCGGGGCTCCGAACACGCTGCCCACGTAGCGTGAGTAGAGGGACCAGTTCATGCCGAACTGGAATTCCTGCACGATGCCGGTGACGACGCCGACGGCGAAATTGATCAGGAACAGCCGTCTCCAGAAGCGGGTCATGTGGTCCCACTTCTCGTGCTTGGCCGCATCAGCGCGGGTCCGGTAGGCCGCCGTCTGCATGATCGCGAGCAGCAGGGCGAGGCCGATGGTGAGCGGGACGAACATGAAGTGGAAGACCGTCGTGATCCCGAACTGCCAGCGTGAGAGGTCGAGAGTCATTGCAATGATCCAAGTCTCCGAGCCAGCTGCGTGTTAGGGCCGAAGGTCCCGTTGGCGACTCGTCGAACTGCGCGCCGCTCTTGTGACCTGGGCGCGCATCCCCTACCCTGGTGCTGCAAACCCAACTACCTCTGGAGCACTTGTATGTCTGAGAGCAGGTTCTCCGTCATCGGTCGTGACATGGCCGTCGACCTTGGTACTGCCAACACACTTGTCTACGTCCGAGGCCGGGGCATCGTGCTCAACGAGCCCTCCGTCGTTGCCATCAACGTGAAAGACGGCCATCCCCTTGCCGTCGGAGTCGAGGCAAAGCGGATGATCGGCCGAACGCCGAGCAACATCCAGGCGATCCGGCCTTTGAAGGACGGCGTCATCGCGGACTTCGAGATCTGCGAGATGATGCTGCGCTACTTCATCCGCCGGGTGCACCCGCATCGTTTCTCGAAGCCGCGGATGGTCATCTGCGTGCCTTCGGGCATCACCGGCGTCGAGAAGCGCGCCGTGCAGGAGGCGGCCGAGTACGCCGGTGCCCGCAAGGCCTACATCATCGAGGAGCCGATGGCGGCCGCGATCGGCGCGGGACTGCCCATCCACGAGCCGACCGGCAACATGGTGGTCGACATCGGTGGCGGCACGACCGAGGTCGCCGTCATATCGCTCGGCGGCATCGTCGTCAGCCAGTCCATCCGGATCGGTGGCGACGAGCTCGACGAGGCGATCATCTCCTTCGTCAAGAAGGAGTACAGCCTCGCGCTCGGCGAGAGGACGGCGGAGGAGATCAAGATCGCGCTCGGCTCGGCCTACGAGCTCGAGGAGGAGCTCCACGCCGAGATCCGCGGGCGGGACCTCGTGACCGGCCTTCCGAAGACCGTGGTCACGACGACCGAGGAGATCCGCAAGGCCATCGAAGAGCCGGTCTCGGCCATCGTCGATGCGGTCAAGGTCACGCTCGACCGCACCCCGCCCGAGCTGGCGGCGGACATCATGGAGCAGGGCATAGTGCTGACGGGCGGCGGCGCGTTGCTGCACGGCCTGGACAGCAGGCTGCAGTCGGAGACCCACATGCCGATCGTCGTCGCCCCCGATCCTCTCAATTGCGTCGCTCTAGGCAGTGGCATGTGCCTCGAGGAGTTCGAGGCGCTGAAGCAGGTCCTCATCTCCTCGACCAACCGCTGACCTTCGGGGTCGCGGTGGCCAGCTCGCGCCGCAATACCAGCCAGCGCCTCACGCTGGTGATCCTTCTCCTCGCCTCGATCACGGTGATCACCCTGGCCTACAAGGGGGAGGCACGCCGGGCGGTCACCTCGGTCCGAAACGGCGCCGGAGACGTCTTCTCGCCCATCCAGCGCGGGATCGCGGCCGTGCTGCATCCGGTGGGCAATCTGTTCGCCGGGATGGCCGACTACGGCGGCGCCCTCAGCGAGAACCAGAGGCTTCAGCTCGAGGTCGGCCAGCTCCGTCGCCAGCTCATGGAGGGGCAGCAGGCCCAGGAGAAGCTCGACCAGTTGCAGGCGAACCAGAACCTTCCTTTTGTCGACGGGATCCCTGAGGTGCTGGCACAGGTGATCTCCTCGCCGTCGTCGAATTTCGACCTCACGATCGAGCTCGACCGCGGCACCTCCAATGGCGTCGGGGTCGGGATGCCCGTCGTTTCCGGGGCCGGCTTGGTCGGCTCTGTCGTTGCTGCGGGCCAGCACACCTCCGTGGTCCAGCTGATCACGGACCAGAGGTCCGACGTCGGGGTGCGATTCGGGACCGGCAACGTGGCCGTGGCCCAGGGCCAGGGCCAAGGTGATCCGCTGCAGCTGGAGGATCTCTCCGAGACCAGCGCCACGAGCCCCGGGGCGCCGGTGCTGACGAGCGGCCTCGATGTCGCCGCGTACCCCGCTGGCATCCCGGTGGGTACCGTGTCCTCGGTGAGGCACCCAGGCGGCTCGCTCACTTCCGAGGTTCTCGTGACCCCCCTCGTGAACGTCTCTGCTCTCCAGTACGTCGCCGTGCTCCAATGGCTCTCGCCCGCGTGAGCGTGCGCCTGGCGGACGCGCTTCGATCACCGCAGGCCGGTACGCGGGCCAGGCGATGACGCTTCGGATGTGGGCTCGGCTCGGGCTCCTCGCCCTCGGAGCCGTGATCGTCCAGGTGGGTCTGCTGAACCAGATCGCCATTGCCGGTGCGCATGCGGACCTGTTTCTCCTCCTGGCCATCTCGGCCGGACTCGTGGCCGGCCCCCAGCGCGGCGCGGTGATGGGCTTCGCCCTCGGTCTTGTCGCCGACGTCTTCGTGCAGACCCCCTACGGGCTGTCCTCACTTTGCTATGTACTGGTGGCCTTTGCCGTGGGCCTGGCCGTCGGGGCGCTCCCCGGTCGGCCGACGCTCGGCTTCGAGCTGGCCGCGGCGCTCCTCGGCGGAGTGGGCGGGTCGCTTCTCTTCGCCGGTCTCGGGGCCCTTATCGGCCAGCCGAGCCTGCCGTGGCACCAGCTCGCGGTCGTCGTGGTGGTTGTTGCCGCCGGCTGCGCGCTGCTCGCCTCCCTCACTTGCCGTCTCGTCGAGTGGACCACCG
This sequence comes from Acidimicrobiales bacterium, assembly GCA_050015255.1. Lineage (GTDB taxonomy): Bacteria > Actinomycetota > Acidimicrobiia > Acidimicrobiales > Bog-793 > Fen-455. The sequence continues at coordinate 14,472 of JBEKBT010000025.1, forward strand.
CCGCCGCGCCGGGAGCTCATCATGAACCAGGTGCCTTCGCGAGTGGGAGCGCCAGGTGAGCACCCGAGGCGGAGGAGGTCAACAGCCGCCGCGGGGTCCAGGGGACTTGAGCCATGGCAGCCTTCCCCGGGATCCCGGGCGTTCCGATCCGGTCCGCCCGCGCAGGCCCGTGCAGGCGCCGTACTTCCCGGCGGACGAGGAGACGGATCGGCACCGCAGGATCGTGAGCTCGAGCCCGCTCAAGCGCATCGAGGACGAAGAGCGCGAGCAGAAGCGCCGGCAGGAGAGCGCCCGTTACGGCCTGCGGCTCACGATCATGGGCCTGATCGTGCTCGTGGCTTTCTCTGCGGTGGTCGTCAGGCTCTGGTCGCTCCAAGTCCTGCACAGCTCGCATTACCGCAACGTCGCCCTCGTCTACGAGGAGCAGACCGTCCCCATCGCGCCCGCCCGCGGCCTGATAGTCGCCCGCGGAGGTCAGGTTCTCGTCGGCGACCAGGTGCTCCCGGTCGTCACCCTCAGCCGCTCGGCGGCGACCCAAGTGGTCATCGGGCGTCTGGCGGCGCTGCTCGGAGAGAGCGTCGCGGACGTCGACGCCGCGCTCGCGAACCCGCAGGCGAGCCCCTATCAGCCGGCGCCGATCGCGGTGGATGTCTCCCAGTCGACCATCGTCTATCTGTCCGAGCACCAGAACCTGTTCCCGGGGGTGGCCCTCACCTTCACCGCCGAGCGCACCTACCCCTACGGTGACACGGCTGCCCAAGTGCTCGGCTACACCGGTGACATCGACGCGGCCGAGCTGAAAGCCCTGGCGAAGTACGGCTACACCGCCAACGACGTGATCGGTCAGAACGGTCTGGAGTCGACCTACGAGCTGTACCTGCGGGGCCAGCCGGGCTCGGAGGTCATCAAGGTCGACGCGCTCGGGAACGCGATCGGAACGGCGAAGACGACGCCGCCCACGAGCGGGGACGACCTCGTGCTCAACACGGACCTCGGCCTGCAGCAAACCGTCGAGACGGCTCTGACCAAGCAGATCTCGAACCTGCAATCGAGCGGTCTGCCGGCCGACGGGGGTGCGGCCGTGGTGCTCGATCCAGAAACAGGAGCCGTTCTCGCCATGGCCTCGGTGCCCACTTACAACCCGTCGTGGTGGGTGGGCGGCATCTCCGACCAGCACTACCAGCTTTTGACCAGCCAGGCCGACCACGACCCTCTTCTCAACCGTGCGATCCAAGGAAGCTGGGCCCCGGGATCGACCTTCAAGCTCGCGACCGCGACAACGGCACTCAACGACGGCATGCTGGCCAGCCTCGGGGGCTATATCGACGACCCGGGCTCCTACCAGATCCCCCCACCTTGCAGCGGGCGGTGCACCTACTACGACAACATCAACAACGGCGTGAGCGAGGCGGGCCAGGGCGAGCTCGACGTCGCGAAAGCGCTCACGGTCTCCGACGACGTCTTCTTCTACACCCTCGGTGCCGACTACTGGTTCGACTCGGGCACCTACGGCGAATCGCCCATCCAGGACGCGGCGGAGAAGTACGGCTTCGGCGAAGCTACCGGCATCGACCTTCCCGACGAGTACTCCGGTCAGGTCGACAGCCCCAGGTTGCGCCAGATGCAGCACTCCCAGTTGCCAGCGGACTTTCCCAGCAGTTACTACGGCGTTGCCGACAACATCGAGATGGCCTTCGGGCAGGGCGAGACCCTCGTGACCCCGTTGCAGGAGGCGGTGGCCTACGGCACATTCGCCACAGGTGGCACGCGCTACGCCCCGCAGCTGGTGAACTCGATCATCTCGCCGACCGGCAAGGTGGTGAAGCGCTTCAAGCCCCGCGTGACGGGGCACGTCTCGCTGCCGGCCAGCACCTACGACCAGATCCTCCAAGGGCTCGAAGGGGCCGTCTACGACCCGCTCGGGACCGCCTATGACACCTTCCTCGGCTACAACGGGATGCCCATCGCAGGAAAGACCGGCACTGCCACCGAGAGCGCTGTCAACGGCGTGCAGCCGACGGCTTGGTTCGTCGCCTTCGGGCCGACGACGGGCGTTCCGCGCTATGTCGTCGCCGTCGTGATCGACCAGGCGGGCTACGGAGCGTCGGCGGCGGCGCCGGTCGCCCGGGACATCTTCACTTACCTGAGCACCCACCCGACCGGGTCTCCGGATCTTCGTCCTCCAGTGAACTCTCCCTGATCACGTCCGGGCGAAGGTGTCCGAGGAGTAAACTGTTGGACAGGATGACGACGTCCAAGGCCTTTACACAGCCAAATTCGGTGACTACTGCGGTTTCGCTAGCTGTCGCGGTCGTAGCCTGCTTCGTCCTCTTCGTTGTCGCCGACCTTGCCGTCTCCCCATCTTTCGCGGAGCTCGGCGAACGAGACGACAAGGAACGTGCTCTCGATATCAATCTCGACCCGTCCGGGCGCACCAGAGAGGCGACTCTCGGTGGCGCAGCTCGACGGGTGGCATCCGCGCCGCTTGCCGGCGCGACCTTTAGAAGGGATCTCCCTGATGTTGGATCCGACGACCGGCCGCCCGGCGGCCGCACCGGACGCGCCCGGTCGCGCGACCGGTGCACCCGAGGCGGCCGACGGTGCGCACAATCCCAAGGTGACGACTTCGCTCACCGACGGCTCGAGTGTGCCGCTGCTGCCCGCGAGGCCGAAGATCGGCGACTCCCGGCCGGCGCCACCTTTGTCCAAGGCGCCGGAGGCCTCACAGCCAGCGCCTGGTAACGGGCGTGGGAGCCAGCCTCCCGCCACGAAACAAAAAGAACCCCAGCGCGCCTCTAACGGCGACGCCTCCCCGGGTGCTGCCCCCTCCCGTCGGCGTCGCGGCGGGCGCGGCCGCTCGCGGGGCTCGTCTGGCATCTCCGGTTCGACCGGTGAGGCCGAGGCTGCGGCGGCCCTCGAGGTTCCGGCCACCCCGGCTGGTCCGGGGCGCACCTCCGGCGGTCGCGCGCCCCGGGCAAAAGGGGCCGAGACGCCCGACGCCGCGACCACACAACGGCGAGTCTCGCGACGCGGCCGGCCGGTCGGTCGCTACCTCATGTGCGTGCACGTCGAGCGCGAGGCGACCCACATCGCCGTGCTCGAGGGCCGGGCTCTCATCGAGCACTTCGTGGCCCGTCCCCAGGACGACGCCAACCAGATCGTCGGGAACATCTACCGCGGGCGCGTGAAGAACGTGCTGCCCGGCATGGAGGCGGCATTCGTCGACATCGGGACTCCGAAGAACGCGGTGCTGTACTGGGGCGACGTCTCCTACGACCGGGACGAGGTCGAGCGTCAGACCGGCGCCGACCGGATCGAGCACCTGCTCAGGCCAGGCCAGACGATCGTCTGCCAAGTCACCAAGAACCCCATCGGCCTGAAGGGGGCCCGCCTGACCCAGGAGGTGTCGATCCCGGGCCGTTTCGTCGTCCTCGTTCCTGAGTCCACTACCTATGGGATCTCACGGCGTCTCGACGACAGCGAGCGTCGCCGGCTGCGCCGGATCCTCGACGACGTCCGCCCCGAGGGCCACGGGCTCATCGTGCGAACGGCCGCCGCGGGAGCGAGCGCCGAGGATCTTCGCCGAGATGTCGAACAGCTCGTCGGCCGCTGGCGGGACATCGACGAGCGCACGCGCAAGCTGCCCGCGCCGGCGCTGCTCTACTCCGAGCCGCACATGGCCGTGCGCATCATCCGCGAGGAGCTGACCGACGAGCACCGGTCCGTGCTCATCGACGATCCCGAGTTGTTCGCGATCGTTCGTGACTACGTCTCCCAGTTCAACCCGGAGCTGGCGGAGCGTGTCGAGCTCTACGACCTGTCTACCGAGGCGCTGCCTCTCTTCGAGCGCCACCACGTGCACGAGCAGCTCCACAAGGCGCTCGACCGCAAGGTCTGGCTGCCTTCGGGGGGCTCGCTCATCATCGAGCGGACAGAGGCTCTGACCGTCATCGACGTCAACACAGGCAAGAACGTCGGCAGCTCGAGCCTGGAAGAGACCGTCTTCGAGAACAACTTGGAGGCGGCCGAGGAGATCGCCCGCCAGCTGCGCCTGCGCGACATCGGCGGGATCATCGTCATCGACTTCGTCGACATGGAGATAAAGGCGAACCGCGTCGCGGTCCTCGCCGCTTTCAAGGCGGCGCTGGCGCGCGACAAGACGCCGACGCAGGTCTATGAGATCTCCGAGCTCGGCCTTGTCGAGATGACGCGAAAGCGCGTGGGCGAGGGCCTGGTGGAGGCTTTGTCGGAGACGTGCCCGATGTGCAGCGGGCGAGGGATCATCTTCCCCGACCAGCACCTGTGAGACCCTGCGCTATCGTTACCCGCATATGTACGCAGTGATCGACACAGGTGGCAAGCAAGCGCGCGTCCAAGTCGGCGAACAGCTCGACGTCGAGCTGCTCAATGCCGCCCCGGGCGACGAGGTGAGCTTCGTGCCCAAGCTCGTGGTCGACGGCGACCGCGTCGTGACCGAGCGCGCCCCGCTCGAAGCCTCGAGCGTCACCGGCCGCGTGGTCGGCTTGGCGAAGGGGCCGAAGATCATCGGCTTCACTTACAAGGCCAAGGCTCGTGGCCGGCGCCGTTATGGCCACCGCCAGCACTACAGCACTGTCGAGATCACAGCCATCGACCTCCCCGGAGGCGCGAGCGCGGCTGCGGTGCCTGCAGGTTCCAAGGACCAGGCGACCACGGCGACCGAGGACTGAGGAGAAGTTCATGTCAAAGACCAAAGGCGGGGGGTCCACCCGCAACGGCCGCGACTCGAACGCCCAACGCCTTGGCGTGAAGGTGTTCGACGGCACGGCGATAACAGCCGGCACGATCGTCGTTCGTCAGCGTGGCACGCACTTCCACCCTGGCTACAACGTCGGGCGGGGTCGCGACGACACGTTGTTCGCCAAGGCCGACGGCAAGGTGAAGTTCGGCTCGCGGCACGGGCGTCGCCTCGTGGACGTCGTGCCCGTCGAGGACTGACCCCCGAGGGCAGATGGCAGGCGCTCTCGCCAAGGGCTCGCTGCTCGTCGCCTCGCCAACTCTTGCCGACCCCAACTTCTTCCGCAGCGTCGTTTTCATCCTCGCCCACGACGTCGACGACGGCTCGCTGGGCGTCGTGCTCAACCGGCCCAGCCCGATCCCCGTCGACGAGATCGTGCCGGGATGGGGAGCCCTCGCGGCGACGCCCTCGGTGCTGTTCATCGGAGGCCCGGTCCAGCCGAGCGCGGCGATCTGCATCGGGCGGACCGAGCTCCCAGATGTCGCGGAGGCGGCCGGATTTGCGCCGCTCTACGGCACTCTCGGCACGGTCGACCTGCACGAGGACCCGATCGACGTCCCAGTGCCGTTGGCCGAGGTCCGTGTCTTCACCGGCTACGCAGGCTGGGGGCCGGGCCAGCTCGCCAACGAGGTCGGCTCGGGATCCTGGCACGTGCTCACGGCCAATTATCAAGACGTCCTCTCGGGCGATCCCGAAGGGCTCTGGGCGCGGGTGCTCCGTCGCCAGGGGGGATGGCTCGCGGTGCTCGCGCTTTATCCCACGGACCTGGCATCGAACTGACTTCGCCGTGAGGGCCTGAGATGGCGTCGCCTTTTGTCGACGAGTCTCAGGTCCACGTGAAAGGCGGCAACGGAGGTGCCGGGGCGGTCTCGTTCCGCAGGGAGGCACACGTCTCCAGAGGCGGTCCAGACGGGGGCGACGGTGGCCAGGGAGGCAGCGTCTATCTCGAGGCCACGACGAACCTCGCCTCACTGCTCTCCTTTGTCGACCATCCCCACCGGCGTGCCGGCGACGGCGGCCATGGGGGAGGCAAGAAGCGCCACGGTCGCAACGGCGCTGACCTCGTGGTGCCCGTCCCGGTTGGCACGATCGTTCGTCACCAGAACGGCGACGTGCTCGCCGACCTCACCTCGAGCGGTGACCGCTATCTGGCGGCGGCGGGCGGGCGGGGCGGGCGGGGGAACGCCCGGTTCCTGAGCAACCGTCTGCGCGCCCCCGCCTTCGCGGAGCAAGCGGAGCTCGGCGAGGAGCACTGGTTGAACCTCGAGCTCGAGCTGATGGCGGACGTCGCCCTCGTCGGGTTCCCCAACGCCGGCAAGTCCACGCTCGTGTCGACCATCTCCGCTGCCAAGCCGAAGATCGCCGACTATCCCTTCACCACGCTCGAGCCCCATCTCGGCGTCGTGCGCGTCGGGGGCACGAGCCGCCAGGACTCCGATGCCGTCGAGTTCGTCGTCGCCGACATCCCCGGGTTGATCGAGGGGGCGTCGGAAGGGCGCGGCCTCGGGCACAAGTTCCTCCGCCATGTCGAGCGCGCCCGGGTGTTGCTCGTGCTTGCCGACCTCGGCGAAGACGAGGGCCGGGCACCGTTCGAGCAGGTCCGCGTCCTGCTCGACGAGCTCGGCCGGCATCGCCCCGAGCTGCTCGAGCGTCCGAGGATGATCGTCGGCTCCAGGGCCGACAGGCGCCCGGTGGACTCCGGCGGGACGGGCACCTTCGCGCAAGCCGACGGGGACCGCGCCGGTCTGAGGCTCGACCTCGAGATCTCCGCCGTCACCGGTGCCGGCCTGCCCCAGCTCCTGGGCCGGCTCGCCGCCTTGGTGGAGGAGGCCCGCGCCGAGATGCCCTTGCCGCGCCAGGCCGCGGTCGTGCACCGTCCCGAGCCTGAAGGCGTCACGGTGCACCGGGAGGGATCTGTGTTCGTCGTGGCGGGCAGGCAGGCGGCGCGGGCGGTCGCGGTCTCCGATCTCACCAATCCCGACGCGCTCGAGCACGTTCACCGTCGCCTGAAGCGCATCGGCGTCGATCGTGCCCTGGCGCGGGCCGGGGCGCACGACGGCGACGTGGTGCGTATCGGGGAGCTCAGCTTCACCTACGAGTCGGAGCGCTGAGCGCGTGATCGTCATCGCGAAGATCGGCACCAGCTCGGTCACCGCGAGCAACGGCGCGGTCGACATCGCGGCGGTGGGCAAGCTTTGCGCCGAGGTAGCCGGCTTGCGCCGGGACGGCCACACCGTCGTGGTCGTCACCTCGGGCGCCGTCACCGCCGGCGTTGCCGCCATCGCCCCGCTGGGCGAGCACCGGAACGACCCGATGACCCTGCAGGCGCTCTCGGCCATCGGCCAGCCTCGCCTCATGCGGGTCTACGAGGATGCGCTCAGATCCGAGGGCCTGCTCGCCGGCCAGGTTCTGCTCGCCCCGCTCGACTTCGCCCACCGCCAGCGCTACCTGCACGCCCGCGACACCTTCACGCGCCTTTTGGAGCTCGGCGTCGTCCCGATCGTCAACGAGAACGACGCCATTGCCGACGACGAGATCCGTTTTGGGGACAACGACCGCCTGGCGGCTCTCGTCGCCCACCTCCTGCGCGCTGACCTGCTGGTGCTCTTGACCGACACGGCCGGCCTGCTCAGCGCCGATCCGCGGCACGACGCGGAGGCGACCCTGATCGAAGAGGTCACCGAGATCGACCACGAGCTCGAGCAGGTGGCGGGTGGCGCGGCCAGCTTGATGAGCCGGGGCGGGATGTCCTCCAAGCTCGCCGCCGCCAAGATGGCCGTGTGGTCCGGCTCCCGGGTCGTGATCGCCTCGGCCCGGCGCCCCGATGTGCTGGCGGAGGCGGTGGCCGGCCAGCCCGGCGTCGGGACGATCTTCTTGCCGCAACGCCGGGCGCTCGGGGCGCGAAAGTTATGGATCGCCTTTGCGCTGCGCCCGGCCGGCAGGATCGTCGTCGACGAGGGAGCACAGCGCGCCGTGGTGGAACGGGGCAAGTCGCTGCTGCCGGCGGGCGTGCTGGCGGTGGAGGGCTCCTTCGAGGCCGATGACGCCGTCGAGATCCTGTCCGCGGACCGGGTGATCTTCGCCAAGGGGATCGCCCGGCTCGGGGCTGCGAGGGCCGCCGAGTGGGTCGGGCTGCACACCGGCGAGCTCGCCGACGATCTCCCGCACGAGGTCGTTCACCGCGATGACCTCGTAGTGCTCTAGCCTCGCCCCGGGCGGGCCCGAGCGGGACCCGTTAGCGTGAGAACACCTCGTCGAGCTTGACCGGGAGGTCATTTAAGTGCCCGATCGATACGTGGCGACCGACAGCGATGGCCTGCAGCATCACGAGGGCTACCGCAGGCGGTGGTCCTTGCCCGTCCGCCGGGACGACCGATGGCAGCCGGGCGAGGTCGTCGAGCCCGACGAACACGGCAAGCCCGTCGTCCTCGACGCTGGCGAGCTTCTCGATCAGCTCGGCGAGTGCGTCTTCGTCGCCGAGCCGGTCGGCGATGCCGGTGCGGCGCGCCTTGTCGCCAGCACGTCGTGGTCGCAGCTGACCGCAGCGAACTTCGCCCTCGACTGTGTTGAGCACCTCTTGAAGATCGTCCCCGGCAGTGCCGAGGCGGAGCTTCCGGGCGGTGGGACGCTCGGGGAGATCATCGCCTCGGCTCGCCGGTATCTCATCACCGGCGCCGGCACCGACGCCCACAGGCTCGGGTTCGTCTCGCGGATCGCCTCGCACCGGCGGCTGCGGCGGGAGGGCACGGCGATCGGTGACGCCGCCTTCGCGGCTGCAGCGCAAGCCGAGGGACAGGGGGTCGACATCTTGAGCGACCCCGCTTGGGAGACTCTTGCCGCGGCACGTGACGCCGTGCTGGCCGCGGTGGAGGCCGTCCGCCATGTCGCCCTCCCCTTCCTCGCAGATCGCGAGACCCGCAAGTACGAGGCGCTCGAGGAGCGCAGGGTGGCCGAGGTCGACGAGGTGGACACCCCTTGGGGCCGATTCGCCGTCGGAGGTGGGGGACTCAAGTACGTGCCCTCCTGGGTCTCGGCGCGCGACGCGGCAGAGCGCTCGCGCCAGGCGGCTGCGGACCTCGGAGGGCCGGAGGCAGGCGAGGCCGAGCGGTCGTGGCAGGCCAGACGGCTCGTGGAGCGGCTCGGCACCGAATAGCCCGAGCCTTGCGCCGCTAGCCTGAGGCAATGTCGACCATTTCGTTGCCCGATCTCGGCCGGCGTGCCAAGGCGGCCGCCCGGGTGCTTGCCACGTCGCCCTCCTCGACCAAGGACGAGGCACTCGCCTTGGCCGCCGATCGCCTGGCCGATTGCTGCGACGAGATCCTGAGCGCGAACGCGAGGGACGTCGCCCGCTCTCTCGAGGCGGGCGCGTCGGCGACGGTGGTCGACCGGCTGCGCCTCTCAGAGGCGCGGGTCGCGGCGATGGCGGGCGGGCTGCGGGCGGTGGCGGCGCTGCCCGATCCCGTGGGCGAGGTCGTCGAGGGCTACGTGCGGCCGAACGGGCTTCGCGTAGAGCGCGTGCGCGTCCCGCTCGGAGTCGTCGGGATCATCTACGAGAACCGCCCGAACGTCACAGCCGACGCCGCCGCCTTGTGCCTGAAGGCGGGCAACGCCGCCCTGCTGCGCGGTTCGGCGGGCGCGCTCGAGTCCAATCGCGTCATCGCCTCGTCGCTGAGCCAGGCGATCGAGAAGGCAGGGCTGCCGGCCGACGCCGTCCTGCTCGTCGAGGACACGGCACACGAGACGGCCGTGGAGTTCGTCCGGCTCCGCGGAGTGATCGACTGCTTGATCCCCCGGGGCGGACCGGCCCTGCTCTCGATGATCCTCGAGCACGCCACCGTTCCCTACGTGCTCGATGGGGACGGCAACTGCCATGTCTATGTCGACGCCGCGGCCGACCTCTCCATGGCCGAGCGCATCGTCGTCAACGCCAAGATGCAGCGACCGAGCGTCTGCAATGCTGCCGAGACCCTGCTCGTGCACAAGGACGTCGCCGGCGAGTTCTTGCCCCAGGTGAGCCGCGCGCTGGAGGGCGTCGTCCTCGCCGCCGACGAGCGGGCCAGGCCCCTGCTGCCGGGTGCGCGGCCGTCCACCGAGGTGGACTTCGCCACCGAGTTCCTGGCCCTCGAGCTTGCTGTCGGCGTCGTGGACGATCTCGACGCCGCCATCGCTCATATAGCTCGGTACGGCTCTGGGCACTCAGAGGCGATCGTCACCTCCGACCTCGAGGCCGCGACGCGTTTTGTCCGCGAGGTGGACGCGGCCGCCGTGCTCGTCAACGCCTCCACGCGCTTTGTCGACGGCGGGGAGCTCGGCCTCGGTGCCGAGGTCGGCATCTCGACGCAGAAGCTGCATGCCCGCGGGCCGATGGGATTGCGGGAGCTGACCTGTGTGAAGTACGTCGTGTACGGCCACGGCCAGATCCGCTCGTGACGGGACCCTCCGAAGGCGGCGAGCCGCGCTTTGCCTCCTTGGAGGAGGTCCGAGAAGGGCTCGGCGCGGTCGGCTATCTCGCCGATGACGGCCTTGCGGGCGTCGTGTACCTCGCCGACCGCCTCGCCAAGCCCGTCCTCGTCGAAGGCCCGGCAGGAACCGGAAAGACGGAGCTCGCCAAGGCGACGGCCCGTCACCTCGGAGCTCGGCTCATACGCCTCCAGTGCTACGAGGGCCTCGACGAGGCCAAGGCGCTCTATGAGTGGAACTACAAGAAGCAGTTGCTCCGTATCCAGGTCGAACGCGGCGCCGAGGATGCCGGAGGGGCTCGGCCGCTCGGCTGGGAGTCGCTCGAGGAGGACCTTTTCTCCGAGGAGTTCCTGCTGGCTCGCCCGCTCCTGGAGGCGATCCGGGCCACCGATCCCGTCGTGCTGCTCGTCGACGAGATCGACCGTCTCGAGATCGAGACCGAGGCCCTCTTGTTGGAGGTCCTCTCGGACTACCAGGTCTCGATCCCCGAGCTCGGCACCATCCGCGCCAGCCAGATCCCCCTCGTCTTCCTCACGTCCAACAACACCCGGGAGCTCTCTGAAGCCTTGAAGCGCCGCTGCCTGTTCCTCCATCTCGACTACCCCTCGCTCGAGCGCGAGCGGGCGATCGTGCTCGCCAAGGTCCCCGGTGTCACCGGCGAGCTCGCCGACCAGGTCGCCCGCATCGTCCGGTCGCTGCGGGCGCTGGATCTCAAGAAACACCCCTCGATCTCAGAGACCATCGACTGGGCCCGGACCCTCGTGCTGCTCGGCATCGAGTCGGTGGACTCCGAGACGGCGCGCTCGACGCTGCACATCTTGCTCAAGTACCGCTCGGACATCGAGGTGGCGGCGAAGGAGCTCGCCGCCGTGTCCGGTTACTGACCGCCGCCTTCGCCAAAGCGGGGTCTCGCCTGTGCTCGACGTCCTCGTGGGCTTCGTGGCCGAGCTGCGGCAAGCCGGCCTTCCTGTGTCGGTGTCCGAAGAGGCCGACGCCGCCGAGGCCCTCGGGCATCTGCCGCTCGAGGACCGCCAGGCGGTCAAGTCCGCCCTCGGCGCCACCCTGGTGAAGTCGGCCAATCACTGGCGCGCCTTCGACACCGTCTTCGAGGTCTATTTCTCGACGCGGGGACGTCAATTCTCCGTCGTCGCGGATGAGGCGCGGGCCCCCGGGGGGGACGAGCGAGCCGGCCCGGTGCCCGAGGGGCCAACATGGAAAGGGGTGGGCGGTGCCGAGCCGGTCAGCTCCGAAGAGATCGCCGCCCTGGTCTTCCGGGCCCTGCGCGACGGCGACCAGTTGCTGCTCAGCGCCATCGCCCGCCTCGCCGTGGCGCGCTATGCGGCCATGGAGCCGGGACGCCCGGTCGCAGGCACGTACTACTTGTACCGCACGCTTCGCAATCTCGACCTCGAGGGCGTGCTCGCCCGGCTCGTTGCCCAGGCGCGCGCCCGCGCGGGCGGCGAGACCGACTTGGCGGGGGAGCAGCCAGCCGGCGAGCGCCCCGGCGTGGCGGTGCTGCGGGGCCGGCGCCCGGGTCAGCTCACAGCGTTGGAGGAGCGGCTGCTCGAAGACGAGTACAAGGCCCGGATCGAACAGCTGCGCAACGAGATCGAGGCCGAGATCCGTCGCTGGCTCGTGGCCGACAGGGGAGCCGAGGCGCTCGCCCGTAGCCTGCGCAAGCCGCTTCCCGAAGATGTCGAGTTCATGCACGCCACCCGCGACGAGCTCGTGGCGATGCGCAAGGCCATCCAGCCGCTCACTCACAAGCTGGCCACGCGCCTTGCCCGCAAACGTCGCCACCTGCGCAGGGGAGCGCTCGACTTCCGGGCGACGATGCGCCATTCCCTCTCTTACGGTGGCGTGCCGGTCGAGCCGCGCTTCAAGCACCCCCATCAGGCCAAGCCGGAGATCTGGGTGATCGCGGACGTCTCAGGTTCGGTGGCGGCCTTCGCCCGCTTCACCTTGCAACTCGTCTATGCGATCTCGTCCCAGTTCTCCAGGGTGCGCAGCTTCGTGTTCATCGACGGCGTAGACGAGGTGACGGGGATCTTCGACCGGTCCGAGACCGTGACCGAGGCGGTGCAGAGGGTCAACCTCGAAGCCGACGTGGTCTGGGCGGACGGTCACTCGGACTACGGGCATGCGCTCACCGCCTTCTACGAGCGTTGGGGACACGAGATCGGGCCGAAGGCGAGCATCTTGCTGCTCGGCGACGGCCGGAACAACTACCACGCCGCCCAGGCGTGGGTCGTCCGCGAGCTTCGCCATCGGGCGAGAAGAGTGTTCTGGCTCAACCCCGAGCCTCGCTCGTACTGGGGGAGCGGCGATTCGATCGTCGATCAGTACGCCCAGCACTGCGACGCCGCCTACGAGTGCCGCAATCTCCGCCAGCTCGAGGCGTTCGTCGCGCACCTGGCCTGAGCCGCAGCGGCCCTGTTTCCTCGGGGCATCGCCACACCGAGGAGGCTCGCCGGGGCCGGTGGCCGGGGCCGGTGGCCGGTATCCTTGGAGCCATGACGGTCGCATCGGAGTGGCAGAGCGCGCCCCAAGGACGGGTCGCCGCGGGCACGAGGCTCGTCATCGTCCGCCACGGCGAGGCCGTGAGCAACGCGGAGGATCTCGTCGCAGGACATCTCGGCTGCAGCGGGCTCACCGAGCGGGGCCGACTGCAGGTGCGGGCCCTCGCAGAGCGCCTCCGGCGCACGGGCGAGCTCGAGGGGGCGACCGCGCTCTACTCGAGCGTCCTGCGCCGCGCCGTCGAGACGGCCGAGATCCTGCTCCCTGTTCTCGGCGATGTCTCCTACGAGGCCAGGTGCGCGCTCTGTGAGCGCCATCCCGGCGAGGCGGACGGGCTGAGCTGGGCCGAGTGCGACAGGCGTTACGGACGCCGGCTCCCCGGCGACGATCCCGAGCGGCCGCTGTCGCCGGGCGGGGAGAACTGGCTCGAGTTCCTCGACCGGGCAGAGGACGCCTTGTACCGCCTCGCGCAGGCGCATCCCGGGGAGCTGGTCGTGGTCTCGGGCCACGGGGGCGTCGTGGATGCTTCGCTCATCCGCTTTCTCGGGTTGCCGGAGCACGGCGGCTTGGCCCGTTTCTTCCCCGACAACGCCTCGATGACCGAATGGGCCTTCACGGGGACGCGGTGGTGGCTCGTCCGCTACAACGACGCCGCCCACCTCGACCCGAGCCGGCCGCACGACCCCGCCGGGCTGCGCATAGCCGCGCCGGCTTGGGTCCAGCGGGAACAGACCGCCCGCGCGGCCCTCGCCCGAACGGGGCGCGCAGTGCCTCAGCAGGCGTAGTCAGGGTCGAAGGGATAGTCGTTCGGGCCGGGCGTTTCCTGCAAGAGCCAGGTCTCGCCTCCAGCAAAGGCGTACTTCGCGCTGCAGAACGGTGCGAGCGTCGCCGGGGGCCAGTAGCCGTAATTCGGCGGGTACGGGGGCGAAGTCCAGTAGGCACCCGCGACCCAGATCGGGACCTGCGGACCGGATGGCACGTAGCCGCCGGTGATCCCCTGCCACTGGACCGCGGTCGAGTAGATGCCGGCCGTCACGTTCTGGGAGTGCAGGAAGTCGAGCGCACCCTGGATCGTGAGGGAGTTGAGCGCCTGGTCGCAGGACCAGTACTGCCCGCAGAGGTCGTTCTCGATGTCGAGCCACCACACCGGTGACGAGGCTCCCTGGGACGCCGCGTAGCCCATGGCTGCCTGAGCCGAGTTGTAGCCGTAGTTGTACGCGAGGCACGTCGCCTGTTGCGAGCCGGAGAAGTCGTCGCAGGTCCCGAACGGTCCCTGCTGGTCGATCGTGTCGGACGGCGACGGCGAGTTGAGGAACATGTACAGGTCGTACGGGGCGCCATTGGTGCCTACGGCGCCGGCGGCCCAGGCCACCTCCGCCTGCAGGCACTGGTTCGGCGCGCCGACCGCCCAGCCGTCCACTCCGACGATGGCGATGGTGTACTCGGCCGTCCCGGCCGGGTAAGAGGGCGCCCCGGGGAGCGGGACCGTCTGAGTCGACGCCGGTCCCTCGCACTGGGGCCAGTTGATGTCGTAGCCGAAAGAGCCGCTCGGGTACTGCAGCGGCGAGACGTCCGCAACCGGCATGGCGGCGATCGAGGTGACGGGGGCAGTGCCCTGGGTCCTGCTGAGCGATCCGTGGGCAGGGGCCGCGCCGAGGCTCACGACGGTGCCGTTCCGCTCGGCCACCCAGTCCCCGGTCCCGTCCGGGGTCACGGCCATCCCCACGACGGGCGAGCTGGCTCTCACCCGCCTCGGCGTTGCCAGCTGCACAGCGTCGCCGAAACGGGCCACGTTCCCGTTCGCCCGGGCGAGCCAGTAACCGCCCCCGTCGGGGGTAGCCGCGATGGCGACGATGGCCTGACCGGGCGTCTCGGCCCCCGCCGATCCGTGGTAGTTGGCGTCGCCGAAGTTGTGTACCCTGCCGGAGCTGCAGGCGATCCAGTACCCCTTGCCGTCGGGGGTGCCGACGATCCCGACGACGCGACCGGTGAAGGGCCGGGCAACCGAGCCGTAGCTCTCGGCGTCACCGAAGTGCAGCAGGCGGCCGCCGCCGGTGACGAGCCAGTACCCGCGGCCGTCCGGGGTCGTCGCAGCCGCCACGACCGGGTCCTGGCGCACTCTGCCACCGGCATCGCCCTCGAACTTGGCGTCCCCGAAGGCGTACACGCTGCCGTCGGCACCGATGAGCCAGTAACCCTTGCGATCGGGCGTGGGGACCAAGGCGATGATCGGGGCGACCAGGTGCTTTCCGTACGCAGAGCCGTAGTAGGCGGCTTTGCCAAGGGTCGCCACCTTGCCGTTGGCCTCCGCCAGGTCATAGGCGAGGGTGCTGGGGGGCGGCAGGGCAATCCCGGCGATCGAGGCGACCGGAGTCGTCACGTCGCTGAGCGAGCCGTGCGCGGTGGCGGTGCCGAGATCCAATACGGTGCCGTCCTGTTCGGCAAGCCAGGCGCCGGTGTCCTGCGGGGTGACGGTGAAGCTCACCATGGGCGAGGCGAGCTTGACCGGCGGGTTGAGCGTCAGGCGCGGGGCGTCGCCGAAAGAGAACACCTCCCCGTCTGCGGCGACCAGCCAGTAGCCGCCGCCGTCGGTCGTCGCCGCCATGGCGACGACTCGCTGGCCCTCAGGGCTCGCCCCCGCCGCGGCGAAGGGCTGAGCGTCACCGAAGTTGAAGACCGCCCCGGTGCTGGTGGCGATCCAGTACCCCTTGCCGTCGTTGGTGGCGACGATGGCGACGGCGTCCCCTTTGATCGCCGCAGTGACCTCGCCATAGCTCTTGGCGTCACCGAAGGCCATCACGTGGCCGACCGAGGTGACGAGCCAGTAGCCGCGGCCGTCGGGCGTCGCCGCCGCCGCCACGACGGGCCACTCGCGCACGGAGCCGCCGGCGTCGCCCTCGTATCGGGCGTCCCCGAACGGGTACACGCTGGCGTCGGCGCCAATCAGCCAGTAGCCCTTGCGATCAGGGCTGGGAACCAAGGCGACGATGGGAGCGACCAGGCGTGCCCCGTACACCGACCCGTAGTAGGCGGCCCCTCCCAGGGAAGCCACCTCTCCGTTGGTCTGGGCGAGGTCGTAAGCGAGAGTGCTCGCAGGTGGTATCGGCATCCAGGCGATCGAGGTGACGGGCGAGGTGCTCGTCACGCCCGTCGGCGAGCCGTGAGGAAGGGCGGTGCCGCGGCTCACGACGGCGCCGTCCTCCTCGGCGAGCCACGCTCCGGTGCTGTCCGGGGTGACGGCGAAGCCCGCCACGGGCGATGCGAGCTTGAGCGGCGGACCGGCTGCGAGCTGAGGCGCGTCGCCGAAGCTGTACACGGCGCCGTTCGCCGCGGCCAGCCAGTAGCCAGCACCGTCGGGCGTAGCCGCCATTGCGACGACGCTTTGATCGGTGGGACCCGCCCCGACGGGGCTGTAGGTCTCGGCGTCGCCGAAGTTGAAGACAGCTCCGGAGCTGCAGGCGATCCAGTAGCCCCGCCCGTCGGGGGTGGCAACGATCGCCACGACTCTGCCGGCGAACGGTGAGGACACCGAGCCGTAGTTCTTGGCGTCGCCGAAAGCCATGACCTGGCCGTTCGAGGTGACGAGCCAGTACCCGCCGGCGTCGGACGCCGCCGCCGCCACGACCGGGAGCGCTCGCACCGCCCCGCCGGCGCCACCCTCCTGCTTGGCGTCGCCGAAGGCGAACACGCTGCCGTCGGCGCCGATCAGCCAGTAGCCGGCCCGGTCAGGCGTGGGGAGCAAAGCGATGATCGGGGCGACGAGGGCTCTTCCGTACTCGGAGCCGTAGTAGGCGGCTCCCCCGAGCGGGGTCACCGTGCCGTTGGCCTCGGCAACGTCATAACCGACGGCCGTTGCTGTCACCGTCGTACCTGCCGCCGTGCCCGTGGCCGGCGTCGTCGTGGTCGTCGTGTTCGCGGCCGGGGTCGCGTCCGGGAGCGTCGAGGTCGAGACGGTCCTCACGGACGAGCCCACGGCCTGGCTGCCGAGCCGGGGCGTGGCGCCGGCTTGACCCGCGCCCAAGAGCGGGCCTGTGCTCAGCGCGCCCCCGAGCGCGATGACGACCGCCAAGACCGTCCCGAGACGGCCCGGCAGGCGAGCAGGAATACCGGGCCGAGAGCCCAAGCGCTTAGGGTGCACGATAGAGCACTTATCGTCACATTATCAGAACTCTTGACCCATGGCCAACTCTGAGCACAGGGTCAACAGGTCTCACACTATCCCCGCAAGAACTCGGCGATACGAAAGGCGAGGTCGGTCGACTGGCGGGCGTTGAGGCGCGGGTCGCAGGCGGTCGTGTAGCGCAACAGCAGCTGCTCTTCGACTATCCCACCGATCCCACCGAGGCATTCGGTGACGTCGTCACCTGTCAGCTCGATGTGCACTCCTCCCGGCCATGTCCCCTCTGACTTGTGAACGGCGAAGAAACCCTGGATCTCCCCCAGCACGTCGTCGAAACGGCGTGTCTTGTGGCCAGATTCGCTCACGAAGGTGTTGCCGTGCATCGGGTCGCAGACCCAGGCCACAGGGAAGCCCGCGGCGGAGACGGCGCGCACGAGCGGCGGGAGAGCGGTGCGGACCTTGTCGACACCCATGCGGGACACGAAGGTGAGCCGTCCGGGTGCCCGCCCGGGGTTGAGCCGCTCGCAGAGCGCCGTCGCCTCGTCGGGCGTCGCCGTCGGCCCGAGCTTGACCTCCACCGGGTTGCCTATCCCGGTCGCGAACTCGACGTGAGCTCCGTCTATCTCCCGTGTGCGCTCCCCGATCCAAACGAGGTGGGCGGAGCAGTCGTACCAGTCACCGGTGAGGGAGTCCTTGCGGGTGAGGGCTTCCTCGTAGTCGAGCAGCAGGGCCTCGTGGCTGGTGAACAGGTCGACCTGATGAATGGTCGAGTCGGCCGAGAGGTCGACACCGCAGGCGTGCATGAAGCGCAGCGCTCGGTCGATCTCCTCCGCGATGGCTTCGAATTGCCTGCCTTCGGCGCTCGTCGCGAGGAACTCGAGATTCCACGAGTGCACCTGGGACAGGTCGGCGAAGCCGCCCTTTGTGAACGCACGCAGCAAGTTGAGCGTCGAAGCCGACTGGTGGTAAGCGCGCAGCATGCGGGTTGGATCCGGCACCCGCCCGGACGCGGTCTTGACGTCGTCGTTGATGATGTGACCCCGGAACACGGGAAGCTCGATGTCGCCGACGCGCTCGGTCGTCGCGGAACGGGGCTTGGCGAACTGTCCGGCGATGCGGCCGACTTTCACGACCGGGACACCCGAGCCGTAGGTGAGGACGACCGCCATCTGCAAGATGACCTTCAGCTTGTCCCTTATGCCGTCGGCCGAGAAGTCCTCGAAGGACTCGGCGCAGTCGCCGGCTTGGAGCAGGAACGCTCTACCGGCCGCGACCTCGCCCAGGCTTCTCGTGAGACGACGCGCCTCGCCGGCGAACACGAGCGGCGGCAGCTTCGCGAGCTGGGCGAAGACCTCCTTGTAGGCGGCGAGATCGGGCCATGGAGGTTGCTGGGTAGCAGGGCGCGTGCGCCAGGAGGCCGGGTGCCAGGCCGGCTCGCGCTCTGGCTGGGGCGCCGGATCGGACGGGGGGGCGACTGCCGCGGCGGCCACCGGGGCGGCCGCGCCGAGGAGCTCCCGCCTCACCGGGTCCGATGTGGTGCTCACCCCACAAGCGTACGCGGGCTGGACGGTCTGATCCCGCGCCCCCGCTCCCGTCGGCGTGACCTGGCGCGATCTCGGCTGAGGCTCCAGTGCTCGCTACGCTTCGATGGTGCGCGTCCCCCGGCGACTTGGCATCCTCGGGGGGACATTCGACCCCGTCCACGTCGGCCACCTTGTCGCAGCTGTCAACGCCCGCCATGAGCTCAGCCTCGACCGGGTCCTTCTCGTTGTCGCCAACGAGCCGTGGCAGAAGGTGGCGAGCCGGCCCGTCACTCCCGCCGCCGACCGCTTGGCGCTCGTGGAGGCAGCTGTCGAAGGGGTCGAGGGGCTCGAGGCGAGCGGTATCGAGATCGCGCGGGGCGGCCCCTCTTACACGGCGGACACCGTGGCTGAGCTGGAAGCTCAGTGGCCGGGTACCGAGCTGAACCTGATCGTCGGCGCCGACGCCGCTGCAGAGCTCGGGGGCTGGGAGCGGCTCGAAGAGGTGCGCTCCAAGGTGGTCCTCGTGGTGGTCAACCGGCCTGGCACGACGATTGACGCCACCGGCCCGGCCAGCCCGCTCGAGGGCTGGGACGTTCGCATGGTCGAGGTTCCGGCCCTGGAGATATCGAGCACCGACCTGCGCGATCGGGTTGCGACCGGGCGGCCCCTAGACTTCCTAATTCCTATGCCAGCCATCCGCGTGATCCGCGAACACGGCCTGTATCCTGTGACCAGATGAGCCGCCACGGGATGCTTCGTTTCCCACCTCGAGAAGCGTCCGGCCATGTGCAGGCTTTTGGCGCGCAAGGTTTCTGCCGGCTTGACCAAAGGGTCTTCGGATCGCGTTGAGTCTCGATCGCGTGCTCGTCGCGGCCGGTGCCGCTTCGTCAAAGACCGTCGACCCGACGGTTGTGCTCGATGTCGGGGACCTGCTCGGGATCACCGATCACTTCGTGATCACAAGTGGGAGCAACGTGCGCCAGGTCCGCACGATCGCCGAAGAGGTCGAAAAGCGCGTCAAGGCGCAGGGCGGGGGTTCCCCCCGGTACGTCGAGGGCCTCGACGACGCCCGCTGGGTGCTGCTCGACTACGGTCAATTCGTCGTCCACGTGTTTCTCGACGAGGCGCGCCACTACTACAACCTCGAACGCCTCTGGGCCGACGCGCCGCGTGTGGAGCAATCCTGGCCCGAGGGCGAGCGTGTCGGGGTAGAGCTCTGAGCGATCGCCACGGGCAGGTGGGTTCTCGTCACCCCGGGGCCGGAGCCAACTGGTCGTAGTCGGCGCGGTTCACGCCGTAGTCAGTGGTCGCCTGGGAGCCGTTGCCGATCTCGGGGGGCACGGCGAGGCCGCCGTAGACGAAGAAGACTTCCTTGATCGTTGGCAGGGCCGTGACCGACCAGACGATCTGCGCGAAGTAAAGGGGCGCTTGATCCGGCAGGAGGTTCAGGTAGCTGGAGTCGAGCTGCACGGTCAGGTCACCGTTGCTCAGCCCTTGGACGACGAGGTTGGCTGTGGTCGGGATGGCGCTGCCGATCCCCTCGTCGAACTCCCTCGGTGTCGGTCCCCCCTCGAGAGCGTCGAGCACCCCTTGTGCTGTGGGCGGTGGCCGCAGGTACCGGTCGGCCTCTATGAGCTGGGTGCCGTCGGGGGCGATGAGGTAGAT
>JBEKBT010000026.1:0-34308 GCA_050015255.1 Acidimicrobiales bacterium
CGCGTCGCGAAGGCGCCGAGCTCGTCGATCGAACCGGGCCTTGGTCCATCCCCGACGGGCGCGGCCAGGGCCACGGCGACCGAGGCGAGAACGGCCATCAGCGGGCTCTCGTCGTGCTCGGGTTGCAAGGGAGGCGAGGACTGCCCCTCCTGGTGCGGCACCTCGAACCTCCTCGAGAAATCGCTTGACGTCGGCCAAGACTAGCCAGCAGGTGCCCGCAACAGGTGTCTCTTCGCCCGGGCCGGCCGACCCTAACATGGGAGATCGCGTGACGGCCGCCTGAGGCGGGCAATGCACCGGCCGCCGAGAGCAGGCAACCGCAAGTCACCCGCGAAAGAGGGGGCACGCCGATGCGCAGCACCATGCAGGAGAGGCCTCTTCTGGTGCGCGACATCCTCCGTCACGGCCAGCAGGTGCACGGCTCGAGCGAGGTCGTCACCTTCGAGGGAGACGGCTTCCGGCGCACGAGCTTCGCGCAGGTCGCCAACCGCACAGAGCAGCTGGCGTCGGCGCTCGCGCGCCTCGGCGTCACGGGAGGAGAGCGCGTCGCGACCTTCTGCCTGAACCATCAGGAGCATCTCGAGGCCTATCTGGCGGTGCCGAGCATGGGGGCGGTGCTGCACACCTTGAACGTCCGCCTCTTCCCGGACCAGCTCGCCTACGTGATCGATCACGCAGAGGACAAGGTGATCATCGCCGACGCGCTCTTGGCACCCGCGCTGGCACGGGTCCTTCGCGAGCGGCGGACGGTCGAGCATGTCG
Source organism: Acidimicrobiales bacterium (assembly GCA_050015255.1). Taxonomy (GTDB): domain Bacteria; phylum Actinomycetota; class Acidimicrobiia; order Acidimicrobiales; family Bog-793; genus Fen-455. The sequence continues at coordinate 763 of JBEKBT010000026.1, forward strand.
TCGTGGTCGGCGACGGCGACACGTCCTCACTCGGCGAGACGCTCGGGTACGAGGATCTCCTCGGCGCAGAGACGCCGGGCTTCGAGTGGCCCGATCTCGGCGAGACAGACGCCGCCGCCATGTGCTACACGAGCGGGACGACGGGCCATCCCAAGGGCGTCGTGTACAGCCATCGCTCGACATACCTGCATTCGCTGGCGTGCACCTCGGCCTCGAATCTCGGTATCTCGGGCTACGACCGGATCCTGGTCATCGTGCCCCAGTTCCATGCGAACGCCTGGGGCGTCCCCTACGCCGCCTGGCTGAGCGGTGCGGACCTGATCATGCCCAAGCAATTCCTGCAGGGTGAGCCGCTGGTCCGCATCATCGAGAGCGAGCGGCCGACCTTCGCCTGCGCAGTGCCGACGATCTGGAACGAGGTGCTGAGATATGCCCATGAACACGGCTCGGACCTGTCGTCGTTCCGCTCCATCCTCTGCGGGGGCTCCGCCGTGCCTCGTTCCATGATCGAGAGGTTCGACGAGCTCTTCCACGTCCCGATCGTGCAGGGCTGGGGAATGACCGAGACGAGCCCACTCGGGGCGATCGCCCTTCCCCCGAAGAACCTCCCGCCCGAGCGGGAGATCGACTACCGCTCCAAGACCGGCCGGGTCAGCTTCGGTGTCGAGATCCGGGTCGTCAACGCCGAAGGCGACCTGTGCCCGCGCGACGGCACGTCGGTCGGCGAGTTCGAGGTCAGGGGCCCGTGGGTCACCGGCGAGTACTACGACGACCCGACTCCGGCGCGGTTCCGGGACGGATGGCTGCGGACCGGAGACGTCGGCACGCTGGACTCCGAAGGCTTCATGCAGATAAGCGACCGGACCAAGGACGTCATCAAGACCGGGGGGGAGTGGATCTCCTCGGTCGAACTCGAGAACGTCCTCATGGGGCATCCGGCGGTGCTGGAGGCGGCCGTAGTGGCCGTGCCCGACCCGTGCTGGGAGGAGAGGCCGCTCGCCTGTGTGGTGCTGGCTGAGGGCCAACACCCGAGCGCGCCCGAGCTTGCCGCTTGGCTAAGTGACAAGGTGCCCGTCTGGTGGGTTCCCGAGCGCTGGTCGTTCGTGAGCGAGATCCCCAAGACGAGCGTGGGCAAGTTCGACAAGAAGCTCCTGCGTGCCGGGCAGTCCAAGGGCGAGCTCGAGATCGTCACGGTCGAGCGGGCCGGGCACTAGGACCTCTGGGCGAGGGGAGCCACGGTGAGCGACGAGACCTTGCAAGCCATCAAAGCCGAGCTCGACACCTTGGCCGAACGACTCGGTGACGCGGCTTACGACTCCCTGCGGGAACAGCTTCACCGCGGGGGCAAGCCTTCGAAGAGCGACCCGGACCTCGTGCGCGAGAAGTTGTTGTCCCGGGCCCGCAACGCCGTCGAACGCGCCTCGTCGCTCGTGGCCCAGGCCGAGCGCGCCGCAGGGGCTGAGGCGGGCGTCCCGGAAGGTGGGGACGACTAGGAGGTGTCTTTCTTTCGGCGGCCCACGCGAGGGCGGCGGCCTCGCGGTTTAGCCGCCCTTGGCCATCATCTCGACGATGGTGCGGCGCTCGTCTTGGGTGAGCCGATGCCAGGTGTCGCGACGACGCGGAGCGCGCGAGCGGGGGTCGGCACTCATCGGTCCTGAATCAGCCCGAGGACGTTGCCATCGGGGTCGGTGACGGTGGCCACCACCGACGTCGCGGGCGGGCTCCTTCACGGCGGCACCCGCGGCGGTCACCTCGGCCAGCTTCGCCTCGATATCCGCCACGTGCCAGTACGCCACCGGTGAGGTCATGGCTTGCGGTCCACCGCCCGGCACCAGTCCGATGTGCTGGCCCGCGGCCTCGAAGCCGACATAGTAGGCCTCGTCGGTCTGGGGCGGTACGCCGAGCAGGGCGGCGTAGACCGCCTTGGCCGTCGCCAGGTCGGACACGGGATGCAGCACGGTCTTGACGCCCTGGGTGGAAGAGTCGGTCATGGTCACTCCTGAACTCGTGGGTCACATCGACCCGGTGGGATTGTCGGGCTTTCTTGTGCGAAGTCTCTGCCTGCCATTGCGGCACTAGGAAGTCTTTGCCTGCCATTGCGGCCCCGGACCGCCGCCGCGGACGGTCCCTCAGGGCGCCTTCTTCCCTCGCGCCGAGGGACGGGACGGCTTCTTGGCCGGGCTGGGGGCTTGCTTGCCCTTCAACTTGGAACGGTTGTAGGCGATAGCAGTCCGGACGAGCCGCCCGAGCGCCGCCTCGTCGAGCCGGTCCTTCTCGAAGATGTCGATCGCGCGCCAGGCGTTGCCTCCCAACCCCGCGTTGAAGAGGTGCTCCGCGTCCGGGAAGTGCGCCCCTTGGGCGAAGGTCCACTTCACCTTCCCGGCGTGGGAGTTCGCGAGCGCGACCATCCCGTCGCAGTACCAGACGGGTGTCCCCATCCACCTCCAGTCCTCGGTGACCCCGGGGTCGGCCTCGAGCATGATCCTCCGGATGGTGGCCAGCACCTCGCCGCGCCAGTCCGGGATCCCCGCGATGTACTGGTCGATGCGCTCCGAGGCATTCACTCGCGACCCCCCCGTCCCCTCACCACTTCCGGCCGCGGACGCGACGCAACCGCGTGAGGTCGCGCAATTGCCGCGCGGCGGAGGGTCTGCTCGTCACCTGCGAGATCGTGCCATGTCGCGCCGGAGCTGTCTAGCGCCGCCAGGCTGCGTGGGCTTGCATCGAGGGGCGCCCTGAGCGCTCAGTCCCGAGGGGGCCAGCGGTTGATGGCGTCGATCAGCATGCGCAGCCGGCCGTGGGAACGCCGGTCGAACTCGAGCGCGATCCGCTTCAGCTCGAGGTGGTCGCGGCCGGCGCGTTCAGGCGGCAGTGGCCCGGTCCGCCAGATCCCCTTTGCGGTGCAGATGTCTGCGAACTCGTAGTTGAGTGCAGCCAATTCTTTGTCGGTTGGTGCGTACCGGCAGCGTATGACCATGGTCGAGCCGACAAAACGCCTCGAGTGGTAGTTGCGGTAAAAGCCGAGGATCTCTTCGACGGCCACGCCGACATCGTCGGTGATGCGATAGAGGGCCCCGTCCTCACGGTCGACGAGCCCCCGGCGCATGACTTCTTGGAGAAACCTCTCGAGCCCTTCCCAGTAAGGGTCGCCGGGAAGGTCGAGCAACACGATCGGCGCGGGCTCGGCCTTGCCTGTCTGCAACAAGGTGAACAGCTCGAAGGACTCATCGAGAGTCCCGAATCCGCCGGGCAGGACCGCGAAGGCCGAGGACTCCTTCATGAGCATGAGCTTTCGCGTGAAGAAGTACTTCATCTCTACGACCCGGCCCTCGGCCGCGAGCTGGGGGTGGGAGATGGTCTCGAAAGGCAGGCGGATCTCGACGCCAAGCGACTTTTCCGGGCCGGCACCGTCCGCTCCGGCAGCCATGATGCCAGGGCCGGCGCCGGTGACCACGAGCCAGTTCTCGCGTGCCATGCGGGCAGCCAGGTCCACGGCCTGGGCATAGAGGGGATCGGAGACCAAGGTGCGGGCCGAGCCGAACATCGTCAGTTTCGGGATGCCCCGATAGCGTGAGAAGAGATCGAACGCCCGTCCCATCTCGGCGAGCGCCGAGGCGGCGATCTTGAGGTCGAGACGACTGGCGTCGATATGGGCGAGGTCGAGGCTCGTGACGAGGATGTCACGGAGCAGGTCGCGATTCGCCTGAGCGCCGGAGAGGTCCAGCAGTTCGGAGATGAGGGCCGAGGCCCGTTCGTCCGACCCGGTGGGAGTCACGGGGGTCACGGTTCAGCCGCCGGCGGGCACGACTCGCCCGTACAGCGTCGTGCGCTGCTCGAGGCGGCGCCCGACTGACTCGGCCAGATCGCGGAAGTCCGCCTCTTCCATCAGCTGTCCGTGTTGCCCGCCGGCGGCACGGGAGATGTTCTCGTCCATGAGGGTGCCGCCCAGGTCGTTGCATCCCGAGACGAGCAGCTGCTTGGCGCCCTCGAGGCCGATCTTCACCCAGCTCGCCTGGATGTTGGGGATCCAGCCGTCGTAGGCGATGCGGGCCACGGCGTGCATGAGGAGCGTCTCGCGGAACGTCGGGCCCCGGCGGGCCTTCTTCTGGAGATAGATCGGGCTGGCCATGTGCACGAACGGCAGCGGCACGAACTCGGTGAAGCCGCCGGTCTGTTTCTGCAGCGCCCGCGTGCGCACGATGTGGCGGGCCCAGTGGCGGGGCTGCTCGACGGCACCGAACATGATCGTGACGTTCGAGCGCAGGCCGACGCCGTGCGCGACCCGGTGCACCTCGAGCCACTGCTCGGTGTCCACCTTGTCCGGGCACAAGATCGCCCGGATCTCGTCGTCGAGGATCTCCGCGGCGGTGCCCGGCAAGGTGCGCAGCCCGGCGTCACGGAGCCGTTGCAGATAGAGCTGCAGCGGCTCGCCGAGCCGGCGCGCCCCTTCGCTCACCTCGAGCGCGGTGAAGGCATGGATGTGTATCCGCTCGGAGGCGGCGCGCACCGCCTTCAGTACTTCGAGGTAGTAGTTGCCGTCGAAGTCCGGATGGATCCCACCTTGCAGGCAGACCTCCGTGGCCCCGGCCGCCTCCGCCTCGAGGACACGGCGGGTGATCTCGTCCAGCCCGAGCAGGTAGGGGTTGCCGCGCAGGTTCAGCGAGAGCGGTCCTTTCGAGAAAGCACAGAACCTGCACTTGAACGTGCAGATGTTGGTGTAGTTGATGTTCCGGTTGGCCACGAAGGTGACCACGTCGCCGACGGCTTGTCGCCGCAGCTCGTCGGCGACCTCGGCCACCGCCAGGACCTGGGGCCCGCGGGCGCGAAAGAGGGTGACGATCTCGTCCTCGCCGGCCTCTTGCCCGGCGAGCACCCCGGCCAGAACCTCGCCCACGTCGTCGCCGGCACCCGCCTGCCCAGAGGTGACCACGAGGTTCGACAAGGCGGGACGGTCCAGGCGTCTCGGGCGATAGGCCGGACCGAACCAGCTTTCGGGCAGCAGGCGCGGCGGGAGCATGCCGCCTCCCGAGCACCAATCGCCGTCGCGCGCGAGGCCCTCGGCATCGGAAAGGTCCAGGACGGCGTGACCCAGGTCCTCGGCGACGAATCTCGTGCCGGCCCATTCGGGATGTACGGCCAGGCGGGGAGCGAGCACGTGGCCGTGCCTCTCGGTCACCTCGCGGAGGCGCTCGAGCGCCGGCCAGGCGCGCTCGGGATTCACGTGGTCTGCCGTCACAGGCGACACACCGCCCCAGTCGTCGATGCCCGCGCCGAGCAGCGTCGAGAAATCCTCGGTGAGATTCGGGGGCGCCTGGAGGTGGATCTCGGCAGGCAGCACGAGCCGGGCGGCGGCGATCGACCAGAGGTGCTCCTCGGCCGGGCACGGTGCCGACGCTTGCATGGCGGTGCCGCTCTTGGGCAGGAAGTTCTGGACGATCACCTCTTGGACGTGACCGTGCCGGGCATGGCTGGCCGCGATCGCCCGCAGCGCCACGAGACGATCGGCCCGGGTCTCGCCGATGCCGACGAGGATGCCCGTCGTGAAGGCGATCTCAAGGGCTCCGGCGGCTTCGAGGGTGGCGAGCCGACGGGCAGGGGCCTTGTCCGGCGAGACACGGTGACAAGCCAATGACGCAACGAGCGACTCGAGCATCATGCCCTGGCTGACGGCCACGTTGCGTAGCTGGGCGAGCTCGTCGGTGAGAAGCGCCCCTGCGTTGGAGTGGACGAGCAGCCCGGTCTCGGCCGTGACGAGCCGGCAGCACTCTGCCAGATAGTCGATGGTGGACGCGAAACCGTGCTCGTCGAGCCACGCGGCTGCGGTCGGGTACCTCAGTTCCGGGCGTTCCCCGAGGGTGAACAGGGCCTCGTGGCAACCGGCCTTCGCGCCGGCCCGGGCGATGGCAAGGACCTGCTCGGGGCTGAGGTAGGCCTCGGAAAGGCGCGCCGGCGGCTTGGCGAATGTGCAGTAGCCGCAGCGGTCCTGGCACAGCATCGTGAGAGGTATGAAGACCTTCGGGGAGAAGGTGACACGCCTCCCGTAGCGGCGGTCGCGGACGCGGCAGGCCTCGGAGAGGAGGTCCGGCAGCGGTGCCGCGAGGATCTCGGCATCGGTGAGACCCGACTCGCCCGTCGACATGTCGCCGTCTCGCGCTCGGGGGACGCTGCCGCTCGGCGTTCGGGCGTCTTCAATCATGGGCTCACCCTAGGCCAAGCGCCCCGGAGCCGATCGCCGCCCGGTCGCACAACCAGATCACTCGCTCGGCATGGACCCGCGTCGCAGGGAGATCTTCCTGTTGCAGGACCCGGGTCATGGCCTGGTGCTTGTCCGCCCCGGCGACGGTGAACAGGACGAGGCGGGCACGGGCGATCGCGGACAGGGTCAAGGTGAGCCGCGGGTAGCGATTCCGGCCCGAGGGGTCGACGTTCCGCTCGACGAGGCGCTCAGGAGGCGCCTCGAGGGCGGCCGAATTCGGGAAAAGCGAGGCCGTGTGCCCGTCGGGACCCAGCCCGAGGTGGACCAGATCGAGCTGTGGCTGGGCCGCGATCACTTCCTCATAGGTCGCAAGGGGGGCGTTGCAGTCCATCGGGACAAAGCGCGGGCGCGGCTCGACACGCTCGATGAGCGCTTCGCGGATCATGCGCTGGTTCGCGTCCGGGTCACCGGCCGGCACGCAGCGCTCGTCACCCACGAGGCACTCGATCCGGCTCCAGTCGAGGCCGCCCTTCGCGGCCAGGCGCTCGTAGCACGAGCGGGCCGTCGAGCCGCCCGACAGGACGAGCCGAAACGATCCTTCCTCGCCCCGGCCGGGAGCGGCGGGGGCAAGCCGGACTCGTTCCGCGACGAGGTCGGCGAAGGCCGCCGGCACATCGTCGACGACACGCAGGTCCCCGCTGGGGACGCTCGGCCGGACCTCGGCCGGCACCTAGGGGTTCACCCACTCATAGCCCTCGGGCTCCAACAGCCGCGCAGCTTCCAGCGGCCCCCAGGTGCCTGCGTGGTAGCTCGCCAGGTGCGGGTACCCCTCGGCGAAGGCCTCCTGCACCGGCTCCAGCAGCCGCCAGGCTTGTTCGACCTCGTCGGTGCGGATGAACAAGGTGGGGTCGCCGATCATGGCGTCGAGCAGGAGGCGCTCGTAGGCGTCGGGCGGGTCGGACCCGAAGGCCTCCTTGTAGGAGAAGTCCATCCCCACCGTGCGCACGCGGTAGTCCTGACCGGGCACTTTGGCGCCGAAACGAAGCGTGATGCCCTCGTCGGGCTGAATGCGCAAGATGAGCGCGTTGGGTTGAAGTCCCCGCACGAGCTTGCCGGCAAAGGGAAGGTGCGGGGGGCGCTGGAACACCATCACGACTTCGGTCGAGCGCTTGGCGAGGCGCTTGCCGGTGCGGATGAAGACCGGTACGCCCGCCCAACGCCAGTTGTCGACCGTGAGGCGCATGGCGACGAATGTCTCGGTCATCGACTGGGGGTCGACGCCGTTCTCGCTCCGGTAGCCCGGGACGCGCTGGCCGTCGATCATGCCGGCTTGGTACTGGCCACGCACGACGGCGGCCTCCGCCTCGTCGACGCGCGGCGCGACGACCGAGCGCAACAGCTTGACCTTCTCGTCTCGGATCGAGGTCGGGTCCATCGTCGCCGAGGGCTCCATCAAAGTGAGTGCGAGGACTTGCATCACGTGGTTCTGGACGATGTCTCGCAGCGCGCCGGCATGCTCGTAGAACGAGCCCCGGTGCTCGACGCCTATCGACTCCGCAACTGTGACATGCACGTGGCCCACATAGCGCCGGTTCCAGACGGGCTCGAAGATCGAGTTGGCGAAACGGAGGGCGAGCACGTTCTGCACTGTCTCTTTGCCCATGTAGTGGTCGATCCGGTAGATCTGCGGCTCGTCGAAGCATGCATGCAGGGTCTCGTCGAGTGCCATCGCGGTCTCGAGGTCCCGACCAAAGGGCTTCTCGATCACGAGCCGGGCGAACTTGCCCCCAGTCCCGGGCTTGTTCAGTCCGCAGCGGGCGAGGCCACGTGCCACCTCCCCGAACAGAGACGGGACGGTGGCGAGATAGAAGATGCGGTTGCCGCCCGTGCCACCGCCTTCGTCGGGGGAGTCGAGCTCGGTCACGATCTCCGCGACCCTCGAGAAGGTGGCATCGTCGTCGTAGTCGCCGATCACATACCGGAAGCGCTTCGCCAGCTCGGCCCAGGGCGGTTTGGCGTCGGGGACGGCCGCGAGACAGTGATCGCGGAACTCGTTGTCGGACCACGGGGTCCTCGCGACCCCGACGAGGCCGAAGCCCTCGGGCAGGGACCCCTCGCCCGCCAGCGAGGCGAGCGCCGGCAGGAGCTTTCGCGCGGTGAGATCGCCCGACGCTCCGAATATCACGAGCGCAACGGGCGGGACCCTGGTTGGAGAACGTTGCGTTGTCATGCGGACCCCTTCTCGTCTGCGCGGAGAACCGCATGGCCGCCGAACTGGTTGCGCAAGGCGGCAAGCAGCCGCAGTCCGTAGGAGTTCTTGTCGCGGCTCTCGAAGCGCCTGAAGAGCGAGGCGGCGATGACAGGCACCGGTACCTCTCGCCCGAGAGCCTCCTCGAGGGTCCAGCGGCCCTCCCCGGAGTCGACGACGTATGGCTCGATGCTCTCGAAACCTGCCCCGGGCCGCAGGGCAAGCTCCGTCAGCTCGAGCAGCCAGGACCTCACAACCGAGCCGTAGCGCCAGATGGCGGCGATCTCGTGCAGGTCGAGGTGGTACTCGTCGGCCTTGGAGAGGAGCTCGAAGCCCTCGGCGTAGGCCTCCATGAGCCCGTACTCGATGCCGTTGTGCACCATCTTGACGAAGTGGCCCGCGCCGACGGGCCCCACGTGCGCGTAGCCACCCTCGGGCGCGAGGGCCAGGAAGATCGGCTCGGCGATGGCTATCGCCTCGGGGGTGCCGCCCACCATGAGGCAGTAGCCGTTCTCCAGGCCCCAGACCCCTCCGGAGGTGCCCGCGTCGATGAAGTGCACGCCGCGCTCGGCCAACCGGGCGGCATAAGGAGCGGCGTCTTTGTAGTTCGAGTTGCCCCCGTCGATCACGACGTCGCCGGACTCGAAGCACTGGCCGAGGGTCGCCACCGTCTCATCGGTCGGCTTGCCGGCGGGCACCATCACCCAGGCCACGCGGGGCGCCGACAGCTTCCCGGCCAGCTCTTGCAAGCTGGAGGCAGTGTCGGCCCCGTAGCTCGCGACTGCCGCTCGCGCGTCGGCTCCGAGGTCGAAGCCGACCACTTCGTGACCTTTCCCGATCAGCCGGCGGGTCATGTTGGCGCCCATCTTTCCCAGCCCGACCATCCCGATCCTCATCGTTGTGCTCCTCCCTCGCCGTCAGGTGCGCCGCATGTACCGGTTATCGGATCTCACTCAGCTCGTCTAGTTCGATGCGGATGACACGCCTGTCGTGGGCCACGAGGCTGTCGTGGTCCCCGATCGACTGGGCACTTATCAAGGTCGGGAAGTCATAGGGCTCACCGGGGATGGCAAGCTGCGCCGACGGGCTGGAGCGAACGATCTGGACCGCGACGACGCTGTTCGGCCCTCCCTTGTGGAGCTGGCCCGTCGAGTGCAGGAACCTCGGCCCGTAGCCGGCCGTGACAGCCATCTGATCGTTCGCGTCGCGCACCCTGCGCCGCAGCGCCTCGAGCTGTTCGTCCTGGCCGTAGGGCAAGTAGGCCTGCAAGGACACGTAGTCGTGCGGTCGCACCTGCGCGGAGATGAGGGACATCATGTCCTCCGGGGCCGATGAGGCAAGCGTCGAGAGCGGCAGGGCAGAGAGGACGCGCAAAGTGTTCGCCTTTGACTCGGCGACGTTGGGCTCGTCGAAAGGGTCGACCTCGAGGACGTGCCCGGCGATGGCGACGGCGAGCTCGAAACGGAAGAATTCCGCCCCGAGCGCTCCGGGCCCGTCCAGCTCGACGCCGATGACGTGGCGGTCGTCGCCGCGCTCGTCTTCGGTCGTGGGCACCGGCACGCAGCCGCGGCCCTGCTTGCCCGTCGATTCGGCGATGAGCTGCTCGACCCACAGGCCGAAGGAGCGGATCTGTCCGCTGACGACGATGGTGGTCTTGTCGCGCCCCTCCAGGGCGGCGCGGCCCATCGCCTCTCCGAGCGCGACGGCCTCCTCCCGGTCGGTGTCGAGGGCGCGCTCGCACAACTCGGCCACGTCGTAGCCCATCAGCGCCGCCGGTACGAGCCCGAAGAACGAGAGCACCGAGTACCGCCCGCCGATGTCGGGCTGGTTCTCGAACAGGTGCCGGATGCCGAGCTCGCCTGCTTGAACGGCGAGGGGGGTCCCCGGGTCGGTGATCACCGCGTAACGGGCCGGATCGGAGACCCGGCCGCGCGCGTAGGAGAACAGCACGTTCGGCTCGAGCGTCGTGCCGGACTTCGACGAGATGATGACGAATGCTTCCTCTAAGGGCAGGGCCGCGACCGTCGCGGGGTCCGTGGTGTCGCCCACGACGACACGGCGGCCCGGGTGGGCGACGAAAGCGTCCCTGACGGAGGCGAGCACTGCCGGGCCGAGCGAGGAGCCGCCCATGCCGAGAAGCACGACCGTGTCCTGGTCGATGCTGTCGGAGAAGGCCTTCAGTCTGCGCGCTTGGTCCAGCATCCGCCGGGGCGTGTCCAGCCAGCCGAGACGGTTCGGGGCGACGTTGCCCTCAGGCCACAAGCTGCGGTCGCGCGCTTCCAGCCGGCGCAGGAGCTCTGAGCTCACGGTGCCGACCTGATCGCGTCGGCCTTTTCCTGCAGCTTCCCGAGGAGGTCGTCGAAGGAGGCTGCGAAGGCGGCGACGCCCTCTGTCTCCAACACCTCGGCGACGGCGGTGAGGTCGATTCCGCACTCGGCCAGGCTTTCGAAGCTCGACTCGGCTGCGGCGAGATCGGACCCGGTGATCGGCACGACCTTTCCGTGGTCTAGGTACAGCTCGAGCGTCTCCTCAGGCATGGTGTTGACGGTGTTGGGCGCTACGAGGGAGTCGACGTAGGCGAGATCCGGATAAGCCGGGTTCTTGGTTGAGGTGGAGGCCCACAAGGGTCGCTGGCGCCGGGCACCCGCCTTCTCCAGTGCGTCCCAGCGCGAGCCCGAGAACAGCTCGAGGAAGCTCTCGTAGGCAAGGCGCGCCTGGGCGACCGCGGCCGTCCCTCGCATCTCGAGGCAGCGCGTGGCGGTGGGGGAGGCCGGGTGCTGCTTGGCCGTCTCCTCGAGGCGGCGATCGACTTCGGTGTCCACGCGACTCACGAAGAACGAAGCCACCGAGGCAACCTTGGAGGCATCGCCTCCGTCCGAGACCAGCTTCTCCAGTCCCGAGACGTAGGCCTCGACGACCTCGCGGTAACGCTCGAGGGAGAAGATCAAGGTCACATTGATGCTGCGGCCCTCGGCGATCATGGCCTCGATGGCCGGGAGGCCCTCGCGGGTGGCGGGGATCTTCACCAACAAGTTGGGTTGCGCGATCCGCTCGTGCAGGTCCCTCGCGAACTCGATCGTGCCCTGGGTGTCATGGGCGAGGCCTGGCGAGACCTCGATCGAGACGAAACCGTCCCCACCGGCGCTCTCGTCGAAGACGGGCCGCAGCAAGCCGAGCGCCCCGGTGACGTCGGATATCACGAGGTCCCAGTACGCTTCCTCGACGCTCTGGCCGCTGGCAAGGGCCCCCGCGAACTCCCCGTCGTAGTCCGCTCCGACCGCGATCGCCTTGGCCATGATCGTCGGGTTAGAGGTCAGACCCCGCACTCCTGAAGCGACGAGCTCCGCGAGACGGCCCGAGGTCAGATAGGAGCGCTTCAGATTGTCGAGCCAGGGGCTCTGGCCCCCGAGGCGGTAAAGGTCCTGCAGTCTTGTCATGTGACCCCCTGCTGTTGAGCCCGGGCCCGGAGCAACTCGCGGGCCCGCGCGGCGACGTTATCGGCGGTGAAGCCGAACTTCTCCATGTTCACCGACCCGGGCGCCGAGGTGCCGAAGCGGTCGATGGCGACCGTGGCGTCCGCGTAGCGCTCCCAGCCGAAGGAGGCGCCCGCCTCGACGGCGAGACGGGCGACGGCGGGTGGCAGGACGTCGTCGCGATAGCCGGCATCCTGCTGGGCAAACAGGTCCCAGCTGGGAAACGAGACGACGCGGGCGGCGATGCCTTCAGGCTCGAGGAGCCTCGCCGCCCCCAGGCAGTGCTGGACCTCGCTCCCTGTCCCGATGAGCACGATGTCGGGGGCCTCACCGCTCTCCCGCCCGGGTGCAAGGACATAGGCGCCGCGGGCAACACCCTGGCCGGCGAGCGCGCCCGTCTCCGCGAGCACGGGGATGTCCTGGCGGGTCAGCACCAACGCCGTCGGCCCTTCGTAGTCGACGGCGATGCGCCAAGCGGCCGCGGTCTCGTTGGCGTCGGCGGGGCGTATCACGCGAAGACCGGGCATGGCCCGCAGCGAAGCGAGCTGTTCGACCGGCTGATGCGTGGGGCCGTCCTGGCCGAGGCCGACCGAGTCATGGGTGAAGAAGTAAACGACATGGGCTTCAGAGAGCGCCGCCAGGCGAATCGAAGGGCGGGCGTAGTCGCTGAAGACGAAGAACGTGCCGCCCACCGGGAGCAGACCCCCGTGCAGCGCCATCCCGTTCATAGCCGCGGCCATGGCGTGCTCGCGGATGCCGAAGTGGAGCTGAATCCCCCCGGGACGCTCGTGGGACTGGACCTCGGCGCCGGCGCCAAGGTCGACGCCCGTGTTCCCGGTGAGGTCGCCGGCGCCGGCCATGAGGCCCGGTATGGCCGTCGCGGTCGCCGTCAGGCACTTGTTGATGGCCTTGCGAGTGGCCATCTTGGTGCCGGCCTCGAAGCTGGGAAGGGCTTCTGCCCACCCCGGGAGGCCGGCCCCCCGCAGGCAGGCCTCGAAGCGGTCCTTGTCGGCGACCGAGACGGCCCGGCGGTGTTCCCAGGCCTCCCGCGCCGCCCGGCCGCGACGGGCGCATTCGCCGTAGAAGGCGGGCACTTCCTCTGGGACGTAGAAATCCTGGTCCACCGGCAGGTCGAGGAGGGCTTTGGTGATCCGGATCTCGTCCGCGCCGAGGGGATCGCCGTGTGCCTCCTTCGTGTCGGTTCGGTGCGGCGAGGGCCAGCCGATGTGGCTGCGGAGCACGAGCAGCGACGGGCGGTCCGCCTCCGCCATGCCGCGGCGCAGGCCCGCCTCGATGGCATCGAGGTCGTTTGCCACTTCGCCCAAGTACTCGACGTGCCAGCCGTATCCCTCGAAGCGCTTGAGGACGTCGTCTGTGTAGGTGAGCTCGGTCGCCCCGTCGATGGTGATGTGGTTGTCGTCGTAGACATACACGAGGCGGCCCAGCCCGAGGTGGCCCGCCAGGGAGGCGGCCTCGTGGCTCACCCCCTCCATCAGATCACCGTCGCCGCAGGTCGCGAAGATATGGTGATCGACCAGCTCCGGGCCGAAATGGGCGCGCAGAAAACGTTCCGCGACAGCCATGCCCACCCCGTTGGCGAATCCCTGCCCTAAGGGCCCGGTCGTGACCTCCACCCCGGGCAGGGCATGGACCTCCGGGTGGCCGGGCGTGCGGGATCCCCACTGGCGGAATTGGCGCAGATCGTCCAGCTCGAGCCCGTAGCCATCGAGGAACAGCATCGAGTACAAGAGGATCGACGCGTGCCCGTTGGACAATATGAAGCGGTCCCGGTCGGGCCACTCAGGCTGGCTCGGGTCGTGGCGCAGCACCCGCGAGTACAAGACGTGAGCGAGAGGGGCGAGAGCCATGGCCGTGCCCGGGTGGCCGCTGTTCGCGCGCTGGGGAGCGTCCATGGCGAGCCCGCGGATGACATTGACGCACAGCTGTTCCAGTTCGGCATCGGCCATGGGTGCCAGACTACGCGCGGCGGAGCGACCGCACGGTAAGCGCAGCGTGAGGTCAGCAGTACCCGATCAGCTGATCATCGAGGAGGCTGACCTGGGGACGAAACGGGTCTCCGTGAGCCGCACGGTCGCCATCCGCGCACGCACCATGAGGCGGATGACCCACCAGGCCGGATCGATCTCGTGGCGTGCGAGGGCCAGCCTGGCCGAGGTCGGCGCAGCGTGATGGTTGTTGTGCAGGCCCTCACCGCCGGTCACAAAAGCGAGCCACTGATTGTTGAAAGCGGTGTTGGGATAGCTCTTCTTCCCAAAGCTGTGCCCGACGGCATTGATGGCAGCGTTGAGCGCCAGGTAGCTCAAAGCGTGGACCGCGGCCGCGAGGAGGCCGAGCTGCCATCCGAGCACGAGGCAGAGCATCGTGATGCCGATCCCGAGCCCGATGAAACCATGGTCGAAGAGCAACTTGTCCCAGCGATCCGGCGGCAGGTCCTTCGCGTAGCGCTCCGTCGTCGTGCCGTCGCGGGCCACCTTGCGATAGAGGGCGGCGTTGGTGAGCTGAACGCGCCAGAAGCCGAGCAGCACGGGCGAGTGCGGGTCGCCCTCGACATCGGTGAAGGCGTGGTGCTTGCGGTGAACAGCGACCCACTGACGCGGTCGTATGCCGGTCGTGAGCCATATCAGGACACGGAAGACCATCCGGACCGAGGGCCGCAAGGTGATCGCTCGGTGCGAGAGAGCCCTGTGCAAGTAGATGGTCGTGCAGAACAGCGCCACCTGGCTGAAGGCCAAACCCACGAGGACCGCAAGCAGAACTCCTGGCACCGGGAAAGAGTATCAGGCAGCGCCTACCGTCTGGTAGGTAGGCTTGGCAGATGCCGAACCGAACTGATCCGGGCGAGACCCGGAGGGAGGTGGGGCGCTCTCCCTCGGCCCTGCCCGCTCATCTTGCCCGCGGACCAGGAGTCACGACGCGCCAAGCGATCCTCGACGCCGCTTTGTGGTGCTTCGCCGAGCACGGCTTCGAAGGGACATCGCTCAACGACATCGCAGAGCTCGTGGGCATCAGGCGTCCGAGCCTGCTGCACCACTTCCCTTCGAAAGAGGCCCTCTATCGCGAGGTGATCGAGGCTTCCTTCGCCGACTGGCTGACACGGGTGGCAGAGGCGACCGACCAGCCGCGAGACGGCTGGGAGCAGGTTGATCGAGTGCTCACCTCGGGCTTCCGTTTCTTCGCGGAGAGCCCGGAGTTCGTGCGCCTCGTTCGGCGTGAAGCCCTCGAAGGCGGCGGGCCGATGGCCCGCGAGCTCGCTGTTGCCCTCCGTCCGATGCTCGAGCGGGCCACCGCCTTCCTCGAGCGGGAGATGTCCGCCGGCCGTTTCCGGTCTCACGACGCCCAGCAGCTGGTGCTCACGGGGTACGGGGCGCTGCTGACTTATTTCAGCGACGTCCCGTTCCTCGAGGTCTTGCTCGAGACCGACCCGCTCGGACCTGCTGAGCTGCAGCGACGCCTCGAGCACCTGCGTGAGTTCTTCCGGGCGGCCTTGAAGCCGTGACCGGACCGCCCCGGAGACCGGCCACCGGCCACCTCGTTGCCACTTGCGTGCTAGCGGCAAGTCGGCCGGGCCGATAACCTGCGGTTTCATGTCGTTCATGTCCGCAAAAGGTGACGGCAAGCGCGCCGATCCCCGCGAGGAGGGAGCCGAGCTTTTAGGCCTCGTCCGTCGCTATGTGATCCAAGAGACGGTTGCTCCCCTCCGAACGGCCGCTCGGACGCTGGTCTTCGGCTTGATTGGGGCACTCTTCCTCGGTGTCGGTACTGTGCTGCTGCTGGTCGCGGTGCTGCGCGTGCTACAGACCGAGACGGGGTCGGCCTTCGCAGGTAACTGGTCATGGGTGCCCTATCCGATCACGGCCATTCTCGGCCTGGTCGTAATGGGCGCCTTTGGGAGCACGCTCCTTCGGTCTCGTGCCAAGCGCGCCGCCAAGCGAGGATAGGACGATGAAGCGATCGGAGGCAGGCTGATGACGATCCGCCTTGTCAGGCATTTGTTGCTCGCGAGCGATGCGTCGCGACCGGTGACGCTTTCCGACGTGGAGGACAAGCTACGCGACGTCGGCGGTAGTGCCGAGTCGCTGGTGAAAGCCCCCGCCCCGCCGGTGATCGGCATCGCCGTGGTTGCGGGAGTGGTGGCGTTGGCCGCGGTGTACCTGCTCGGCCGCCGACGTGGTCGTCGCCGGGTTTCGGTGCTCGAGATCCGCCGCGTCTGAGCGTGGCCGGCCCGGAGTAGGGGAGCGGTGCGTAGGTACCTCGATCGCTGGACACGCGAGCTTGTCCGGCGCGGGTTTCGATCGGGGCTGATCGAAGGGAGCAACCTGTGGCTCTCGATCGGTGCGATCGCCTGGCTCTTGCGTTTCTTGTCCAGGCGGCAGGCCCCAAAGGTGAGCGTGGAGAGTCTCCGTCTTGGCGAGTCGATCGTCGTGAGCCACGTGCCCGCTCCGCCCCGCACGAGGCGGGCTAGGAAAGAGGCGCTCCGGAAAGCCGAGAAGCTCGAGCAACGCTCGGCCAAGCTCCAGGCGAAAGCTCAGCTGAGCCGTCGCGATGCCCGCGCCGCGGCAGAGGCTGCCCGGGCCCAGGCGGCAGAAGCGGAGAAGCTGGACCGCGAACAGGCGCGCGCCGGCAAGGCTCGGCACCGGCGTCACGGCAAGCGATCCACCGCCCGGCGTCGCTCAGAAGGAGACCTCGAGGCGCCGCGTGGGACCTGAGGTCCCTCCGGCACGGAGCCGGACACTCGCCGCGGGTGAGCGGGTCCTGCTTGTCGACCGCAAGGACCGCCGTTACCTCGTCACTCTCCATCCGGGCCGGTCCTTCCAGTCCCACGCGGGGGTGATCGAACACGACACCATGATCGGCCGCTGCGAGGGTGAGGAGGTCGAGGCCCGGCAGAAAGACGGCCGTGTGACGAACGCGGCACGCTATCTCGTGCTGCGCCCGACCCTGGCGGATGTCGTGATCGGTATGCCGCGAGGGGCGCAGGTGATCTACCCGAAGGACCTCGGGGCCATCTTGATGGCTGCTGACATATTCCCCGGAGCGCGTGTCCTCGAGGCCGGCGTTGGCTCAGGTGCGCTTTCGATGGCCATGCTGCGCGCGGGCGCGGTCGTCACCGGTTACGAGCTGAGAGCGGACTTCGCCGAGCGGGCACGGGCGAACGTGGAGGCCTTCTTGGGCCCGGACCAGCCGTACGTGGTCCTGGAGCGCGACGTGTACCTGGGCATCGCCGCCGACGGTCTCGACCGCGTCGTGCTGGATCTTCCCGAGCCGTGGCAGGTTGTGCCACACGCCCAGCAGGCGCTCGCCCCCGGAGGGATCCTGCTCGCCTATCTGCCGACCATCAACCAGACGGCGGAGCTGCGCGGCGCGCTCCAGCACAGCGGGTTCGCCATGGCAGAAACGTTCGAGATCCTGCGGCGAACCTGGCACATCGAAGGCCGATCCGTGCGTCCCGACCACCGGATGGTCGCCCACACGGGCTTTGTGACCTCAGCCCGCCTCTTGTCGACCAGAACCCTCTTGCCGACCTGAAGCGGGGGCTGCCGGCCTGAACAGGGGGCGGACACTGGCCGAGCGTCATCGGTCATTGTGCGCTCAGTCAGTGACGATGAAGATGCACTCTCCCGGGCACTCCTCGGCAGCTTCGGTGACAGCGTCTTCCAGCTCGGAGGCGACCGTCGCCGTCTGGGACGCCCCCCCGGGCTCGTTGAGGACCGTGTCACCCTGCTTCACGTAGGCCAGGCCGTCGTCGAGGAGCGTGAAAACTGCCGGACAGATCTCCTCGCAGAGACCGTCTCCCGTGCAGAGGTCCTGGTCAATCCACACCTTCATCAGCCACTCATCTCCTTGGGGCGCTCGCTCCTTGTCGGCCGACTTGTGCCACGACCGCTTCCTCGACACGCAAAAGCTTACGGTCCGCGCAAGTGCGAGTGGCGCAAGCCGGCGGGGTGGCTCCCAAGAACGCCGCCCCACGAGCGGACGGGCGTTGGTCGCGAGCGATCGAGCGGCTGGGGCGAGTGGTCAAGCCGCCTCGCCGGTCACAGGTCTCGTGCGCCTCCGGCTCGTCAGTCCTTGACGATGAAGATGCACTCTCCGGGGCACTCGTCGGCGGCCTCGGAGACGGCGTCCTCGAACTCGGGAGGGACGACCGCCATCTGGGGCTCGCCCCCCGGGTTGTTGAAGATGGCGTCGCCTTGCTTCACATAGGTCAGTCCATTGTCAAGGAGCGTGAACACAGAAGGACAAAGCTCCTCGCAGACACCGTCTCCTGTGCAGAGGTCCTGGTCGATCCAAACCTTCATCCGCCACTCATCTCCTTGGGGGGCTCGCTCCGTGTGGGCTGGCTTGTGCCGTTTTTCGCAAGGTCGAGCTTAGTGCCGTGCCAGGCGGTCCTCACCAGACGAGGAGACGCCTGGCGCTGGTGTCAAACGCGTGCGGCCCCGGTGTAGGGTCCCGACGGGGACGAAGATCGCGCTGTGTGAGGAGGTGGGTCACACCGATGGAGAGCGACGGGCACACGGGTTTCCCAGCAGATGATGAGGGGCGCGAGGAGCTCTACCGGCGGGCGGAGCAGGCCGAGGACGAGGTCACCGAGCTCCGGCGCCGGCTTCAAGAAGCGCCCGGGCGAGTGCGCACGCTCGAGGAGCGCCTGCTCGAGACCAAGGGACAGCTCGCGCATGCGGTGTCCCAGAACGAGAAGTTGACCTTCACGCTCCAGCAGGCCAAAGAGCACATCGCCGCCTTGCGGGAGGAGGTGGACAAGCTCACCCAACCGCCTTCTGCCTACGGCACCTACTTGACTGGCAACGACGACGGAACCGTCGACGTGTTCGCGAGCGGGCGGAAGATGCGCGTCGCTGTCCACCCCGGACTGGAGGCAGAAGAGCTCCGCAAGGGCCAGGAGGTCGTTCTCAACGAGTCGTTGAACGTGGTTCTGGTCCGCGACCCCGAGCTCGGTGGGGAGGTCGTCTCGGTGCTCGAAGTGCTAGAGGACGGGCGACGGGCCCTCATCGTCGGACGGGCCGACCAGGAGCAGGTGGCAGAGATCTCCGACTACCTCGCGGGCGTCAAGCTGCGCGCCGGTGATTCCCTGCTGATGGACCCGCGCACCATGCTGCTCTACGAGAAGCTGCCCCGACCTGAGCTCGAAGAGGTCGTGCTCGAAGAGGTGCCGGACGTCACCTACGCCGACATAGGTGGCCTCGACAGCCAGATCGAGGCCATCACCGACGCCGTCGAGCTGCCGTACCTGCACCGGGAGCTCTTCGCGGACTACCGGCTGCAGGCGCCGAAAGGGATCCCGCTGTACGGGCCTCCGGGCTGTGGGAAGACCTTGATCGCTAAGGCCGTGGCGAACTCGCTCGCCCAGAAGGTCGGCGAGCGCACCGGCAATGCCCGCGTCAGGAGTTACTTCCTCAACATCAAGGGCCCTGAGCTGCTGAACAAGTACGTGGGGGAGACCGAACGCCAGATCCGCCTCGTCTTCCAGCGTGCCAGGGAGAAGGCCGAGGAGGGAGTTCCGGTCATCGTCTTCTTCGACGAGATGGACTCCCTGTTCCGCACTCGAGGCAGCGGGATCTCCTCGGACATGGAGTCGACCGTCGTCCCCCAGCTGCTGGCGGAGATCGATGGCGTCGAGGCGCTTCGCAACGTCATCGTGATCGGGGCCTCCAACCGTGAGGACCTCATCGACCCGGCGATCCTGCGCCCGGGCCGCCTCGACGTGAAGATCAAGATCGAGCGGCCCGACGAGGCCGCCGCCCAGCAGGTATTCGCCCGGTACCTCACCGACAACCTGCCCCTGGACACGACGGACGTGGCCACCCTTGGCGGCGGCGACCCGAACAAGGCCGTCGCCAGCATGATCGAACAGACGGTCGGCGAGATGTACCGGGCCGACGACGAGAACCGTTTCCTCGAGGTCACCTACCAGAACGGCGACAAGGAGACGCTGTACTTCAAGGACTTCTCCTCCGGGGCAATGATCGAGAACATCGTCCGCCGTGCGAAGAAGCTCGCGATCAAGCGGGAGATCTCAGGCGAGGGCCACGGCATCCGCCTTGCGGACATGCTCGAGTCCATAAGGCAGGAGTACAAGGAGAACGAAGACCTGCCGAACACGACGAACCCGGACGACTGGGCAAAGATCTCCGGCAAGAAGGGAGAGCGGATCATCTACATCCGCACGCTCATGGGCCACGGCGGGGAAGAGCGTGGCGGCCGTGCGATCGAGCGCGTCGGCACCGGGCAGTACCTCTGATCGCTGGGCGGGGATGCGCCGGTCGGCCCGAGAGAGTGGGGTAGCGTCCGAGCGTGGCGATAACGAAGGTCTGCGGTATCGAGACCGAGTACGGGGTGCAGGTCGTCTCGGGCGGCGACACGAGCCCGACGACCGCGTCCTCGCTGCTCATCAACGCCTACGTCGCCGAGCTGGAGCGCAAGATCGGATGGGACTTCGAGGACGAGTCACCGGGCCGTGACGCGCGCGGGTATGCCCGCGAGGGTTCCATGTCTCCTGAGATCGAGACGCACCTCGTCAATGCCGTGCTCACCAACGGTGCTCGCTACTACGTGGACCATGCTCATCCGGAGTATTCGACGCCTGAGTGTTCGAACGCGCTCGAGCTCGTCCTCCACGACCGGGCCGGCGAGCTGATCCTCAGGCGGTCGATGGAAGCCGCCGGACAGCTCCTGGGTCCGGGCGAGGAGATAGTGATCTACAAGAACAACTCGGACGGCAAGGGCAACTCCTATGGATGTCACGAGAACTACCTCATAGACCGGGCGGTCCCCTTCTCGCGGATCGTCCATGAGCTGACCCCGCATCTCGTCACCCGGCAGATCTACACCGGTGCCGGCAAGATCGGCGAGGAGGTCTCCTACGGAGGGGATGTCCCGCCCTTCCAGCTGAGCCAGCGGTCCGACTTCTTCGAGGAGGAGGTCGGGCTCGAGACGACGCTGAAGCGACCCATCATCAACACCCGCGACGAACCACACGCCGACCCGCAGAAGTACCGCCGGCTGCACGTGATCGTCGGCGACGCGAACCTGTCGGAGGTCGCCACCTTCCTCAAGGTCGGGGTCACCGCCCTCGTGCTGGCGATGATCGAGGACGACTTCCACGCCGGTCGGGACCTCAAGCTCTCGCAACCCGTGGCAGCGATCCGGTCGGTGTCGCGTGACACGACGCTGCGCACAAGGGTGGAGCTGTCCTCAGGCGACGCTCTGACCGCGCTCGAGTTGCAGTGGGAGCTGTACGACCTCGCTCGCAAGTACGCCGCCGAGCGGGGTCTGGAGGCCCTCGGGAGCGAAAAGGTCGCTCGCTTGGTGCTCGATCGGTGGGAAGCGGTCCTGCAAGGCCTCGAGAGCGACCCGGAGTCCCTGGCGGGCCAATTGGACTGGGTCGCCAAGCTCAGGCTGGTCGAGGCCTACAAGAACCGTCACGGGCTCGATTGGGATGACCCCAAGCTGGCGGGCATCGACCTGCAGTACCACGACCTGCGACCTGCGAAATCGCTCTTCGCCCGCCTGGCGATGGAAAAGCTCGTCGAGGAGGGCGACGTGGACCGGGCAACGATCGCGCCGCCGGCGAGCACGCGGGCGTATTTTCGCGGGCGCTGCCTCGAGCGCTTCTCGTCGGCGATCGTGGCCGCCAACTGGGACTCGGTCGTTTTCGACATCGGGGAGGACGCGCTTCGCCGGGTGCCGATGATGGAACCACTGAAGGGCACGGCACTGCATGTCGATACGCTTTTCGAAGGATGCGACACTCCGGCAGAGCTACTTAGGCGATTGGGCTCATAAGGAACGGTGATGGCAGAGCGCGAGCTGAAGAAGCGACCGACGACTAGCCGTGAGACAACCACGGCCGAGGAGGAGGCGCCGGCGACGACCGAGCGGGGCGACCGGCTGAAGGCCGAGATCGACGAACTCCTTGACGAGATAGACGAAGTCCTCGAGAACAACGCAGAGGAGTTCGTGCGCAATTACGTCCAAAAGGGGGGCGAGTGAGAGAAAGCGAGACCTAGTCGCGCCCATGAGCCTGCCCCTATTCCCTTTTGGTACTGACCCGGGACCGAGCTTCACCGAGCTGCTCCGCCGGACGCGCGCCGGGGGCGCCCAACCTGGCCCAGGCGAGGCTCCCGAGGTCACAAGCACCGGGCGCCTTCCCGGGTCGGCCGCGGCTTCGATGCCCGGGGTGGCCCACGGGACGACGATCGTGGCGCTGCGCTACGACAGCGGGGTCGTCATGGCGGGAGACCGCCGCGCGACCGAGGGCAACATGATCGCCCACCGCAGCATCGAGAAGGTCTTCCCGGCAGACCGTCACTCGGCGGTCGCCATCGCCGGCGCCGCAGGCACCGCGGTCGAGATGGTGCGGCTGTTCCAGACCCAGCTCGAGCACTATGAGAAGGTCGAGGGCACGCGCCTGAGCCTCGAGGGCAAGGCGAACCAGCTCGGACAGATGGTGGGTGCCAACCTGCCCATGGCCATGCAGGGCCTCGTCGTCATACCGTTGTTCGCGGGTTACGACTTGCGCCTGAAGACGGGTCGGATCTTCACCTACGACGTCACCGGAGGCCGTTTCGAGGAGACCGACTTCCACGCCGCCGGCTCGGGGGGGCGTGACGCAAAGAACACCGTGAAGCTCGGCTACCGCGACCGGCTGGGCCGCGACGAGGCGATCGAGCTCGCGGTTGCCGCCTTGTACGAGGCAGCCGACGAGGACACTGCCACCGGGGGCCCGGACCCGCTGCGGGGTATCTACCCGGTGGTTGCGACCGTCGATGCCGAGGGTTACACGCGCCTCGAAGACGCCGAGGTCGCCGAGCATTTCAGCAATGTCTTGGAGCGCAGGCGCCAGCAGGGCGAGGTAGGTGAGCACAGATGACGATGCCCTACTACGTGGCGCCCGAGCAGGTGATGAAGGATCGCGCCGAGTACGCCCAGAAGGGGATCGCCCGAGGTCGCGCTCTAGTCGGGACCACCTATGACAACGGTGTGCTCATCGTGGCAGAGAACCCTTCGAACACGCTCCACAAGATCAGCGAGATCTATGACCGCGTGGCCTTCGCCGGCGTGGGCCGTTACAACGAGTTCGACCAGCTGCGGGTGGCAGGGGTGCGCCATGCCGACACCAAGGGCTTCGCCTATTCGCGAGAAGACGTCGACGCCCGTTCGCTCGCGAACGTGTACGCCCAGTACCTGGGCCAGGTGTTCACCCACGAAATGAAGCCTCTCGAGGTCGAGATCCTCGTGGCCGAACTTGACCCGGTCGGCGACGCGCACCAGCTCTTCCACATCGCCTATGACGGCACGGTCGCAGACGAGCAGCGCTTTACCGTCCTCGGCGGCGAAGCCGACGCCGTCACGCAACGCATGACGGCCAGGTTCGTCCAGGGGTGGTCGCTTCGCGAGGCCATTCGCGCCTGCGTGGCGAGCCTTCAGGGCCCGAACAGGACGCTCCAGGCCGGGGATCTGGAAGTCGCCGTGCTGGAACATGGGCCGTGGCGCAGGACCTTCCGGCGCGTCAGCGACGGGGAGGCAGCAGAGATGTTGGCCGACGGCGAGCAGCTCGAGGCGACCAGGCCTTCGGCACCCCCGCCGGGCGAGCCCGCGTCGAGCGGCGTGGGCCCGCCAGCGGGGGACACGGGCGGTGCGCCGTCGCCTGACGCGCCCGCTCAGTGAAAAGATGCGACGATGCCGACTAGCAGGACGAGCGCGACCATGACGAGCACAAGAATCGTGCGGGTACGGTGGAAGTGGGCGCGACCGGGCAGATCCATCGGTGGCAGGTCGAGCGCGCCCACGTCCTCAGGGCCGAGATCGGCGTAGCGCTCGTCGAAGGCGGCGTCGACGGCATCGGCTAGCAGCAGCGAGCGTGCGAGCTCGAGCTGATCTTCGTGGACGAACACGCTCACGTTCGCTGAAAGGGGGTAGGGACCCTCGCTGAGGCCGCGCAACTCGACCGGGATCCCCTCGGCGCCGAGGCGTGCCGCGAGCACGTGCCCGTGAAAGGAACCCGCGACTGTCGTCAAATGGACCATACGGTCGGATGGCTTCATCCAGTTCGAGGCTACCGTGGACCTCGGTGGAACGCAGGATATTCGGGATCGAAAATGAGTACGGAGTCACTTGCACCCTGCGTGGCCAGCGCCGTCTGAGCCCCGACGAGGTCGCGCGCTACCTGTTCAAGCGCGTCGTGAGCTGGGGACGTTCGAGCAACGTCTTTCTCGAGAACGGGGCCAGGCTGTACCTCGACGTAGGCAGCCATCCCGAGTACGCGACGCCGGAATGTGACTCCATCGAGGACCTGGTCGCGCATGACAAGGCAGGCGAGCGCATCCTCGAGGGGCTGGTCGCTTCGGCCGAGAGCCGCTTGCGCGACGAGGGCATCCGCGGCGTCATCTACCTGTTCAAGAACAACACCGACTCTGCCGGCAACTCTTACGGCTGCCACGAGAACTACCTCACGAGCCGGAGGGACGACTTCTCGCATTTCGTCCAGGTGCTGATCCCGTTCTTCGTGAGCCGGCAGATCTACTCCGGGGCGGGCAAGGTGCTGCAGACGGCTCGTGGAGCGATGTTCTGTCTTTGCCAGCGGGCTGAGCACATCTGGGAAGGGGTCTCGTCGGCGACGACGCGGAGCCGACCGATCATCAACACCCGCGACGAGCCGCACGCTGACGCGGAGCGCTTCAGGCGCCTGCACGTGATCGTCGGTGACTCGAACATGAGCGAGTACGCGACGTTTCTGAAAGTCGGCGCTACGAGCATCTTGCTTCGGATGCTGGAAGACCCGAGCGTCGTCATCCGCGACCTCACTCTGGAGGACCCGATCCGGGCGATTCGCGAGATAAGCCATGACGTCACCTGCCGGCGCGAGGTGCGTCTCGCCAACGGGCGCGAGCTGAGCGCCCTCGACATCCAGCGCGAGTACCTGGACCGGGCGATGCGCTACCAGGAGCGGCGCGGCCTCCCGGAACTCGAAGAGCGTGCCCTGTCCATGTGGAAGCACTGCATGGAGCAACTCGAGAAAGATCCGCTCGGTCTGGACCGCGAGTGCGACTGGGTGGTCAAGTACCGCCTCGTCGAGGCCTATCGCGCCCGCTATCAGCTTCCCCTCGGACATCCGAGGGTGGCTCTTTTGGATCTCCAGTATCACGACATCGACCGCAGTCGCGGGATCTTTTACCTGCTCCAGGCCAAAGGCCGGGTCGACAGGGTCACGACCGACGAGGCGATCACCGAGGCGATGGACTCACCTCCGGCGACCACCCGGGCGCGGCTCCGGGGCGAGTTCATCAGGCGGGCCAAGGAGAAGCGCCGCGACTTCACGGTCGACTGGGTGCATCTGAAGCTGAATGACCAGACGCAGCGCACTGTCCTCTTGAAAGACCCGTTCCGTTCTCATGACGAGCGCGTCGAGCGGCTCATCGAATCGATTTAGGCTGCTGGCCAATGACGGACCCGGGAAAGGCTTCTATGGACGCGGACGGCCTCGAGGGAGCCCTCGTGTCGTGGGGCGCCGTCGAGGATCTTGGGTCGCCTCCGGGAGAGCGGCCGGCACCGTATCTGTCAGAGGAGACGGCACCGAGATCTGATGGTGGGACCGCCACGACCGCCACGACCGCCACGACCGCGCAGCTGGCCAAGGCCCGGAGCGCGAAGCGACGGATCTTCGAGTGGGTCGTTGTCGTCGCGCTCGCCGTGCTCGTGGCCGCCGGCTTGCGCACCTATGTCGTCCAGGCCTTCTACGTGCCCTCAGGTTCGATGCTGCCGACATTGCAGATCGGCGATCGCATCGTCGTGATCAAGTTCGGCTACACGATCCACCGAGGCGACGTCATCGTCTTCAAGCGGCCCCCCGCGGATGTCGGCACCACGGACGCAGACCTTGTAAAGCGCGTCATCGGCCTTCCTGGCGAGACCATCTCGTCTGTCGGGAGCACGGTCCTCATCAACGGGCGGCCGCTCGCGGAACCGTGGCTGCCTGCTCTCACCGGGGCATGCGCCGAGAGCGCCGAGAACATCCCGCGCACAATGATCCCTCCGGCGCACTACTTCGTGATGGGCGACTGCCGCGGCGACTCGGCCGACAGCCGGACCTGGGGGACGCTTCCGGCCTCGCTCGTCGTGGGCAAGGTGTTCGTGATCGTGTGGCGTTTCGGGCACCCGTACCTGCACTGGTTCTAGAGAGGAATTGACTTCGTGAAGAAATCTCCCTGCCGGCGGGTCTTCCCGCCGGCGACAAGGTAGGATCGGTCCCATGGGCGGTCTCGATCCGGCCAAGATCTTTCTGCTCCTGGTCATAGCGCTCGTCGTCGTGGGCCCTGAGAGGCTGCCCGGGGCTGCGAGACAGCTGGGCGGTATGTGGCGCGAGCTGAACCGCATGCGGGAGAAGTTCGACGCAGAGGTCCGTGCCATGGTCCCGGACCTCGATCTGCCGAAGATCCCGACCAGCCCCTCAAAGGCCGTGAGCGGCTACATCTCCGGGCTCGTGTCGGGCATGGGCGAGTCCACCACGGCCGCAGGTGCATCGGCCTCCGAGACGGTCGACGCCTTCGCGACCGGAGGCGGCAGCTGGACAGCTGGAGGCGCAGCGGAGAACGGCCAGTCGACCTGGCGGCCACTGGTCGGAAGCCATGAGCCGTCGTCATCGGTGCGCCGGGCACCGGCGGTGCCTTCATGGTCCTCGGTGGGCAGGCTTTCGGTGGACACGCGTTCGGCGGACACGGTCTTCGTGTTCGACGAGCCGAGCATGAACTGAGCCGTGGCCGCCCCGGCGAGGCTGGCGAGGCTTCGCGACCGGACCGCGCGCCCGAATCCGGACGCGATGACCCTCGGCGAGCACCTCGCCGAGCTGCGCCAGCGCCTCGTCGTCTGCATTTGCTCGGTCGCGGTCGGGGCCGTGATCACCTACGTGCTCTACGACCAGATCCTGGCCGTCTTGCAGGCGCCGTACTGCCAGGCCGTGACCCATACGAGTTCGGCCGGCAAGTGCGCCTTCTATGTCACTCAGCCACTGCAGGGGTTCGCGCTCCGCCTCAACGTGTCGGCCTATGGCGGGCTCCTGATCGCCGTTCCAGTGCTGTTCTACGAGCTCTGGCGGTTCGTCACTCCTGGCCTCAAGGCGAACGAGAAGCGCTACGCCCTCCCGTTCACCCTGGCGACGGCTGTCCTGTTCGCCCTCGGTGCCTTCGTGGCCTATCTCACCTTCCCGCACGCGATGCGCTTTTTGCTCGACGTCAGCGGCCCCAAGAACACCATCGTCGCCATCTTGTCGCCGAACTCCTACGTCCAGCTGATCCTGGTGTTGATGGCGGCCTTCGGCGTGACCTTCGAGTTCCCCGTCGTCCTTGTCGCCCTCGAGCTGGCTGGTGTCCTCACACCGGCCAAGCTGACCAAGTTCCGGCGGTGGGCCATCATCGGCATGGTGCTGTTCGCCGGTATCGTGACGCCGAGCTCGGACCCGTTCTCGATGCTCGCGCTGGCCATTCCGTTGCTGATCTTCTACGAAACCTCCATCATCATCGGCAAGATGCTCGGTAAGTGACCGGCTGCTTCCGAAAGAGGCCATGAAGGCATCTTTGGCCTCGGTCTCCTCCCGTGAGCAGTTCGTCGCGGAACATCCGTATCCACTCGACCGCTTCCAGCTCGATGCGCTGGACGTACTGGACGAAGGACAGTCCGTTCTCGTCAGCGCACCGACCGGTTCGGGCAAGACTGTCGTTGCGGAGTACGCGGTCCATCTCGCTCTCGGCGAAGGGGCGAAGGTCTTCTACACCACGCCGATCAAGGCGCTGTCGAACCAGAAGTACGGGGACCTTCGTCGCAGGTACGGCGCTGACCGAGTCGGCCTTTTGACCGGGGACAACTCCATCAACGGGCAGGCTCCGATCGTGGTCATGACGACCGAGGTGCTGCGCAACATGATCCACGCGGAGCCCGGTCGCCTCGCGGACTTGCGCTATGTCGTGCTGGACGAGGTCCACTTCCTTCAGGACCCCTACCGGGGAGGCGTATGGGAGGAGGTCATTCTCGGCGCCCCGAAGAACGTGACGCTCGTCTGCTTGTCCGCGACGGTGGCAAACGCCGACCAGCTGGCGGCGTGGATCTCCGAAGTCCGCGGCGCCACCGGCGTCGTCATCGAGGAACACCGGCCGGTCGAGCTGAAGAACCTATTCGTGGTGGGGGACCGCTTTGCCGAGCACCTGCATCTTCTCCCGACATTCGTCGACGGCCGGCCGAACCCAGAGGCGGTCAAGCTGGACAACCTCCTCGCTCGGCCCGGATCTGGCCGGAGAGGCGGCAACGGGACCAGGCCCAGCCTTCAAAGCGGGCGACAGGCCCCGCCCGGGGCCAGGTCGCGCTCGCAGCTCTACCGGCCCCGGCGCGTCGAGGTGGTCGACCGGCTCGCCGCCGAGCGCCTCCTGCCGGCGATCTACTTCGTGTTCTCCCGGGCCGGATGCGACGAGTCGGTGAGGCATTGCCTGGACGACGGGTTGAAACTGACCACACCGGAGGAGCGCTTACGCATACGAGCGATCGTCGAGTCTTACGTGGACACCCTGACCGACGAGGACCTGGCGGTGCTCGGCTACACGGTCTACGCGGCCGGGCTCGAAGCAGGTGTGGCGGCCCACCACGCCGGCATGGTGCCACCGTTCAGGGAGGCGGTCGAGGCCTGCTTCGCCGAGGCGCTCGTGAAGGTCGTGTTCGCCACCGAGACCCTC
This sequence comes from Acidimicrobiales bacterium, assembly GCA_050015255.1. Lineage (GTDB taxonomy): Bacteria > Actinomycetota > Acidimicrobiia > Acidimicrobiales > Bog-793 > Fen-455. The sequence goes on from JBEKBT010000026.1 coordinate 29,431, forward strand.
GCTCTCGGCATCAATATGCCGGCACGCTCGGTGATCATCGAAGAGGTCACGAAGTTCGGCGGCAGAGGGCACCAGGAGCTGACCTCGGGGGAGTACACCCAGCTGACCGGGCGCGCGGGCCGCCGCGGCATAGACGAGATCGGCTATGCGGCGGTGCTGTGCTCGCCGTTCCACACCTTCGCCGACGTCGCCCGGATCGCCGGCGGTCGCCCACGAGCCTTGACGTCCTCGTTCCGGCCCACCTACAACCTTGCCGTCAACCTCGTCCGGCGCCACAACAGGGAAGCTGCCTACACCCTCGTCAGCTCTTCGTTCGCGCAATTCCTGAGCGAGGAAGACCTGGCGGGCGAGCTCGACGCAGTCCTGGGGGTGCTCGAGCGCCGCGGGTATCTCGCCGGCTGGAGCGTCACAGAGGCAGGAGCGCGACTGGCGGGCCTCTATCACGAAGCCGATCTCCTCATCGCCGAGGCTCTGGAGTCCGGTCAGTTCGACGGCCTCGACCCGGCGAGCCTCGCCGCGGTCGCGTCCGGCTTCTGCTATGAGGCCCGCAGGGAGCGCGAAGCTCCGTTTCCTGTCCCTACTGCCAAGGTCGCCCGACGTCTGGAGTCGATCGAGGAGCTCTCCAAGGGGCTGTCAGCCGAGGAACAGCACGTGCATCTGCCGGTGACGCGGGGCGTGGATGGAGGTTTTGCTTCGCTCGTATACGACTGGGCGAGGGGCCGGGACCTTCGCCAGGTGCTTCAACCGACCGCAGGTTCGGGCCGGCGGGGCCGGCGGGCGGCGCCTCTCATGTCAGGAGGCGACTTCGTGCGCAATGTGAAACAGGTCATCGACCTCCTCCGGCAGGTGGCAGTCGTCGCACCCCAGGGCGAGACGGCCAAGGCCGCCCGGGTAGCGGCCGAGCGCCTGCTGCGCGACGTGATCGCCGCATCGTCGGTGGTGACGATCCCAGTCGAGCGCGGGACCATCCGCGCCGGTGGGCAACCCGCACCGTAATCTCGTCCGGGCATGTCAATGGCAGGTACTGAGAAGTTCACCGCCGAGGAGCGGGAGGTGCTCGGGCGGTACTTCACAAATCTCGACGGCCCGGTCTTCGCGCTCGTGAACCTGCCCGAGGTGGTCAAAGGTGCCCTGTTCGCCCGCTATTCGCGATCGTCGAAGAGCCTGCGCCGGCTGTTTCTCGACGAGTTCTTCGAGGAGCTCGACGTAGCCGGCGACACGAGCCTTGACGCCTCGGTCGGGTTGCGGCACGCCGAGGAGCTCTACGACCGTGTCTTCAGCGAGTACGGGGACGACTCGGTCGCCCAGCTCGGAGGGGTCCACCTCGCGTGTGAGCAGTCGTCGAACCTGCTCACGAAGATCCTGGAGCGGGGCCGGCTCATGTCCTACCTCGAGCAGTCGACTCGCTACATCCCCTATGACAGCCGCCTACCTTCAGGCCACTACCGCTACCACCGGGACCCCGCCGTGCTGGAATCGCCTCTTGGGGCCCGTTATGTCGGCGAGATGGACCGCATGTTCGACACCTACGGCGAGCTCTTGCCGACGCTGCAGACCTTCGTGCTCCGGGAGAATCCGAGGCGCGGAGGCGTCTCGGAGCTCGCCCACCGCCATGCGGTCCGGGCGCGCTGTCTCGATGCGCTGCGAGGCCTGCTTCCCGCCGGCTCGCTCTCCAATGTCGGCATCTTCGGATCGGGACAGGGCTACGAGCACCTGCTGCTACGGATGCGCGCGCACCCGCTGCCCGAGGCCCGCCGCTACGCGGACCTCATCCTTGTCGAGCTGCGCAAGGTGATCCCGTCCTTCCTCGCCAGAGTCGACCGGCCCGAGCGGGGCGGGGTGTGGACCGGGTACCTCCAGTCCCGCCGGGAGGCAATGGCGACGACCATGCACGAGCTGTGGCCGGTCGAGGTCCCGGCGCCAGGCACCTCGGTCAGCCTCACCGACTTCGACCCCGCCGGGGAGGACAAGGTCCTCGTGGCGATGTGCTACCCGTACTTGAACCTTCCCGAGCAAGAGGTCGCCCGACGAGTCTCCGCCCTCGCTCCGGAGGAACGCCGGAGGATCATCGAGGCCTACGTAGGAGAGCGCTCCAATCGCCGCCACAGGCCTGGAAGGGCTCTCGAGTGCACTTCTTACCGGTTCGACGTTGTAGCGGACTACGGGGCCTTCCGGGACCTCCAGCGCCATCGGATGCTCACCGTCGAGTGGCAGCACCTCAGCACCGATCTCGGCTTCGAGGTGCCCGCGCTCGTCGAGGAGGCTGGGCTTTCCGACCGGTTCCTCGAGTCCTTGGAGCGTTCCAAGAGCCTGCACGACGCCCTCGCCCCTTACTTCCCCGAGCAGAGCGCGTACGCCGTGGCGCTCGCGTTCAACATCCGTTTCGTGCTGCAACTGAACGCCCGTGAGGCGATGCACGTGCTCGAGCTTCGCTCTGGCCCGCAGGGACATCCCGCCTACCGGAAGATCGTCCAAGAGATGCACCGGCTGATCGCCGAGCAGGCAGGCCACCACGCGATCGCGAATGCCATGAGATTTGTCGACCACACCGAGACCGATCTCGGTCGCCTCGAGGCGGAACAGCGCTCGGAGTCCAAGCGGCAAGGCTCCGGGCCGAGCCTCTTACTGCCTGGCTCGAGCCTCTGACTGCCCGGCTCGAGCCTCTGACTGGGGACTTCTCATTTCTTCTTGACGAGCACTCTCCCAGTGGTCATAACTAGAGAGTCCCCTCAAGCCGAGGGCGGCTTCCGATAAAGGGAGGCTGTCCAAAGAGCCCAGGGGTGTTGCGAGTGGTGGGGACCCAGGAGTCGAGTAGAGAACGCCCCCGCCGGCGTCTCAAGCTGGCGTATCGCCCGGGCAGGCGACAAAGGGTGGCCCCAAAGGCATCCTGGGTCCTGCCGCCGCTCCGCAATCGCAACGCCGGCCTCTGGCAAGTAGGGGGAGTCTGGCCGGAAGTCGTCCCAACCGAGCATTGGTGCCCTATAGTCCATCCGGCCGCGTCCCCGGCACCGGTTCCCCGGGGCAACGCGAGACCCGGCACCGATCACTTGAAGGACGCTTATGCGCAAGGACACTAAGGACACTGCAGATCTGGAAGAGCCCATCGAGGTGGACGATCTGGAGGTTCCCGAGGCCGATGAGGCGGACCTCGACGATCTTGCAGAGGCGGATCTGCTCGATGACGAGGACGACGACGACCTCGGTGACGTCGCGCTGGTCGACGATCTCGACGACGACGATGACGACGTGGTCCCCATCGGTGTCGTCGTCGAGGGCGACATGGCGGCGATCGAGAGCGAAGACGAGGACGACGATGACCTCGACGATGACGACGTCGAAGCGAGCCTTGATGTGATCTTGAAAGAACGCCTGGTCGTCGTCGACGATGACGAGGACGAAGAGGAGGAGGCGCCCGATTCCGAGGACCGCGGGGAGGGCGCTCTTCGCGTGCTGCCCAAGCAGCCTGGAGAGTTCGTCTGCCGGTCCTGTTTCCTCGTCAAGAGCCAGACGCAGCTCGCAGACAAGAAGCGCTTCCTGTGCCGAGACTGCGTATGAGCAGAGCGGGTCAGGTCCTGGCGAGCCTGGCAGTAGCGTCGTCTCGTGGCTGAAGAACGACCCGTCTCCGAGACCCTGCTCGACTGGCTCGTCTACGCACCGCTGGGAGCGGCGACCATGCTCGTCGAGGAGCTGCCCCGGCTCGCAGAGCGCGGCCGCGAGCGTTTCGAGAAGCAGATCGGTGTCGCGGAGCTGATCGGCAGGTTCGCCGTCGCCGAGGCTCGCCGACGCCTCGCAGCGCCGCCATCCAGCCAGTCTCGCGAGGCTGTGGCTCCCAGTCACTCACAGGCAAGGACGCTGTCTCCGCTGCCGACGCCAGCCGGCCCGGCACCTTCGGCGTCTCCCCAGGCGGCACAGGGTCCTCTCCCGACTCAGGCCCATGAAGCTGAAAGAACACCCCGCCCCCCCAGCGGCGGCACGAGGAGGCCCCCTGAATCGGCGCGTCACGTGGGCAGAAGCGAAGGCAATGAGCTTCCGATCCCCGCCTACGACACGCTAGCTGCCTCACAGGTCGTGGAGAGGCTGGCTTCTCTCTCGCCAGCTGAGCTCGAGGCGGTGCGCAAGCACGAATCGGTCACGCGGCGCCGCCGCACCGTGCTGCACCGGATCGCGCAGCTCAACGCGGAACGTGACGGCGCAACGGCCTGAGCTGTCCTCGCACGCCTAAGGTCACAGAACATGCAGGTCGAGACGCGTCTTGGCACCCAAGGCGACGTGCCCGCGCTGGTGGAGCTCTACCGGCGGTTCCGGGAATCTCTCGTGAGCGAACGAGGTGGCGCCAGGTACCTGGCGAAAGAAGCATTCGCCGAGCCTCTCGATGCCCACTTCGAAGCCATCGTCGCTGACAACCAGCGGCTGGTCCTGCTAGGCACGCTCGACGACGTGCCGGTTGGAACGGCCGTCGCCCGACTCGAGGAGCTGTCGGACTCGTCCCACCTCGCCATCGTCGAGGTCCTCTATGTCGATCCGCCCGCGCGCGAGGTTGGTGTCGGCGAGAAGCTTCTCGAGGCCGTGGTCGACTGGGCTGGGCAAGGCGACGCCACCGGACTCGACGTATCGGTGCTCCCTGGTGCGAGGGAAGCGAAGAATTTCCTCGAAGGCGCGGGTTTCGTTGCACGCCTGCTTGTCATGCACCGAAGGCTGAGCTGATACGAGGGTGAATAGGCGTGCATGGGATGACGGCCGTGTCGCTCCAAGGCAGGCCGGCAGCAGGGCCCTAGTTGGGTGGTCGGAAAGTCCCTGTTCGCAGGGCTGAACGGTGCTCGCGATTTCATGCCGTATCGGGTTGACTTGGCGATGTGAGAGGAACGGCGCAGCAGCAGG
>JBEKBT010000027.1:0-34281 GCA_050015255.1 Acidimicrobiales bacterium
CGTCAACCATCATCAGTTATGGCCCTCCGCCTGTGCTACCTCGTCACGTGCCGGATCTTCGGTCTGCTGGGATCTCGCCGACGGACAGCTTTGGACAAGGACATCGAGCTGATGGTGCTGCGCCACGAGGTCCGCTTGCTCAAGCGGCAGCTCCATGGCCGCGTGCGCTACCGACCCACAGACCGAGCGATGCTCGCTGCGCTCAGCCGAGTACTTCCAAGGTGGCGCTGGCGTTGTTTTCTCGTCACGCCCGAGACTCTGCTCCGTTGGCATCGGGAGCTCTCGAGACACAAGTGGAAGCGTTGGCGAGCCCTGCGAGGCTCTGGGCGTCCCCCGCTCGGCGATGAGCTCGTCGAGCTCATCATCCGTCTCGGCCGGGAGAACCGCCGATGGGGTTGTATCCGCATTCAAGGTGAGCTTCGCGGGCTCGGGATCCGCATCTCGGCAAGCTCGATCCGCCGGGTACTTCGCCGGAACGGTCTCGGACCTGCTCCGCGCGGTGGACCGACCTGGAAACAGTTCATCACCGCCCAGGCCAAGAGCATCTTGGCCACCGACTTCTTCGTCGTGGACACCATCAAGTTCACCCAGCTCTATGCGCTGTTCGTCATCGAGCTCCAGAGCCGAGTGGTGCACATCCTCGGGGTCACCGATCATCCGACCGGCTTCTTTGTTACCCAGGTTGCCCGCGACCTCGCAGGCGATCTCGCCGAGCACGCTCGGTCGTTCCGGTTCTTGATCCGGGATCGCGACGCGAAGTTCACCGCCAGTTTCGACGAGGTGTTCGCCTCCGAAGGTATCGAGGTGATCAAGACACCGATCCGGGCACCAAGGGCGAACGCGTATGCCGAGCGGTGGGTACGGACCGTCCGGGAAGAGTGCCTCGACTGGACGCTCGTTCTCGGTCGCAACCACCTCGAAGCAGTCCTTCGCGATTACGTCCGGCATTACAACCAGCATCGGCCACACCGCGGCCTTCGACTCCAAGTGCCCGCACCGCTCAGCGCAGTGACCTTTGCTCCCCCGTCGTTCAGTGGCATCGGCCGTCGCGACGTGCTGGGTGGGATCATCCACGAGTACCACGCCGCCGCGTAGTCCAGCTTCACGTCGGCCGGATTGTCTAGGCCCCTGGTCGCTCCGTTTGCGGTTACCCGGCATCGGCCGTCTCAATTCGACGACCGGATGACGACAGCGCAATCGCTGCTCGTCACCCGCCACCTTCGAAGACAATCCGCTGCGATCCTCTCGAAGCCGGCCTGCATCTGGCGCTTCGACCAGCGCGATCGGGAATACTGGTGCCCTACAGGTACCTGCGCATCGCGCACACTCGATCTCGCGCAGCCGCGTTCTCGTTCCGATCCGACTTCTCGAGGGCGGAAGTGAGTTTGTGCACCCTTCACCCACCGGACTACCACCGCGTGCGATCCGCCACTCTGAGCTTCTAGGTCTTGACGCCACAGACATCCGTCGTTAGACTGCAGCTGTCTCACAGGAGTGAATGAGCTACCTGAGGATGCCCGACATGTCGTGCACAACGCGGCTTTGTCACTGGAATGTGAGTGGCTAGGCGTTGTGCGGATTATCGAGACGATGATTTGCGGGCGCGAACTGGCCCGGGAGGAAGAGATCAACGCCGACTCCGTAGCCATGGCGGCTCGAACTGCCTACGAGGTTCGGTGCGACATGGCCAAGGTCGAGTGGCCTGGGACCGCGGAGTTGCTGGCAAGAGTGGTAGAGGCATGTCCCGCGCCGATTCTCGTTGCCGGCGGAAGCCTCACTTCAGTTGCTGATGTTCTTGCCATGACAAGGGACGCACTCGGTGCCAGAGCGGCCGGGCTGGTGATCGGCCGCAACATCGTGGAGGCAACCGATAGGGCAGCACTCGTGAGGGACCTGAGCCTCCTAGTTCACGGCACACCGATTACGGCCGAGCCCTCCCAACCGGTGGCTGGACACTGAGGGCAGGAGAAGATCCCAGATGCTCGGGAATACGGACAACAAAGGGGCCGGAAGCGTGCCAGAGCGCGTGGGTAGCGAGTGGCCTTTGTACGCCGCTGTGTACGACGAAATTCTTCGACTCATTTCGGAAGGCGTGTACCCGGTGGGCAGCCAATTGGTCGCTGAGCCCGAGTTTGCCAAGCAGCTCGGCGTGAGCAGGGTGGTACTTCGAGAAGCCATCAGGGCACTTGAGGTCGACGGAATCCTCATCAAGCGTGCGGGCATCGGGACGTTCGTGAACGAGCCCTACCCGGTGATAGAGAGTTCCCTGACGACGAACTATGGAATGACCGAGATCATCGAGAGTGCTGAGCTCGAGGCGGGCACATCTTCGATCGCGATCACAGACCAGATGCTCGACGCGAAGTATGCACCGCGCCTGGACCAGCCCTTGGGAACTTGGGTACGCAAGATTGAGCGTGTGCGCACGGCAGCTGGCAGGCCAGTTGCGTTGACGGTGGACTACGTCCCTGTCGCCACTTGTCGCACCAGCTGCAAAGAACTGGCCGAAGGCGGCAGTCTTTATGACCTCCTGGAAAGCTGGGGGGTAAGCGTGAAGTGTGGTTATGCGAGGCTTATTCCAACCAAAGCTGGCCACCACGTGGGCAAAGCCTTGCGGATCAGTGCGGAAAGCATTGTGTTGTTAATCGAGCAAGTTGACTGTGACGCTGACGGTCGCGTGGTCATGTTCTCCGAGGAATATCACATCCGTACGGCGTTTCGGTTCCTTGTACGTCGTGTCCGAGGCAATCTTGAGAAGGTGCAGACATCCTTCGGCGGTGCCTTAGCGGAAACGGATGGAGATTATCTGCGCAACTGGTGAATGCGGACAGAAAGAGGACGGACGGGTGTCTGACGTGATCTTGACGTAACAAAGGATTGGTGGTCGGGGATGTCTTTCTCCTCCGAGCCGGCGGCCGTTCAGGGAATGACAAGTGGAAACGCCGCTCCACAGGACCTTCGATGACGCGGGAAGAAGGTGTCAAAATGCTCCGCGTGCCTGTTGTCGGTTCGTCCCCGACAGGACTGCTTGAAAAGGCCATCGCGGTCGACGGGATCTGGAAGAACTACGGCCACGTCGAGGCACTGCGAGGAGCATCACTCGCTGTGGCCCCAGGCGAAATTGTGGCCTTGGTTGGTGATAACGGCGCTGGAAAATCGACCCTTCTCAAGGTCATGTGCGGGGCGGTAGCACAAGATGCTGGACGGGTCACCGTGGGAGCGGACGACTTCCCAGAGGGAACCGCAGTGGATCCGCAGCGGTACGGGATCGGCGTCGTGTATCAGGATCTCGCTCTTGCACCTGATCTTTCGGTAGTGGAGAACATCTACCTCGGACACGAGCTCATCTGGCGCGGCTGGCGACGGTCGCTGGGGATTCTCAATCGGAAGGCCATGGCTACCGAAGCCGACGTCGCGCTTCGCGATCTTGGCATCGAACTTCCAACCGTCGAACTTCCCGTGAGCCTCCTTTCGGGAGGCCAGCGCCAGGCTGTTGCGGTCGCGAGAGCCGTCAAGTGGGGACGACAGGTGCTGCTCCTCGACGAGCCGACAGCCGCGCTCGGCACTCGCCAGACCAGCATTGTCAAGGACTTGGTAAGAGTCGTGGCGGCCCGGGGTATCGCCATTTTGATCGTCTCTCACGACATCCCTACCGTGGTCGAAATGGCGCATCGGATCATCGTGATGCGCCAAGGCTCTGTAGTTAGGGAATTCGCGGCTAAGACCGTGACGATCGCACAGATCGTCGGGGCGATGCTCGGTGAGACATCCTCTCAAGACGGAGGTGTGACCAGTCCATGACAGTTTCTTCAGTGGTTGAGGCACCCCCGATGGACGAGCTTGTGCAGTACTCGCGCTGGCGTCGAGGAGCGGTCCCCGTTGTCATCATCCTTGGTGTCGACATTTTCACAGTGCTGTTGTTCGGGATAATTTCCCCAAGTCACGTATTTCTCTCGGTCCAAAGTTTCAAGGACCTCGCACTCAACGGCTGTCAAACGGCACTCTTGGGAGTCGGCGTCGCATTTCTCCTTGGCGCAGGAGAACTCGACATTTCTTTAGGCGCGAACATCATCCTTTCTTCGGTGGTGGGTGGCAAGGTGATGGCCACCATGGCAAGCACGAACTCTGGTGCTGCCATCGCCCTCGGTGTGATCACGTGCATCGCAACCGGTGCCGCCGGCGGCTTCTTCAACTCGGTTGTGGTCACCCGTCTCCGAGTTAACTCGTTCATCGCGACACTGGCAAGCCTCGGCATCATGACCGGTCTCGCGGATGTGCTGACGGGCGGCTACGACATTGCGGGCATCCCGCTCGCTCTTCAGAGAGACTTCGGCATCGCGAGCCTCTTCGGAGTAATACCCAATCCCTTCGCTTTGGTGTTTCTCATCATCGTCGCGGCGGGGTTCTTGCTGCGGAGAACGCGCTTTGGCCTGCGCACATTGGCGCTGGGGTCCTCCCGAGAGGCGGCGGTGCGCGCAGGACTTCCCGTGCGCAAGAATCTGACGCTTCTCTTCACGCTGGCGGGGTCATGCGCCGGGTTTGGCGGCCTTATCGACCTCAGTCGGTACACAACAACCAATCTCAGTGGTCACACAACGGACGCGCTGGCGGCCATCGCTGGCGCGGTCATCGGCGGTACGAGCTTGTTTGGAGGGAAGATCTCCGTTTGGGGCGCCGCACTAGGGGCCATGCTGGCCGTCATCCTTCAGCAGGGCCTGGTCGTGGTGGGGCTTCCGTCCTTCTACCAGCTCATCGCCGTAGGAGTCGTCCTGATCGTTGCTGTGTCGGTGCGGGGTTTCACAGACGCCGAAGGAAGGTCCACGCTCAGAGTTGTAAGGCGTCTGCAGCAAGGCCTAAAAGCGCATCAGAGTGGCAAGGAGGTGGTCCGGGCAAGCGAATGACATGTAACCAAGGTAGGCAGTGTGAGCGCAAGGCCACAGGAATCAATCAAAGGAAGGTGTATGTAATGCGAACGAGAAGCAGGAGGCTGCCGCGAGCGACCATCGTCGCGGCAGCGGCATGTGTCGTCGCCATGGTGGCGTGGTGTGTTCCAGCATCTGGCACGAGTACGGCGTTGCGTGGGCAAACAGTTCGGGCCGTCGTAGCCAAGTCGGCATCGACAGCGCCGATTACGGTTTCTGCCGTCGTCGCGGACGCGGTTGATCCGTTTTATCTAACGATGGAGTGCGGTGCGAAGGCTGCCGCCAAGCTATACAACGTTAAACTTACTTGGCAGGGAAGTCCCTCTATCGATGTTGCTCCCGAGCTAGCGATACTTCAGGGTGTGGAGTTGCGCCATTCTGAGGGGATGATTCTGGCGCCATTCTCCCCGACTGTCTTCATTGAGCCGGTAAAGGCACTGATGGCCAAGGGCGTGCCCGTGGTAACTGTCGACGGGCAGCTATCTCAGCCGGTCGAGCTCGAGAATGTCCGAACGGGCAACATGGCCGCTGGAGCGCTCGGAGCAGACTACTTGGGCAACAGGCTCAAGGGTACGGGGATCGTTAGCGTAGTCGACTCTACGCCAAGCCTGCCGGGCGATGTCGCCCGCGTGAATGGCTTTCGGGATGAAATGAAGGCCAAGTTCCCGCACATCACGGTACTCAGCACGCAGTACGCGGAGTCAGACGCCGGAAAGGCCGCCACGATTACTTCTGCGCTGCTTGAGGCGCATCCAAATCTGAGCGGGCTCTACGTCAGCGATGCAAGCGACGCTCAAGGCGCTGCCGCGGCAGTGGTTGCCGCCGGTGATCTGGGCAAAGTGCCCATCGTCGGATTTGACGTAACGCCGGTAGAGGTTACGGACCTGGAGGACGGCGTGTTCACCGCCCTCATTGCCCAGGAGCCCTACCAAGAAGGCTACCGAGCGGTGGAGGTCCTCGCGCGTTACATCCGTCACCAGATCACAAAGGCACAAATCCCCTATCTCTACTATACCGCGGCAACGATGGTGACGAAGGCGAACGTGAAGAATCCTGCAATGAAGAAGGTCCTCTACACGACCACCTGTAGCTAGGTCGGAACCCGGCGTACGGGAGCCGGGTGATTGCACCCGGCTCCCGCCCTGTCCGCGCTACGGTCGCCACCTTCATCAGAGAGTGCAACGAGATGTGGCCCGCTGCAGTTTCTAGGTGTGCTGCCGAACACGCAACGGCTTGTTCGAGCCGCATTCTTTGACCTGTGAGATAAACATAGTCAGCCGACCGATGTCTGTGTGGGCAGCGATAGGCCGATTTGAAACTGGACGGTCGCCAGCTTGAACCGAGAGAGGTCGTGGTGCATGCGAAAGATCATGAACGCTCCGAAGGATTTCGTCGATGACTTCCTCGATGGCATGTTGAAGGCCCACCCAAGAGACTCCCGCTCCGTTCCTGGATTCCCCCGCGCTCTCACGCGCGTCGAGCCCCCCGGTGTCGATCCGAGAGGTGGCGGGCGCCTGAAGGCAACCGTGCTAGGCAGGCCCATCGCCTTGCCAGAAATCGTAGACAGTAGTTGTCAGGGGACCGCTTTGCTTGCAGCGGTCGGGGAAGGGACCTTTCCGGATTGCTCTGCAGCTGTGGCGGCCATGGTGCACATGAAGTGTGAGGATGAGCCCGAGTCAGCTCAGGCCCAGGCATACGCGGATCGGTATGAGGAGTACTGGGCTATCCGTGCTGCTTGGACCCGCCAACAATCGATCACACCCATTTCGGCCAGAAGGGAAGGATGACCGTGCCTGACACGCCGAGGATGGTTCTGCGCCGAGCGAACCTCCTCTCTCCCGATCGAGGAGTCTTAGGACTCTCAGATCTGGTCATCTCGGAAGACGGCAATATCGCATCGGTTGCGCGCCATCGGTCTGACTACCGCTGGGCTGGTGTTCCCGAAGTTTTGGATCTTCGCGGCTTCACGGTGGTTCCAGGCTTGATTGACGCGCATTTCCACCTGTTGACGACGGGCGTGCAACTTTTGACGATCGACCTGGGGGTAGCTAGGTCGGTTGAGGAAGTGCTGGAAGTGCTGGAAGCCGGGAGGAAGGGGAGGGACACAGAGTTCTTGATCGGTGGCCATTTAGACGATGAACACCCAGGGACGCGGCTGCCGACATTAGCGGAGCTCGATGCGGCCTTCCCACATCGGCCGGTGTTTCTGGAGCACCGAAGTTGGCACTTCGCGTTGTGCAACACAAAGGCAATCGAACGCCTCCGCTTGGCGAGCGACGCTAGAGCTACAGGAATTCTCGAGGGTGAACCTCTCGCAGTCGCCAGACAACGGCTGATGGAAGCGCAGGGAGAGGACTTCGTGGAAAGAGCACTTCGGACGGCCAGCCTTGAAGCAGCGCGGCGGGGTGCCACGACGGTGCACGCGATGGAGGGTGGAGACCTGTTTGGTGACTTTAGCTTGAGCGTGCTGGAGCGGATACGGGACTCGTTGGCGACGGACGTCGTCGTGTACTGGTGTGGGACGGATGTGCGGCATGCCGTCGAGAAGGGATTCGCTCGGGTGGGCGGTGACGCTCTTGTTGATGGGACGCTGGGATCCGGCACGGCCGCGTTACGATCACCGTATGCTGATGACAGGACCTCGTGTGGCTCACTGCATCTTACAGAGCAGCAGGTAGCGGATTTTTTTTCAGCAGCGGCCAAATCCCATCTACAGGCGGGGCTGCACGTGATCGGTGGTCATGCGATCGAAATTGCATTGCGGGGAATCGAGCAAGCACTTCCGAACGGAGATTCGGGTGTCAGATCGAGGCTGGAACATTGCGGTGATGTCAGCAAACAGCAATTACGACGTGCCGCGCAGCTCGGGGTATGTATCTCGACGCAACCTGCGTTCACCTACTTACGCGGCGGACCTGGTGAAGTGTATCAACAGCGGGTGGGCGCACGGCGGGGTAGGCGTCTCTATCCCCTTCGTTGGATGTTGGACGAGGGAGTTCATGTCGGTGGGGGCTCCGATAGCCCAGTCACGCCACCCGATTTGCTCCTCGGCTTGGAGAGCTGCGTGAACGCAAGGTATTCAGCGCAAAGAATCAGTTTCTCTGAAGCGCTACGGCTGTTTACGTCCGGTGCGGCTTGGTGTGCTGGTGAAGAGAAGACCAAAGGGGATATTAAGCCGGGAATGCGGGCGGACCTGCTAGCTTTGAAGGGTGACCCGGTGGTCTGCAGGCCCGACCAGTTACATGAGATGGAGATTGGTTTGGTGATGAGTGCTGGTCGGCCCATGTTTGGGTCACTTGTGGAGGGAGATGAAGCGTGTCAGAAGGCAGATCAGTCAGACTTGCTCGCATAGTCAAGGGTGATGATGAACGGTCACTGATCGGCACGTGGGTCACGGGCTAATGCGAGGATCGATAGCCGGGGAGGGTGCCGCTAAGGATCTCGGAAGAATGGCGGGACAACTTTCGCGTCATCCCAGGTAGATGCGGGCGCGGCGAATACTTTTTCTCCCTACGCGTGACCTGAACGCCCTGCTCAGGCGATTTCGGCCTTGGACCAGGTCGAGGTGTCGACCGAGAGCGCCCGCAGCACCTTGGCCTGGAGGGCGTTGCGCCGGTTCACGAGCTTGATCTGCTGTGTGCCGGCGGCGAGACACTGGATGCGCACTTCCTTCAACAGGGCGAGTGCTCGGCGAGGGGTCATCGACTGGAACGGGAGGTCGGGGTCCATCACCTTTTGACCAGGTCCCCGTGAACTGATCCACCTGGCCTGAGCCCCGTTCACTGGCCCACGGTGATGAGAGTTCTGGCCGGATTGTCAGGCGAGCGTAGCGTCTCGAACTCGTCAGGCGTGAGGTAATCGAGCGAGCTGTGGCGACGCGTCGGATTGTAGAAGTTGACGATGTAGTCGGCGATCGCTGTTGAGAGCTCGACGTAGGTCATCCACCTCTTCCGGTTGAGAAGCTCAATCTGCATAGAGCCCCAGAAGGACTCCATCGGCGCGTTGATGCTCCTATAGCTTGTCAAGGGGAGCGGGCGGGCTTGTGACGCCAGCGAGTCGCGTTGTGGCTCAGGTCGGTTCGGGCAGTAGGTGGTAGAGCTCGCGGGCGACAAAGCGCTTGAGGCAGCGGATGATGTCCTTCTTTGAGAGGCCTTGCTCCGTGCGTCGATTCACGTAGGCGATCGTGGGCGGATGCCAGCGCATGCGGACGATGACGACACGGTAGAGCGCAGCGTTGGCCTGGCGGTTTCCGCCGCGGTTGAGGCGGTGTCGTCCGCTGGTCTTTCCTGATCCGGCTGGGACGGGGCAGGCGCCACAGAGCTTGGCGAACGCGGCCTCTGAGTGGACCCGGTCAGTGTTGTCCCCGGCGGCGACGAGCAATTCGGCGGCAGTGTCGAACCCGACGCCGAACCGGTCGATCATTTGTGGCGCGAGCCGTTTGGTGAGAGCTTCGAGTTGGCCAGTGTGGGTCTTGATCTCTTCGTGCAGGCTGAGCCAGCGAGTGGCGAGCGCGGCGAGACTGTGACGGGCGGCGACATCGGGGTCCCCGATCCGGCCGGTCGTGTCGAGCTGGCTGCAGGCGACGATCAGTTTGTAGTTGGTGAGCTCGGCGAGCTGGTCTCGCAGGTCATGGTCGACGGTCACGACCACGGCTTTGATCGTGATCATGGTCGTGGTCTGGGCTTTCACTGCTGTATCCCGGGTGATCTTGAGCAGTCGGATGGCTTCGATCTCACCGTCAGCGGCTTTAGGTGTGGCCATGCCGGTTCCGGTGAGCATCTGGCGGGCGGCGTGTTCGGCATCGATGGCGTCGCTCTTGCCCGACAAGCGTCGTTCTCCCTTGCGTGGTGGACGTGCGACCTCGCGGACGAGCAGCTCGTGACGACGCAGGAACCGTGCGAGTCCCTGACCGTAAGAGCCGCAGCCCTTCACGCCGAATCCGTGAATCTTGCCGAGGCTGGAGGCCCACTCCACGAGCTGCCGGTAGCCGTCGTTGTTGGCCGGCACCTCGAGCGGGTCGTCGAGGAGACCACCGACCCCGTCAATAGCAACCGCGACGTGTTGGTCCTTGTGCGTGTCGACACCGACGATGACATCGGCGTAGCCGAGCGCGATGCTGGTCATGAGCTGTTGATCCTCCCGGATTGATGGTTCACGTCTGCTGGCCGGGCGGGGAGGACAGGACTGTGATGGGACCTTGGTCGATCAGGCTCCTATGAGGTCACTGCCCGCCAGGCCGGCAGGCCCTCCATCGCTGCCGCTGACGGCCGACAGGTCAACGCGAAGACACCACGGTCGGTCATAACAGGGGTCAGACCGTCAGCAACAACGACGACGACGAGCCTTCCAGCTGGACACCCGCCGCAAGAGGATCCTCACAGTCGAAGCAGTCTCCGACGGTGCCCATCGAGCCGAGTAGCTTGTGGCTCCGCAGATTCTGGGTGAAAGACCACGAGATGAAGCCCGAACCGTGGTCGCTGTGCAGGATCGTCTCTGGCGATGTCGCTCGCGATCGCGCCGCCATGAGCAGAGCGTCGTTGACGAGCACGGCGTCGTTACGGCGGTCGATAGCCCAGCCGACGACGCGTCTTGAGAACAGGTCGAGCACGGCGCAGCAATAAAGCGTGCCCTCACGGGTGTTGTGCTCGGTCACGTCGGTCAGCCAGATCCGGTTCGGAGAGGCCGCGATGAAGTTGCGGTTGACGAGGTCCTCGTGTGTGGCGACCCCCACCAGGTTGCGGCGTCCCTTCTTCCGAGCTGGGAGGCCCTCCAGGCCAGTCGCTCGCATGAGCTTGCGGACGAGCTTCTGGTTGACGACGAGCCCGCGCTCATAGAGCAAGGCAGCACGCACTCTTCGGATGCCGTAGGTCGCGCGGGAGGCAGCGTGGATCTCGGAGATGATGCCTGTGAGCAGAACCCGGCGCACTTCACGTTCGGATGCGTGCCTCGTCTTCTGGTAGTGGAAAGTGGACCGATTGAGGCCCACGAGCCGGCATGCCGTGCGCTCGGAGTAGCCCAGGTCGATCAAACCTCGAACGACCGGGCCGATTCTTTTGGGCGGACGACCTCTTCGCCGTTGAAGAGCGCGCTCGCCGCCTTCACCGCCTCGAGCTCAGCCTCGAGCTCGCCGATCCGCCGGCGCGCCCGGGCGAGCTCGTCGGGTTCGTAGCTCTTGATCCCAGCCTTTCGGCCGGCGTCGACGAGTGCCTGGTGCTTCCAGCGATAGAGCGTTGCGGCCGCAACGCCGAGCTCGACCGCGAGCACCTCGACGCGTTCGCCAGCGAGCAATCGCCGACACGCGTCATCTCGGAACTGCGTTGGATAGCTGAACCCCATCTCCACCTCCGGCGGATCGGGGCCAGACTCTCATGTAAGTGGATCAATTTCTGGGGCTCAGGCCAAGTGGCTCATCAAACGGGTTCCCCTCACTTTGCCTTCACGAGGTCTTTGGCCATGACGGCCTCGATCGTGGCCTGTGCATGCCGAAAATGTCATCTGCACCCATCGGCCTGGACTTTTGTTGCCGTGACACTGAGTCGGAGAACCTGTTCACCAAGGTCCTCGACTGGTGCTGAGTTCCTGTCGTCGTACTCGAGTGTGCACCGGGGCGCCGCCTGCAAGTCCCGCCTGGCCTCTGCTGCCGACGAGAACGCCGTGTCGGCGCGTCCGCCTTCGCCGACCGGACCGGCGGGGACGACGTCGGGGTGATCTGCCGCAACGCCACTAGGGCGATCAACCACCTCGCCTACCGGGGTGCGCTGCTCCCCGACGTCGTCGTCGTCACGACCGTGGTCGAGCACTACACCAACCTGCTCCCCTGGGCAAGGGGGGCCTTCCCGCGACCGCGGCTAACTCGCGATCACGGGTACGTCCCTCGACGGCCGGCAGAACACGCAGCGCACCCCGTCACCGCCCACTGACCTCAGCCCGAGGAGAGGGAGGCGATCCACGGGGTGAGCCCTCACTCGCCTGCCTTACGGTTGTCGTTCAGCATGTGGCGGCCCCACTGCTCGCGCGGCTGCGTCGAGGATGATGGCAATGAGCCGCGCCCCAGCGTCAATCTGCCCGACAGCGCGCTCAGGCAGCCACGAGGCGCGGCCGAACCTGGCCGCCATCTGCGCCGTCGCCTCGGCGCCCTCGTTCGCGGCCTGGGCGGCGACCTCGAGCACCTCGGCGACAGAGCCGCCCCTGGCCGCGACGCTGGTGGCGGCGTCACTCGCCGGGCCAAGGGCGTCGAGCATCGTGCGCGCTCCGCGTTCGGCCTTTCCGCGCTTGACGATCGCGCTGCACGCGCCGGTGAGCAACTCGGCCAGGCGGAGCGCAGGATCCGCCGGTGCCTGCGCCACTGCACGCCCGGCGCCGATCAGGGCACTCGCGATGAGCGTTCCCGCGGTGGAGGGCGCCCGCTCAGCGACAAGTCGTCCGGCGCCAGAGAGGGCCTCGGCGAGGTCGTCCTCCGCGAATGCGTCACGGTGCTCGAGCACCGCGCTCGCCATGTTCGTCGCGGTCACCCCGAGATCGCCGTCCCCAGCGACGGCGTCCAGCCGGTTCAGCTCGTCGGCACGGGCGACGAGCTCAGCACAGACGGCGTCGATCACACCGGCAAGGCCGTTCACAGTCGCGAAAGCAGCGGCGAGGATGCCGGCGCATCGACGAGGCGAGCGAGCTCGTCGTCGCTGCGCAGCAGCGAGATCGACATCCCCGCCATTTCAAGCGAGGTGGCGTACTCGCCGACAAAGGCGCGTCGAACAGCGAGGCCCCGCTCCTCGAAGATCTGGCTGAGCCGGCGAAAGACGAGGTAGAGTTCCTCCGGCGGTGTCGCTCCGAGGCCGTTCACGAGCACGTCGAACTGGTCACCAGCCTCGTGCTCGAGGTCCTCGAGCAGCGCGTCGACGAGGTGCCCGGTGATCTCGTCAACGGTCTCGAGCGGTCCGTGCCGAACGCCCGGCTCGCCGTGGATGCCCATCCCGATCTCCATTTGACCCGCCGGCAGCTCGAAGGTCGCGTGCCCGACAGCGGGGATGACACAAGGCGAGAGCGCCACGCCGAAGCTGCGCAACCGCCCCGCGGCGTGCTCGGTTGCCGCCTTCACCCCGGCAAGGTCGCGGCCCTCCTCGGCAGCGGCCCCGGCGACCTTGTAGAGAAAGAAGATCCCGGCAATTCCGCGCCGACGGTCTGCCTCGACCCTCGGCGCCGAAGCGATGTCGTCGGCGGCGAGCACCGTGGCAACCTCGACACCCTCCTCCTCGGCCAGCTCGGCAGCAAGGTCGAAGTTCATGACGTCCCCGCTGTAGTTGCCGTAGAGGAGGAGCACGCCACGGCCGGCATCGACAGCTTTGATTACCGAGAGCATCTGGTTGGCGCTCGGCGAAGAGAAGACGTTGCCGATCGCTGCTCCATCGGCGAGGCCTTGGCCGACGTAACCCATGAACACCGGGAGGTGGCCCGAACCACCGCCGGTGGTGATCCCCACCTTGCGCGGCACCGGCGCGTCCGCGCGCACGACTGCCAGTAGGTCGCCGAGCCTGCGCAGCTCACCGGGATGGGCACGAAGGACGCCGTCGAACATCTCCTCGACAAAGTCCTCGGGCCTGTTGATCAGCTTCTGCATCGCCTCAACCTCAACCAATCGAGCGAGCGAATCTCAGCACCTCAGCGACCTGTCCTCGCAGCCCCGGACCACCAGGCAGCAGGTCTTCGAAGAGAGCACTTCCGATCGTAAAGCCCCACGCCCCGGCGCCAGCAAGCACCTCGATCTGCTTGTGAGACTGCACCGAGCCGGCTGCGATCACGATCCCCGTCGTGGCGTCTACCACCGCCCGGGTGAGCTGACCGACATCGATGTCCGAATGCCGATAGGCGAGCAGGTCGACACCGCAGACACCACTCAGGTTGGATATCTTGGCAGCGTCCTCCGCGATCTCGTTGATACTGCCGTTGAGAATGCTCGGATGACCAGTCACCGATCCGGCGAAGGGACAATACCGGACGCGATGCGATCCGATCGCCTCAAGAGCGGCCTCGGGATGGACGCCTCCGAGGATCCAGTCCACGCCGATCTGGCACCCGATCCGAATGGAATTCAGCTCGTGCTCTAGTGACAGGGACACCACCTCGAGCATCACCTCGAGCTCGTCGGCATGGGCGGCGGCGGCAATCTCGCGCAGCTGTTCAGAGGTCGCGCCGACATCCTTGAATCCCACGTAGCGAAGCCCGATTCCCCGGACCTCTTCATATACCGCCCGAGCATTCGGGACCGTCTCGTCGTCATGGGTCAGCATCAGGACGAATTCGATCATTTTCGCTTCGCTCCTCCTTGCTCCCTGGATCGCCCCTCCTCACCTCTACCATCCAACACTGGGCCTGCATCGACACAGACCGGGTGGCTCTGCGCATCCTGCTCAGAGCCACCCGATACCGGCGAGATAGGGCTCTAACAGCACCCTTCTCGGTTTGGTGCGTAGCTTAGGTCAAGGTCGCCCCGTCGAGAATGATGAAGTCGTCGCGACTGTCGACGACGTTCGTCAGGCCGTGAACCAACCCGTACTGCAACCCGAACGACGCCACCGCGATGTCCCAGCAGTAGTAGAGGTCTGCCCCCATGAGCTCCAGAGCCCAGTAGCGTTGCGAAGCTGGCGTCAGGGCATGCTGCAATTCCTCGTAGGCGTGCGTGTAGGACGCCGGCGGCTTGCCAGCGGGCCAGAGGGGGTTGGCGATGGGGAAGAGGCCAGCATTCGTCCCTGCCGGCTGCGTCGGGTAACGATCGCAGCGGCCCATGAAGCTGGTCATCATGTCGAAGTCGCCGCCTTCGGACCCGAAGAAGCGTTCGGCAAAGACAGAGTACGTCACGGGAAGCAGTGTCGCATTCAGCCCGATAGCGTTCATCTCGTCGGCCATCATCTCGGCGAGCTGCCCAATGGCTGGGAACTCTCCCGTGAGCTGGAGGATCTGGATAGGAGCCTTGCCGAGCATGCCCAGTGCTTGGAACTTCTTCTTCGCGAGGTCTGGGTCGTAGCTGTAGGTCGAGTTGAACTTGGGTTCCCAGCCGATTGAGTCCTGCGTCACGTGGACGTACGCGACGGTGCCGAGACCGTACAGCGCTTGCTGGACAAATCGCTGGCGCGGGACCAGGTATTGCATCGCTTGGCGCGCTGCTAGGTTCACGAACGGGCGCCCCGGCTTGCAGCTCATGAGCACCTCGTAGGTAAACGCGTGTGGGCTGGTCACAATATTGAACTTCGAGCTCAGTGACGCCACGTCTACTGTGGGCAGATAGTAGGCCATGTCGAGCGAGCCAGCCTCGAGCGCGTCGACCATCGATGTCGGGTCGGGGTAGTAGATGTACTGCAGCTCCCCGATGTGTGGCAATGCGGGGTTCCAGAAGTTGGGATTCTGCTTGAGGACTGTGATGTCATTCGGGCGGAACTCTGACAGGTACCACGCACCGGCCCCGTCGGCCTGGGTCGAGAAGGCCTTCTCTCCCTGGCTGATGAGCGTTGGGCTGATGATGTACCAGTCCGTGAGGATCGCCACGGCTAGCTCTTTCGGTATCGGTGCGTTCCACAGGATCCGAATGGACTGCGGCGATAGCACCTTCCAGCCCTTGAGGATCGGGTGCCACACGCTGTACAGGTCGCGACCGGTGACGACGTTGTTCACCTTCTGCAGGTTTGCGACGATCGCGTTGGAGTCGAGCGCCGTGCCGTCGTGGAACGTCACCCCCGGACGAAGGGTAATATCAACGTACATCCCATTAGCTGCTGAGGTGACATTCGTCGCCAGCCAGGGCACGGCGTTGGCTTCCAACGGCTGATCGACATCACGGAGCAGCGAGCCGTACAGCTGGTTGTAGAAGGCGAAATCGCCCTGCGGGTTGTGGTACGGGTCGAAGTCCTCGAAGTCGGAGCTCTGTCCGATCTTCAGAACCCCCGGTCGCTGGGTGACCGACGACCCGCGCTGCACCGTTCGTGCAGTCGTCCCTAGCGGCCATCCAAGTGCTTTTGACAGGGACCTCGACATGGGCAACGCAGCTCCGAGCGCGAGGGCACCACCGAGGAACCCACGGCGTGAGATCTCGGAACCCTCATCGTCCGAGTGGCTCGCAAAAGTCTGAGGTGACTCACTCATAGCATGAACTCCTTTTCCCATTCTCCGCGTATAGATTTTTCCAATTTTCGCTACCACACTTCGAGGTACTTCTCACCTCTGCTACCGACTGCGACAGTTAGCCTTTCTGATTGAACGACCACCCCATTCAGCAAGGGCCTGCGCCTCTTCATCAAAGCCTGCGTCTGCACCAAGCGGTCCCTGGGGCAGCGGCCCACCCGACTGCACGCGTGGTTTAGCGGGCTCGCTCCCAAGGCCCCCGGCGCCTCGCAGCAACCACAACACAAGGACGCCACTACCGACACCTAACCCGATGCAGGCGCCCGAAGGCCGAGGGTTACCACCACGTGACACAGGAGGAGAACACTCTCGAGTGCGTTCCGGTCCCGGCGAGACTGATTCTGCGGTTGCCGTTTGCGCCTCCCATAGCCAGAAGCGTCCTGGTCAGACCTACTACTTCGCAGTATGGGCCGCGCTCGGCTAAAAGTCAAGCTCGGAGCCTTATTCTGTTGCCTTAGTCCGGTCAAGGGCTCGAGCTGCAGGTCAGATGATGCTGGTGCCGACAGTCGAGTCGACCAGGAGCCGCGCCAGAGAGCGTGCACTCGCGACGCGAGGTGCGGCCAGCATCCGCGTGCGCCTCGGGCGCGAGCGTCGGCGGGCCCCATCACGAGGCCGGACGAGCTTGTCGGCCACGAGGCCGGACGAGCTTGTCGGCGGTGCCTTACGGCAACTCGATCTCGTATCCCTTGGCAGGAAACCTCGCCGCCACGGTACACCTCAGTGCAAGTCAGCCCTGGCCGCTGCGGTAAATGTTGAACTCGAATGCGTCGGCGACGTGGTGCTCGTGCGACAGCAGGATCGGACGTCCGCTGCGGTCGAAGTCGACCTGGAGGAGATACACAAGAAGGGTTGATTTCGGAATACGCAAGCGAGCGGAGATCTCACGGTCGGAGAGGAGCGGAGATATCGACGCGACCCCATGACCAATGGGCAGACCGAAGGACTCGAGCAACCGGTAGAGGGAACCCTGGCCGATACGTTCGACGGCCTCGGTCACCTCGCGAGGGAGAATGGAGGCGGGCAGCAAGTCGCGGGAGAGCACAACGGGTCGCCCGTCTGCCGTTCGGACACGCTCGACCACCTGCAAGGGAGTGCCTGGTGGGACCGAGAGCTGATCGGCCTCGCTGTCGTCGGCCAACACCATATAGACGCGCAGATCCTCTGTTCCCGGCGTCGAGCCCATCGACCGGATCAGTTCCGAGACACCACAGTTCCTATCGAGGTTGTTCCGCAGGTTGCGACGGTAGGTGATGAAGGTCCCCTGTCCACGGATCCGGCGCAGATAGCCGTTGTCCTGAAGCCCCTCCAGAGCTTCCCGCAGGGTAGGGCGGCTGACGCCGAGGTCCCGGGCGAGCTCCGCCTCGGGCGCGACACGCTCGCCCGGGCGCCACTCTCCGGCTGCGATGCGCGCCAGCAGCTCCTGCCTCACGCGGTCGCGCAACCGCGTCCCCGAATCGCTCGACACTGGGGAATCTCTGTCCACGAGGTAACCTTCCGTCCGGGCGGTCGACTCCGGCACGCTGGACCCTGACCCTACCCGCACTCGCGGCGGTCCACCCAAAGCGATCTATAAGTCTGACTAGGTGTCATCTTCTGCACACGATGGGCCTTGACAATCCGAGGTAAACTGACTAGTCTCCTGACCTAGTCTGACCTATTACCGTTATGATTGTCAAGCCAGGCCAGCAGGAGCCGAGTCAGTGCCGTACGTAGCTGGGTCACGCGGTGTGTACCGCTTGCCGGATACCGCTGCCGCTGCCCTCATCTGTTGCCTCGGCACCCTCGATCGGGTGGGCACCGGAGCGGCGGCGGGCACGCCGCGGGCAAGGCCGTCCCCATGAGCTTCATGGGCTTGGACCTGGGCGGCAGCGGAGCCAAGGCGAGCATCTACGCCGAAGATGGCTCGTCGATCGCAGCGTCGAAGATGCCCTACACTTTCGTGGCGCCACGGCCGGACTGGCGCGAGTACGACCCCCAAACCGTGCTGGCGGCCCTCATGCGCGCAATTCAGGCGGTGACCTCGACGCCTGCAGTGCGCCGCGACCCAGTCCGCGCCATCGGCATCTCCGTCGCGGCCGAAGCCGTCGTGCCGGTGGGCGCCGATGGCACACCTCTCTACAACACGATCGCCTCATTCGACACCCGCGGGTCGGAGTACCTTCCGCTGCTGGGGGAACTGCTCGGGGAGGAAGAGCTTTACCGGATCACCGGGCAGCCGCTCGATCATCTGTACTCGCTGATGCGGATCCTCTGGTTCCGTGACTACATGCCGTCGGTCTTCGCTAAGGCCGAGAAGTTCCATCTCTGGCAGGAGCTGGTCCTCGCTCGACTGGGGATCGAGCCGGCTCTCGAGTACTCCAACGCCGCTCGCACGATGGCGTTCGACATCGGCTCGCGCGTCTGGTCGGAACCGATCCTGCGAGCCGTCGATGTGCCGGCCGATCTGTTCGCGCCACTGGTCCCCTCAGGAAGCCTTGTCGGTTGTGTCGC
Organism: Acidimicrobiales bacterium; assembly: GCA_050015255.1. Taxonomy (GTDB): domain Bacteria; phylum Actinomycetota; class Acidimicrobiia; order Acidimicrobiales; family Bog-793; genus Fen-455. The sequence continues at coordinate 18,579 of JBEKBT010000027.1, forward strand.
CACTCGCCAAGCCGACGAGCTCGGCGTCCCGAGGAACTGCCCGGTCGTCGCCGGCGCCATGGACCAGTCGTGCGCGAGCCTCGGGCTGGGCGTCGTCGACCCCACGCTGACCGCTGTGGGCACTGGATCGGTCGAAGCCGTTGACATCCCCCTTGAGGATCGTGAGGCCCTCGCCGCGCAGGCGCGCCACTTCCTGTACGTGACTCCCTATGCTCCCGGTGGCCTGCTCGGCTCTGCCCACCACTTCACGGCGGGCTCCGCCGTCGAGTGGTACCGCAACCTGGTCGGGGCCACTTCTTACGACGACCTCTACGGGGGCAGGGCTCCGGAGATCGGGGCTCCTTCCTCACTCCTCGTCCTGCCGCAGTTCGCTGGGTCGTTCGTGCCGGCACGGGACGCCGCCGCGAGGGCGGCGATCATCGGTCTTTCCTTGAGCACCTCGGCTAACGACATCGCGAGGGCGTTGCTCGAAGGCCTGGTCTTCGAGCTGCGCCTCACCATGGAGACGATGGAGGGTGCCGGCTTGCGCGTCGGCGAGGTGCGCAACGGCGGTGGCGGAGCCCATTCGGAGACCTGGATGCGCCTGAAAGCGACAGCGCTCGGACGAGCTATCGCCGTACCCGCCAGCTTGGACAGCAGCTCGCTCGGCGCGGCCTTGCTGGCCGCTGTCGGAGTAGGGGTCTTTGCCGACTGCCGCTCGGCCGCCGCCTCGATGGTGCACATAAAACAGCGATACGAGCCCGAAGGCGCCGCCGTCGCCGCCTTCGCGGAGCGCTATCAGGAGTACTGCGCGATGCGCGAACGGCTGGCGGCTGAGCGCGGGACCCCGATGAGGAGGTGAGCGTCATGAAGCCCGGTAGTCAGGCAAGCGTGGTGCTGCGAGGGGCCAAGGTGATTTCCCCCGAACGAGGCGACCTCGGCCCTCGCGACGTGGTCATCACCGCCGAGGGAAAGATCGCCGCGGTCGAGCCACATCAGTCCAGCCGGCACTGGCCGGAAGACCACGCGGTCGTTGAGCTCCGAGGACACACGCTTGTGCCCGGACTGATCGACGCCCACCTCCACCTGCTAGCGACCGGGGTGCAGCTGCTCGCCATTGATCTCGCCGCGGCGAGATCTGTCGGCGAGATCCTCGAAGTGCTCACCGCCAGCGCCGAGGATGGCGAGTCCGAGTGGCTCATCGCCGGGCACCTCGATGACGAGCACCCCGGGACGCGGCTGCCGACATTAGAGGAGCTCGATGGGGCCTTTCCGAAGCGCCCGCTGTTCCTCGAGCACCGGAGCGGGCACTTCGTCTTGTGCAACACCGAGGCAGCTCGCCGGCTCGGCCTGGGCAGCGCCGTCGGCGCGAATGCCGTCGTCGAGGGCCCCGATCTGCCGCTTGCCAGAGAGCGACTCATGAAGGGACAGGGCGAGGCATTTGTCGAGCGTGCCTTTCGCGCCGGCGCTCTCTCTGCGGCGCGACGCGGCACCACTACGATCCACGCGATGGAGGGCGGAGACCTGTTTGGTGACGACGCGCTGGCCGTTCTCCGGCGAATCCGCGAGTCGCTACCTACTGACGTGCTCCTCTACTGGTGCGGAACCGATGTCGACCGTGCCCTGCAAGAGGGTTTCGAGCACGTTGGTGGCGATGCGTTTGTCGACGGCACGCTCGGCTCGCGCACGGCGGCGCTGCGTTTTCCGTACTCAGATGACGGCTCCACTCGCGGCACGCTCTTGCTCTCACAGGACGAGGTCACGAAGTTCTTCACCCAAGCAGCGGCGGCCCGTGTCCAGGCAGGGCTGCACGCCATCGGCAACCGCGCCATCGAGCAGGCGATACGAGGCATCGAACGCGCCGCGCCACAGGCCGGACCAGACGCGAGATGGCGTCTTGAGCACTGCGGCGACGTGAGCAAGGACCAGCTGCGGCGCGCCGCCGAGCTCGGAATCGGGATCTCGACCCAGCCCGCGTTCTCCTACCTGCGGGGCGGTCCCGACGAGGTGTACCAGCAGCGCGTGGGGTCACACCGGGCACGGCGGCTCTACCCCATTCGCTGGATGCTGGACGCCGGAGCTCACGTTGCCGGCGGCACGGACAGCCCGGTCACCCCGCCGGATCTCCTCCTCGGCCTGGAGAGCTGCGTCAACGCCAGGTACTCGGCGCAACGGACGAACCTGCGCGAAGCGCTCCAGCTGTTCACCTCCGGCGCGGCATGGTGTGGGGGCGAAGAGACGATCAAAGGTGACATCAGGCCGGGCATGCGCGCCGATCTCGTCGCCCTCACCGGAGACCTCTCGGCCTGCAGGCCGGATCGCATCAAGAACATGGAGATCGCAGCCGTTGTGCTGCGCGGGGTGCCCGTGTGCGGGTCACTAGTGGAAGGAGACCGATCATGGCGGACGGAACATCACTCAGGCTTGGCCGCATCCTCGACAGGCGCGACGGACGGTCGCTGATTGCCACCTTCGGCCATGGCATGATGCGCGGTCCGATCCCTGGAGAGGGCCCAGCGAGGAACCTCGGAGACCTGGCCGACGTGCTCGTGCGTTCTGGGATCGACGGCCTGCTGATGAGCCGTGGCATGTTGCGCGCCCACGGCTCGCACCTTGGCGGTCGTGGAGCGCCTGCACTCATCGTGGGCCTTGACTGGAACAACACCTTCCTCGACATGCCCACCGTCGCGCTCCCGAAGGAGGGTCGCTCCGAGCTGCTCGGCAGTGTCGAGGATGCCCTGATCCTCGGGGCAGATGGCGTCATGACCTATCTGTTCCTCGGCTGGAGCGATGCAGAGGCTACGGCGCGCCACATGGCCGACAACGCCGCCGTCTCCCGTGAGTGCGACCGCCTTGGGGTCGTGCGGATCATAGAAGTGATGATTCGCGGCCGGGAAGTGAGCAAGCAGGACCAGACCAATCCTTCCTACATCGCGATGGCAGCGAGATTCGCCTACGAGATAGGCTGTGACCTGGTCAAACTCGAGTGGCCGGGAAGCAGCGAGGCGCTCGCCTCCGTCGTCGAGGCATGTCCCGCCCCGATCCTGGTTGCGGGAGGCGACCTCGTACCAAGCGGCGAGTTCCTCGCCATGGTGCAGGGCGCGCTGCAGGCTGGCGCTAGAGGCTTCGTCGTCGGACGGAACATCATGCAGTCGTCAGACAGGGCGACGCTGGTGCAGGAGCTGATGTCAGCGGTCCACGGCGTCTCACCGCTTCACTAGAGGCAGGAGAGGACGACCGGAGTGGCAGCCTCGAGCGCTGCTAGGAAGTCTCAGTCCGTGACGACCGCCTTGCGTCGGCTGGGACAGTTTCTCTGGCGCCGACAAAACCGAGGGGTCACCGTCGCCGCGCTCGCAGTCGCCGTGTTCTGTGGCATCGGCCTCGTCGGGCCGTTCCTCACCCCGGACAACCCCGACGACGAGGTCTACCAAGCTCTGCTCGGGTCGTCGTGGGCCCATCCCTTCGGGACCGACGAGGTGGGGAGGGACCTGTTCTCCAGGGTCGTGTTCGGCATGCGCATCTCGGCGGAGATCGCCATCGTCACCGTGCTGGTCGCCGGCGTCGTCGGAACGGTCGCAGGGCTTTACACCGGCTACTACGGGGGGCTGCGCGACAGCGTAACGATGCGCGTGGCGGACTTCCTCCTCGGCTTCCCACCGCTCGTACTCGCCTTGCTGCTGGCGGCAATCATCGGTCCGTCGACGTTGACAGTGCTGGTCGCCACGATCGCTCTGTCCATACCCCTGTTCGCACGCATGGTGCGAGCCTCGACGTTGGCCGAGCGCCAGAAGGAGTACGTGCTCGCGGCGCGCGCTCTTGGCGCGAGCGACTGGAGCGTCATGCTGCGAACACTGCTGCCCTCAGTGCTGGGCGTTGCCCTGGTTGAAGGGGCCATCGTGGCAGCACTAGCGATACAGGTGGAGGCCGCCCTCAGCTTCCTCGGTGTGGGCGTACCGCCACCGACGCCATCGCTCGGGTCGTTGCTCTACGACTCCCTGACCTACATCAGCCGTGCCCCCTTGTACGGCGTGTTTCCAGGGGTCGGCCTCGTGCTGCTCGTCGGCAGCTTCATGGCCCTCGCCAAGGCTCTGCAAGTACGCTGGTCGCTGAACCCGGTTTCCGCGCTGCCGGCCGCGTCGCGCGAGGTCGCGGAGGCCGAAAAATGAGAGCGTTCGCACTTCGGCGAGTCGGCGGAGCGATCGTCACCCTGTTCGCCACGGCGGTCGTCTCCTTCCTCGTCTTCCGCCTCCTCCCCGGTGACCCCGCGGCTGTCATCGCCGGCCAGGGTGCGACGGAGGCGCAGATCGACGCCATCCGCAAGGGCCTCGGGCTGAACGGGAACGTCGTCGTGCAATTCGTGCACTGGGCCGATCATGCCGTGCACGGCAACCTCGGGAAGTCCGTCATCACCAACGTGCCTGTCAGCACCCTGCTCGCCCAGCGCTTGCCCGTAACGCTCGAGCTGATCCTCACCAGCATGATCGTCGCACTCGTCGTTGCCGTGCCGCTTTCCCTCGGAGCTCTCTGGCCACGGTCGGCGCTCGACCGGATTGGCAATGTCTGGCCGGTAGTGGGCCTCTCCGTGCCGGTGTTCTGGATCGGCGAGCTGTTGATCCTGCTCTTCAGCATCAAACTGCAGTGGCTGCCTGCTTCAGGGTACGTTTCCCTCTTCCAGTTCCCCCTGAGCGCACTCAAATCCTTCCTTCTACCGTCGATCTCGTTCGGCTTCTACGTCTCCTCCTTCCTCGTGCAATTCCTGAAGCCGGCACTGCGTGACGTCATGGAGGAGGACTACATCCGCACGGCCCGCGCCAAGGGACTCTCCGAGGCGAGCGTCTTCTGGCACCACGCCCTGCGGGCGACCATGGTTCCGTTCGTCACCCAGATGGGGATCCTGCTCGGCACCTCCGTCGGTGCGACCATCGTGATCGAGCAGGTCTTCAACTACCCGGGGTTCGGCAACCTCTTCATCCAAGGAATCATCTCGAGCGATTTCTATGTGGTGCAGGCCGGCCTCCTGCTCATCGTCGGGTCGGTCATCGTCGTCAACCTCGTGGTGGATCTCATCTTCGGGTTGCTCGATCCGCGGGTGCGTCGTGCGCAGCGTACCTAGCCCATCGGCGCCCGATTCGGCTCCCGCCTCAGCGACCGAGGAGCCGGCGAACGGTTCGGGCACGGCCTCGGACCTCGTGAGGGTGCGAGAGCTGAAGGTGTCCTTCGGGGCAGCCCTAGCGGTGAGGGGCGCCTCTTTCACGATCGCGACCGGAGAGGCCGTCGGGCTGGTCGGGGAGTCTGGCTCGGGCAAGAGTGTCACCGCGCTCAGCCTGATGGGGCTGTTGCCAGCTGCCAGCGCGTGTGTCGAGGCGCTCGAGCTGCGGGTTGTCGACTGCGACCTTCTGACTGCCCGCGCTCGCGAGCTCCAGGAGATGCGCGGTGGCCGGGCGGCGATGATCTTCCAGGATCCGCTCACGGCCCTCCACCCCATGAAGCGCGTCGGCGCGCAACTCGGGGAGGCCATCCGCCGGCACAGCGCCCTCACGAGATCCGAGGCACGCGCTCGCTCGATCGAGCTGATGCGGCGGGTCGGCATCCCCGAAGCCGGTAGCCGGATCGACGATTACCCGCATGAGTTCTCCGGAGGTCAGCGGCAGCGCATCATGATCGCGATGGCGATCTCGTGCGGACCGAGGCTACTGATCGCGGATGAGCCGACGACCGCTCTGGATGTGACAATCCAGGCACAGATCCTTGATCTCATGGCCGAGCTGCGCTCGGAGACGACGATGGGGCTGCTGTTCATAACTCACGACCTCGGTGTTATCGCCCGCGTCTGCGAACGCGTCGTCGTGATGTACGCCGGTCGAATCGTCGAAGACGCTCCAGTCGATGTGCTGTTCGAGCACCCCCGCCATCCCTACACGGTCGGGCTGCTCGCGTCGGTGCCACGCATCGACGAGGCGCCGCGCGTCGTACGGCCCATCCCTGGCGCAGCGCTACGCGCCACCGAGAGGATCGCTGGTTGCGCGTTCCGGCCACGATGTCCCCACGCCGTCGAGCGTTGCGTCGAGCAGCCAGCGCTGCAAGCTGTTGGCGAGCGCCACCTCGTGGCGTGCTGGCGAAGCCGGGAGCTGTGATGAACGGCTCGACCGCCCTGCTCTCGGTGCAGGACCTCGCCGTCCACTTCCCCGCCCCGGCCACCATCGGGTTCGGTCGCCGACGCCGAGGTGCGATCAAGGCCGTCGACGGGGTGTCGCTCGAGGTGGGCGAGGGTGAGGTTGCAGCGCTCGTCGGCGAGTCCGGATGCGGGAAGTCGACGACCGCCCTTGCCATCCTGCGTCTGATCCAGCCGACAGGCGGGCAGATCTTCATGGAGGACGAGGACATCGCGACACTTCGCGACGCAAGGCTGCTCGCGTTTCGGCGCAGCGTCCAGATCGTCTTCCAAGACCCGTACTCGTCGTTGCACCCACGGAAGCGGATCGGCCAGATCCTCGACGAGCCGCTGCGGATGCACACCGAAATGAACCGTGGCCAGCGGCGCCAGAGGATCGCCGAGCTACTCGAAGCCGTCGGACTCGACGCCGAGTACCTCGGCAATTTCCCGCGGGAGCTCTCGGGCGGCCAGCGCCAGCGCATCGCCATCGCGCGGGCGATCTCGATTGGCCCGCGCCTGCTCGTGCTCGACGAGCCGCTGTCCGCGCTCGACGTGTCGATCCGAGCGCAAGTCCTTGAGCTGCTCACGAGGCTAAGGACGGAGCGCCGGCTCACCTATGTGTTCATCTCCCACGACCTCGCAGTCGTGCGCGGATTCTGCGAGACAGTGACCGTGATGTACCTCGGCAAGATCGTCGAGCACGGAACGACCGAGGACGTCTTTGCCCGGCCTGTGCACCCGTACACGCAGGCACTCATCTCCGCGGTGCCGATTCCTGACCCGAGGGCTGAGGCGCGTCGTGCGCGCTTGGTCCTGCGCGGCGAACCGCCGAGTCCGATGAATCCCCCGAGCGGATGCCGCTTCAGGACGCGTTGCCCGTTGGCGAAGCCGCTGTGCGCCAGCACGGAGCCCGCGTTAGAGGAAGTCATCCCTGGAAGGACGGTGGCGTGCCACTTCCACGACGAGGCGATGATGATGCGACAGCAGGTCGGAGGTGAGGCGGCCGAGGAAGCAGTGCGACCACACAGCGACACTGAGCCAGGCGTACCGGAAGGCAGCCCCCTTCCGGCGGATCGAAAGGAGAGATCATGATGAATTCGAGCCGTTTCCGGACGGCTGTGGTCGGCGTCGGCGGCATCGGTTCGCTGCACGCGCGGACAGTCTCCCAGTACGAGGGCGCGGAGCTGAGCGTCGTCGTCGACGCTGTGCCGGCGCGCGCGGCGCAAGTCGGCGCGGACCTCGGTGTGCCGTACTGCCTGGACGTTGCCGAGGCGCTCGCGAGCTACGAGCTCGAGGCGGTCATTGTCGCCGTCCCCGATACCTTGCACCCCACGGTGGCAGCGCCGCTCCTGCGCGCCGGGATCCCGGTCATGTTGGAGAAGCCGATCGCCAGCTCCACGCCGGCGGCCGTCGAGCTAGCGCGACTTGCCGCGCAACACCACGTTCGCCTCTTCATCGGCCACACGCTGCGGTTCGACCCGCGCTATGTCGGCGTGTACGAGGCTGTACGGGCGGGAGCAGTGGGTCGGCCGGTGCACGCGGTCGCCGGGCGCTGGACGATCCGATCTCGTCGCCAACTCGTACGCGAGACCTCGACGGCACCCTTCGACCTTGGTGTGCACGACATCGACGCCCTCCAATGGATCGTCGGAGAGCCGATCGTCGAGGTGCAGGCCTATGCCTCCGAGGAAGCCGACGGCCCGCCGCCGAGCTGTGTCGTGGCTGCCTGCCGATTTGCCGGGGGTGTGGTCGGCCAGCTGTACAGCGGGTGGACACGACCAGACCCGTGGCCGAACCCGGTCGACTCATACTTCGAGGTCGGCGGCACCGAGGGCATGGCCAGAGTGCGTGTGTATGACGACGGCGGGTTGATCGTTGCTGGGAAAGAGCATCGATATGTCGACGCCCTGAACGCGCGCACGACGTGGGGCCGTGTCGGCGGCAGCCTCTTCGAGTCGGTACGGCACTTCTACACATGCCTTGCGACCTCGGCAGAATTCGCCATAGGCGTTCAGGAGGCGATCTCGGCGGTGGCCGTGGCAGAGGCCATCAACCGCTCGGTGGCGTCGGGGCGGCCGGAGCCGGTGGAACGCCAATGGTCGAGAGAGCTGGATGCCTAGTGGCGCGCCCGCGCACAGCGAGAGTGTCGGTGAGAGTGAGGTGCTCAGGAGAATGACGGACGGATGCAGGGAGGCACGAGTCGCGCTCGTCACGGGCGCGGCCGCAGGACTCGGGCGCGCGATCGCCGAGGTTCTGTGCGACAAAGGATTTCGCTGCAGTCTCCTCGACTGTCGTCGCGACGTTCTGGCGGCGGCGGCCTTAGAGATCAGCCGACGGGGACAGGTCGAGTGCAGCGTCGGGGACGTGACCATAGCCGCCGATCGTGATCAAGCCGTCAAGGCGACGCTTGACGCCTTCGGGCGAGTGGACGTCCTCGTCAACAACGCGGGTATCTCCCACGCCGAGCCCCTGCTGGCAACGAAGCCCAGCGACTGGCTGCCGGTAATGGCCACCAACGTCGAGGCGATGTTCTTCCTCTCGCAGGCCGTGATCGGCCCGATGCGCTCGCAGGGATACGGACGCATCATCAACATCGGCTCTGTCTACGGATCTCTCGGCCTGAACGGCGCACTCTACGCGTCGATGCTCGCGGAGGACACGGCTGACGGGCCAGTCCGGCAAGTCGCGTATCATGCTTCGAAAGGAGCAGTTCTCAACATGACGCGTGAACTCGCCGCCGCTGTTGGTCGATGGGGCATCACGGTCAACAGCGTGAGCCCGGGCATGTTCCTCACCGAGCAATCTCGGGCAGTCGCCAATGAAGCGGTGACGGGTGCGCTGACGAAACTGACGCCGCTCGGGCGCATGGGCGTGCCGCCCGAGGTCGGCTATGCAGTCGCCTTCCTCGCCTCCGACGAGGCGTCGTTCATCACGGGAGTCGACCTTCGTGTCGACGGCGGCTGGTCCATCTGGTAGGCATCACCCGCGGGCGATGAGTCGAAGAGCCTCATCGGGTCTTTGTAGGATTCGTCGTGCCATCTTCCTTGCCAGGTCCTGGTTGTACAGATGACCCCAGGATGCGGCGGCCGGGATGGCGCCAGCCGTGCTCGCAGCTTGGAGATCGTTCGGGGCATCCCCGATGTAGACAACACTGCTCAGCGCTCGCCTAAGCCGTTCCGCTACGACGAACAGCCCGTCCGGCGCCGGTTTCGGCCGGTTGATCTGATCACCACCGACTACGATATCCACTTCAAGACTGGCGGACTCGAGCAGTATGGAGGCGGCGCGGCTGCTCGCGTCGGTGAGGACGGCGATCGGGTGTCCGACGGCCTTTAGCTGCGCCAACGTAGCCCTGACGCCCGGATAGCTTGCCACTGTTTTGGTCCGCAATCTCGAGTAATAACATTCCGAGTCCTGCCTGCTTAGCGGTCGTCCCAGGAAGTGCTCGAGAATGGCTTCTGGCACACCAAAGGCGTATGCCTCGATAACCTCTGGAGCTGTCACTGGGGGGCCACCGAGCTCAGTAATGGCGGCCAAATACGCCTCCGGCACCGCAATGCTGGAGTCGATGAGTGTTCCGTCCAGGTCCCAAACGAGTTGGTAAAGCATCTTACCTCGCGCGCCCTCTGACGCTAACCTCCCTGTTTCACGCCCGATCCTGACGCTAGCCGCGCCGCCGTGGTGCCTCTGGGCGGGTTCGCCGATCGCCGTGTGATTGCTCCTCGTCTGGCGGAGGTGTAGGGCACCAGTATTCCGATCGCGCTCGTCGAAGTGCCCAATGCAGGTCCTGTGCATGCCGAAAACGTCATCTGCACCCATCGGCCTGGACTTTTGTTGCCGTGACACTGATGACGAAGATGGAGCGTAGGACTCTCCTTCCTCTACATTGCTTTCGTCCGTTCGCTCCAACTGGTTCGGCTCTCGTGGGGGGAGCAACCGGACCTCGCCATCGAAGTCGTCATGCTTCGCCACGAGGTTGCGGTCTTGCGAAGACAGGTGGCCCGTCCGGCACTGCGGCCCGTGGACAGAGCCGTCCTCGCTGGATTGAGCCGGCTCCTGTCGCCTGCTCGCCGAGGGCGGTTCTTTGTCCAGCTCGAGACCCTGCTGCGATGGCATCGAGATCTGGTGCGATGGAAGTGGACCTACTCGCACCGCCGGCTTGGCCGGATAAGCAAAGGAAAACCCGATGAGGAGATATCGCCGAATCCACGGGGAGCTCGCCACGACAGGCGACTGACTTGGGCCTTCGAGCGTGTGGGCAATCCTTCGCCGCCATGGCATCGAGTCCTCGCCCAGACGGGCGGGTCCGAGTTGGGCGGAGTTCCTACGAGCGCAGGCAACGACGACGCTGGCATGCGACTTCTTCACCGTCGACACGGTGCTGCTCCGGCGCGTCTACGTGCTGTTCTTCATCGAGATCAACACCCGTCGGGTCTAGCTTTCGGGAGTCACCGCCAGCCCAGTAGGGGAGTGGGTCATGAAGCAAGCCCACAACCTGAGCATCGTCCTCTCCGAGCGCTCCCGAGCAATAAAGTTCCTCGTCCGGGACAGAGACACGAAGTTCAGCGCCAGCTTCGACGAGGTATTCCGCGCGGAGGGCATCAGGATCATCAAGACGCCCGTGCGATCTCCACGTGCGAACGCGATCGCCGCGCGATTCGTAGGCACCGCCCGCCGAGAATGTCTCGACAGATTCCTCATCTTCGGTCGCCGTCATCTCGAGCAGGTCATCGCGGAGTACGTGGCTCACCACAACGAACACCGCCCGCAGCGAGCACTGGGTCAGCGGGCCCCGGGAACCTTCGGGGTGCTGCCTGATCCGATCGACGAGCCAGGCCCAGCACAGCTACGACGAAACGAGATCCTCGGCGGCTTGATCAACGAGTACCGGCTAGCCGGGTGAACTGGGCGGATGAGATTCTCGGCATCCACAGGTCGTAGGCGAGGTTGGAGCGGTTATCAAGTCGGCGGTAAGCGTTCCTCCTTGTGAAGGCCCGCAGCACCCTGCAAAGTATGGTTGCAGTATCAACTGAACAGGGTTGTAGCAGTCCTGGAGCACAGGTGTCAATGGTTCGCGCGGACGATCCGAGCGCGGCGGAACGGAGGTGCGCATGGGACCCAGGGGCTTCGATTCAGCGGCGGTGATTGGACTCGGCACCATGGGCGCGGGAATCGCGCTACTGCTCGCCGAGCACGGGCTCGAAGTGCACGTGGCCGACACGTCCGACGGCCTCACGCGCCAGCTCGTCGCTGGCGCTCTCGCTCGCCGGGAGCGCACCGGGTCGGGCGTGCCGGACGTGAGCATTCGCGTCGCAGCCGACCCCGAGGACGCAGCGCGCGGCCGCGAGCTTGTCATCGAGGCGATCCCGGAGGTGCTCGAGGCGAAGCTGGCGCTCCTCGCGAGGATCTCCGCCGTCGCACCCGGCGCGGTCGTCGCGACAAACACATCGTCACTTTCGATCGACGTCCTCGCGCGAGGAGTCTCCGCGCCCGAGCGCTTCCTCGGCGTGCACTTCTTCAATCCCGCCGACCTCGTCCCAGGGGTCGAGGTGATCCGATCGCAGCTCACGGACCCTTCGATCGTCGACCGGCTCGTGGAGTTTCTCGTAGCCCTCGGCAAGGTTCCGTCCGTCGTGAGGAGCAGTCCTGGCTTCATCGCAAATCGCCTGCAACTTGCGCTCTTCCTCGAGGCGCTCCGCTGCGTCGACGAGGGGCTGGCGAGCGCATCCACGATCGACTCGGTCGTGCGCTCGACGTTCGGCTTCCGCCTCCCGGCATTCGGACCGCTGGCAGTCGCCGACCTCGCCGGGCTCGACGTTTACCAGAGCATCCTCGAGGAGCTCCATCGCGGCCTCGGAGAACGCTTTGCCGTTCCTGACGGCCTGCGTAGGTTCGTAGCCGCCGGAAGGCTTGGGCTGAAGTCCGGCGGCGGCATCTACGACTACGACCAGCCTGTCGAGGAGACGATCGCTGCGAGGGACCGCGCCTACAGGTCGATCGCCAAGGCCATGGGCAGCATCCCGACCGGTCACGAGGGCGCCGCGCCGAACGCGGAGAGCCGGTGACAGCGACCCTGTCAGAGCTAGTCCGTAGTTCCCCCGCTGTTCCGGCGAGTAGCGGCAAGCACCTGGGAATTTGCAGCGATGGCCTGCGGTAGCACTGACAGCGCTGGTGCCCGCAAGATCGCCCAAGTCGCCATCGCGCGAAAGATCGTCACCCTCGTCTACTACGGCCTTCGGGACGGCACCGTCTGACTCCAAGGTCATTTCGGAGACGGCGTGACGCGGAAGCGACACCACCAGGCGCGTGGCCGCCTCAGGTCATGGCCCCCGGTTCACCGGCGTGGCCGCGGAACTGATTTACCCCGTCTTGGTGGTGCCGCAACACTCCATGCCGACCAACGGCGCAGGAATGACAGGCAACCTGAAGGGTGCAAGCACAGGATTCTGCGTTCGCGCGCTCCCAAGATCGCCCGATAGTCAGCCACTGGCCAACCGCAAGGACACGTTGTTCATAGTCGACGCCGAAACGCACCGTGAACGGTGTCGCCGATCACGCGTCGCGGGCGCGTGATCCCGGATGGTGCGCTCGATGGTGGCATTGCGCCGACACAGAAAGCTCTCCGGTGATCCCTTTGGTCAAGCGGCGATGGAGTACTCGTCGAGATCGATCCCACGATGCGGTCTCGCTGCATTGTAGTGCTCGACGAACTCTTCGAGGACGCGCTCGAGATGACGCTCGTTTCTGATGAGCAACCAGTCGAGGCACTCGGTCCTTGTGGTGCGGACGAAGCGTTCGGCGAACGCGTTCACATTCGGTGTCCGATAGGGCGTCTTCAGGATCTCGGTGCCCTCGGATCCGAAGACCTCATCGAAGCTCGCCACGTACTTGGTGTCACGATGTGTGCCCATCAGCTCGGGCACCATGGCAGAAGGAGGATATCCAGATGACATGAGTTGACCGAGCGCAACTGGAGATAGCCAACCAGGGAAAGATTGCATATGGGGCCCTCCCCGGCACGGCCGTTGCATTGAGTGCTACGGCTTTAAGGGGCACACCGGCAGCCTCTCGGCTGTCGAGCCCAGCAATTCTCAGGAGCACGAGGAGGTCCCCAATGGCAATCGTAGGAGGCATCGACGTTCACCGCCGCCAACTCACCTTTTGATTACTGCGACCAGGCGACAGGAGAGCTCTGCCGGGGCAGGATCCCCCAGCGGACCGGCAAGGCTTCCGGTCCTGGCTGTCGCAGTTGCCTCCGGGGGGTGATTTCGCGCTCGAAGGCTGCACGAGTTGGCGCTATATTGTCGAGGAACTCGCGGCCGCCGGCTTCGTGGCACACCTCGCCGAACCGGCTGACACTGCCGCCCTGCGGGGCAACAAAGAGCGGGCCAAGACCGACCGAGCTGATGCCCGTCACCCTCGCGAGCTGCTCATGTCCGGCACGCTTCCCGAGAGCTGGATCCCGCCAGCTCACGTTCTCGAGGCACGCACGACCGTCCGGTTGTACAAGGACCTCTCCGACGAGCGGGGAGCGTGGACCCAGCGAATCCACGCGGCGTTGTTCCATCAAGGCGTCGAGACCTTCTCCAGTTCGCTCACCAGCGACGTCGGGCGGTCTTGCTTGACAAGGCCGATCTTGCCCATGTCACGATCGTGGCATGTGTGCAGAACAGCTGCTCAGAGATCGAATCCCAGGCTTGCACCCTTCAGGCCCGACACAACCAGGGAGACCGCCGGAGGCTAAGGAGGCGAGTCCTTGTACCAGGACCCGGGCGCGGACTATCTCGAACGTCGTGACGACCCAGTTGTTGAGCCGAAGCGACTCGTACGGCAGATCGAGGCGCTCAGCTTCGGCGTCACCACTGCAAAGAGCGCCGCGTAGCCCAAGCTGCTGGAGGCGGAAGGCACTTCACCCGCTAGGCAAAGCCGATCTTGGACGCCCTCGTTGCATCGGTGATGGACACCTGCTCCGGCCGGGTCCCCGGAATCATTCGTCTAGGCTGGCCAACTCCGACCAGATGCTGGTCTGGCATGCGCAGAATTACACCGAGGAGCTCCCCGCGGCCGATGCGATCGCGCAAGGTGGCGCGTCCCAGAGGGGTCACCTCGCCACCATCCCCGCCGAGAGGTCGATATCTGCTGCGTGCAGGCCGGGCATGTTCAGCATCGCGACGACTGCACGCCCGACCTCCGTCTCTTCGACCAATCGGGATAGCAGCGAGTGCGAAACGAATGCGTGCTCGGCCTCTTGACACGAGATGCCCAACCCTTCGGCCTCGAGTCGAAAATTGCGTTCCATACGGGGTCCCCGAACGGGACCTGGCGAGAGCGAGTTCACGGTGATACCCAAGGGGCCGACCTCCGCCGCCAGTGTGGTGGTCAGCCCAATGACTGCCATCTTCGACGCGCAGTAGGGCGTGCGGCGTGCCAGCGGCCGCTTTCCCGACACCGAAGCCAGATTGATCACATCGCCGCTGCCGCGTTCGATCATCTGAGGCAGAAAGGCGCGGCACATCAGATATACGCCCCGGACATTCACCGCGAATACCTCTTCCCATTCCGCGGGGTCAATATCTGTGAGCGTCTTGACTGGCCCAGGTATGCCAGCGTTGTTGATGAGGATCGACACTGCTTCGTCACTCACCGCCTGCGCCAATCCTCGTACCGACTCGGAATCGGAGACATCGCATGTTGCAACACGCACCGAGCCGCCCTCGCCGACAACCAACTTCGCCGTCTCCGCGAGCGCATCCTCTCTTCGACCCACGACAACGACCCTGGCACCCACGCGGGACAACGCCAAGGCGATCTCCCTGCCGAGTCCCTGGCCGGCACCGGTCACCAATGCGGTCCGCCCGGAGACGGCGTCGAGCCGCGCGGTGCCGTCAGTCATGAGACCTCGACCTCCGATGCGAAGCTGTGGCTCGACCATGACAGCTGCTCACCGCCATACATGGCAGCCCGAAGATCTCCTGAGCGAGCATGGCCTTCGAACAATTCCGCTCTCGACGCGCGACCGCAGACGCGACCCAGCAAGGCGCTGGACTCAGTGTCGTCGACCTCCTGGTAGGTAACCGTCTTCAGGTACTTACCAACCCACAACCCACCGGTATAGCGTGCAGCGCCTCGTGTGGGCAGAACATGATTGGTACCGATGACCTTGTCGCCATAGGACACACAAGTGCCTTGGCCCAAGAAAAGCGCGCCGTAGTTGTGCATCGCCTTCAGTGCCCGTCGTGGCTCTACGGTGAGCACTTCGACATGCTCGAATGCGAAAGCATTCCCGAGCTCGAAGGCCTCTTCTATGGAATCGACAACGTGGACTTGGCCGTAGTCCCTCCAGGCAGGCTCAGCAAAGTCCTTCGTAGGCATCCCCGGCAAGATCGTCTCGATATGGCCTAGAACCTCTTCGGCCAGGCGCTCGCTCGTCGTCACCAGGACAGCTGGAGAGTCCGGACCGTGCTCGGCCTGGCTGAGCAGGTCCACGGCAACGATGAAGGGGTCGGCCCTATCATCGGCTATGACGAGGATCTCGGTCGGACCGGCAAACAGATCGATACCCACTTCCCC
>JBEKBT010000028.1:0-33039 GCA_050015255.1 Acidimicrobiales bacterium
CCTTCGGTCGTCCACGTTCTGCCATGCGCACCTCCATGCTCGCACGGCACCAACGCGGTCTGCCGATCGGAAATTCCCGAAAACACAGATTCTTTAGCTAACTGACAACTCAGGACACTAGGGCGCTGCCGCGTCGAGACCTAGAGCGCTGCCGAGCCCGTCGCACGTCGGTGACGGCTATGTTCGGTCGGTAGCCTCGAATCGCACGACCCGCTCCCGCAGCGGGGTCCAATGACCGGGAGACGGACCAGATATGTCAATGCCTTACCGCCGCCTTGGCCGATCCGGCCTCAAGGTGAGTCTGCTGTCTTTCGGCTCGTGGGTCAGTTTCGGAAGCCAGCTGGACGACGACCTTGTGGTGCGCTGCATGGAGGCGGCGCGAGAGGGAGGAGTCAATTTCTTCGACAACGCCGAGTCCTACGAGGACGGTGAGTCGGAGGCGATCATGGGGCGGGCTATCAGGACCCTCGGCTGGGCGCGCCACGAGTACGTGGTCTCGAGCAAGTTCTTTTGGGGCATCCACGACGCTCCGAACATGCGCCACACCTTGAACCGCAAGTACCTCATGCAGGCGGTGGACGGCTCGCTCGACCGGTTCGGTCTCGACTTCCTCGATCTCATCTTCTGTCACCGTGCCGACCCGGAGACACCCATCGAAGAGACCGTCCGGGCGATGTCGGACATCGTCAGCTCCGGCAAGGCGCTCTATTGGGGTACCTCGGAGTGGGCGGCAGACGAGATCGTCGCCGCCATCGAGGTCGCGGAGCGTCACCATCTCCACAAGCCCGTCACCGAGCAATCTCGGTACAACCTTCTCGAGCGACGGCGCGTCGAGCACGAGTACGCCCGTGTGATCGAGGATTACGGCATCGGCCTCACCACCTTCAGCCCACTCGCCTGCGGCGTGCTCACGGGAAAGTATCTGGACGGGATCCCGGAGGGGTCTCGCGGCGCGCTGCCCGGATACGAGTGGCTCCGTCCCAGGCTCGAGAACCCGCGCAGCAAAGAGAAGGTCCGAGCTCTCCAGGCAATCGCAGACGATCTCGGCTGTCCGCTCCCACAACTTGCCATCGCCTGGTGCGCGTCCAACCCGAAGGTGTCGACGGTCATCACAGGTGCGAGCCGGGTGGAGCAGCTGCGCGAGAACCTGCGCTCGCTCGAGGTGCTCGAACGCCTTGACGGCGAGGTGATGCGGCGGATCAACGAGGCGGCCGGCGTCGACTGAGAGCAGGTCTCAGCCGAAGGTCGGCGTCAGCTGAAGGTCGGGGTGTTCGGGGCGGGGCCTTCACGCCGTGCGCATCGTTCGGCGCAAGAGGGGCGGCTCGTGCAACGCAGCCGCAACCCGTACCCGGGCATCGAGCGCCATGGCACCGGCCGGGCTCGCGACCACTGGGTTCAGGCTCAACTCGGCGACCTCGGGGAGGTCCTCGGCGAGGCGGGCGACTCGCAAAAGCACCTCTCCCAGTGCCCCGAGATCGACCATGGCCGAGCCGCGGTAGCCCGTGAGGAGTGCCGAGGACCGCAGACCGCTGACCAGATCGCGGGCGTCTTCAGTGGTCATGGGCACCAGCGACCAGATCTGGTCGCGAAACAGCTCGGCCTCCTTGCCACCGAGGCCGAACATGACGAGCGGTCCGAACGACGGGTCCTCCACAACCCCGACGACCGTCTCGACACCGTCGGGGCCCATCGGCTGCACGACGAGTGACACCCCGGCACCGAACCTGCCGAGCAGGGCCTCGGCGGCAGACGCCACGTCCTCGGGAGAGCCCAGGTTGAGCCGGACACCGCCGACGTCGCTCTTGTGCACCAGGGCGGGAGCGTCGAGCTTCAAGGCGACCGGGTACCCCAACGCTCTCGCGCCCTCGACGGCCTGGGCCGCGTCGGACGCCCGCAGGCAAGGAAGAATCGGAATCCCGTAAGCCTTGAGCAGCTCGAAGGCGGAGAGGGTGTCCAGCCACACCGCAGACGCCGAAGGCGCACCGGATGCGCCGGACCGAATGACGGGGGAGGGCCCCGTGGCGGAGACCGGTCCGGCCGCCAAGGCCCGCTCCACTATCTCGCGTGCACGAAGCACGTCCAGATCATCGAAGCGGGGCACTGTCCCTTCCGGCCGTTTCACCCATTCGGCATACGGTGCGACCCGCGCCATGGCGAAGGCCGCCGACTCGGGGTAAGCGAACCAAGGGACCCGCTTGGGACCTGCGCGCAACGCCGAAAGCGTCCCCTCGGTCGGGGTGAAGTTCGCAAGCACGGGCTTGGTGGTCGTGGAGGCGACGCCGGCCACCGCTTGGGCGACTTCGTCAGCGCCGATGAGAAAGGGCGACGTGAACGTGACCACGACCACGTCCAGGTCATCGTCGCCGAGGACCATCTCGAGCACCAGGCGGTACTCCTCAGCTGTTGCGGAGGCTGCGAGATCGATCGGGTTGCCTATGGCGGCACCGTCGGAGACGACGCCGAGCAGTCGCTCCTGGGTCGCGTGAGAGAGTTCGGGAACCTCGAGCCCGTAGCTCTCGCACGCGTCGGCGGTGAGAACCCCGCAACCTCCGGCGTTTCCGACGATCGCCACACGTCGGCCGGCGGGAAGGGGCTGGCTCGCCAGCAGCTCGGCGACATCGAGCAGCTCCTCGAGGGTTCCCACCCTGATGACTCCGGCTTGACGGAAAAGCGCGTCAGTGGCTTGGTCGGGGACCGCGACAGCACTCATGCCATGAGCACCGCGCCGTCCCGAGGCGGTGCGGGCGCTCTTCACCGCGACGATGGGCGCCTTGCGAGCGACGCGGCGCGCGATCCGGTTGAACTTGCGAGGGTTCCCGAAGGACTCGAGGTAGAGGAGGATGACGTCGGTCTGCGGGTCGTCCGCCCAGAACTGCAGCAGGTCATTGCCGCTGACGTCGGCCTTGTCGCCGAGAGAAACGAAGCTCGAGATTCCGAGCCCGCGACTGGCCAGCTCACCCAGGAGAGCAACCCCGAGACCCCCAGACTGGCATGAGAACGCCACCCGTCCTGGCGGCGGCGGGTGCTCGGCAACGCTGGCGTTCATCCGCACCTCAGGGCAGGTGTTCATGACGCCCATGCAGTCGGGGCCGACGAGCCGCATGCCGAAATTGCGCGCCAGCTCGACGAGGTCGCTCGTGGAGCGGTCCCCATGAGCCCCCTGAGCCGGCCCGCCCCAGGCGACGACGACGATGCCGCCTACCCCTTTGGCCCCGCATCCGCGCACCACGTCGTCCAAGAGCTCGCGCGGCAGCGCGACCACTGCCAGATCAATGGGTCCGGGAATCTCGCCCAGGCTGGGATACGCGCGCAGTCCACATACCGAACCGGCCTGGCGGTCAACCGGGTAGACGGCACCGGTGAACCCGCCGGCGAGGAGATTGCGGACGATGTCGTGGCCCACCGAGCCGCGCTCGTGGCTCTGTCCGATGACCGCGATCGACGACGGCCGGAGAATGTGCTCGATCGAGCGAACGGCTGCAGTCCACTCGCGCCCTTCGACCCGCGCGAGGTACTCCGGACGGGACGCCAGCTCCATCGTCACCCGGATGACACCCGAATCCAAAAGAGCGTGCTCGTCGAAGCCCGCCGAGCGAAAGACGTTGAGCATCCGGTAGTTCTCGGGGAGGGCGTCGGCGACGAACCGCCCGATCCCGCGTTGAACCGCAGCCGAGGCGAGATGCTCGAGCAGCACCGTCCCGAGACCGCGCCCCTGGTGGTCATCGCGCACGACGAAAGCGACCTCGGCATCTTCCTCTTCCGCCCCGGTCCCAGGCGGCGTGCCCGGGGATGCCGCGACGGGGGCTCCGGGCGCTTCCCTGGCGCAGCGGTCGTAGCGGGCGACCGCCACGAGCTCGCCCTCGACGACTGCCACGAGCGCCAACCGGTCCTGGTAATCAACCGTCACGTAGTGTGCGATCTCCTCGTCGCCGATGCGCTTACGCGGCGAGAAGAAACGGAAGTACACCGTCTCTGTTGACAGCTTCTCCCCGAAGGACCGCAGCGCCGGGCCGTCGTCCGCCCGGATCGGACGCAGGTGGGCGGTGCGGCCGTCCGAGAGCAGGACGTCGCACTCGAGCTCGGAGGGATACGGTCCGGGACCGCCCGGTCCGGGACCGCCCGGTCCTTGGCCCCCGGCGGTCGCAGGCGCGTCGTCGGGGCTCATGCCGGCCGACCGAGAGGCCACGCGTCCATGGACGAAACCCGCCCGAGACCTACCCGCCCGCTCGCAAGACGCTCAGCCCGCGAGTGATTGCACGTCGGCGATGGGGACCGAGCTCTTCGGCGCAGCCAGATCCACCGCCTCGCCCCAGTCACTGAATCTCGCGGAGATCTTTCGGGCCGCCCCACCGGCCGCTCTCGTGATCCCCCCGACAAGGACCGGGAGCGCCGCTCCCGTGGTCGCCACGTACATGGTGAATGCCAGACTGCCGGCTGTCGTGCTCTGGGCCGCCTCGACCGCCACAGCGGGATGCCCGAGCTGGCTGGAAGTGGCACCCCGTGTGATCGTGCCCGTCAGCCCCACGAGCTGCGCAGCAGCTGTCTTGTCCGCCAAGGAGGAGGCAAG
Source organism: Acidimicrobiales bacterium (assembly GCA_050015255.1). GTDB lineage: Bacteria > Actinomycetota > Acidimicrobiia > Acidimicrobiales > Bog-793 > Fen-455. The sequence continues at coordinate 4,568 of JBEKBT010000028.1, forward strand.
CTCGGAGAAGCTCGCGCTCGTGCCAGGAACCGAGACCCACCTCCCGGCCAGCGCGACCGCGAGCTTGTCGCTCATGCCGGCGAAGGCCTCCAGACCCGTGACGTCACCTGTGAAGTAGGCAGTCCCCTTGGCGAGCAGCACAGTGACGTTGCCGTCGTGGGTTCCGTCCCGGACTGTGATGTGCTGCTCTCCGCTGGAAGATCCGACATCGGCGACGACACGCACGGCGCTCGAGCCAGCCCCCGCCGTCTCCACGAAATGAAACGAGCTCTGCCGCCTGGTCGCCGCAACCGCCGCCGCCACGATCTGCTTGCCGGACCTCAACTGGACGCCCTTGGAGGCGTTGGCGCCGTTGAAACCGGTCGCCGAGCTGCTGCAACCGGCGGAAAGCGCGATCGCGACAGTCGAGATGACGAACAGGGGACGAGCGCTCATGTCGCGACGCTACCAGCGAGCACCCCCCCACAGCCTCGGGCCGCCCATCTGGCCGCCGAGGTCCGGGCTTGCCCTCAGTTGACGGCTCGGACCACCGAGATGTCGCCGCTCACCGTCTTCGCCTGGATCAAGAGCTCCGGGAGGTCACTCGGGCCGCCGACGGCATCCCGGGACGGTTCGACTTCGATGTCGCTGGCCACGTTCCCCGACATCGACCCGGCATCAAAACGCACGAGCGACCCCGGGGCGACCGCCACGACTATGTCGCCGCTGACCGCACGCAAGAGGTAGTCGCCGGTCGATGCGCGCTCGATTCGCTGATCGCCGGACACGGACTCGACGCTGGCGCCTGCGAGCACTTCCCCGAGACGCACGTCCCCCGAGGCGGTGTGGACGCGCGTCGGCTTTCCCACCCGACCAAGCTCGATGTCACCGGAAGCCGTCGACACCTTCCCGCCAGAAGCGGCAACGCCGATCCTGACGTCCCCCGAGGCCGACTGGACGTCGGCCTCGTCGCCCACGGTCCCCAAGTCGAGGCGTCCGCTCGCCGTTCGGATCTTGGCCTGCCCGGCGATCTCTTCGACCGCGATCGCGCCCGAGGCAGTGCGGATGATGGCCGCCATGTACCTGCCCCGCGCACTGACTGGAGCCGAAGCCGTTGAGACGTCGAGCTCGGTGTCGGGCGGCACCCTCACCCAGACGCGGACTGCTGCCTCGCCGCCTAGGAAGAACCGCGCTCTTCCCCGAGCGCGCGGGATCTCGACCGTAACCTCATGTCCGCGCGCTGAGGCTCGTTCGCCTATGCGCGCACGCCTGACGAGCTAACCGGCAGCGGGGTCAAGCGAGACGACCCTGATCTCTGTCCTCGGAGCTTCGTGGGTCTCGATCTCGACCTGCCCGGCGGCATTCTCGACACGAAGCTTCACCTCCCCGGGTGTCTCGAAGCTCCGCTCCACCGAATCTTGCGGCTCTGGGTCCTGCCCCGCCTCGGTGCCGTCGATCTCGCTCACGATGCCCTCCTCTCAGGCCCAGCCGTAGCCGGTAAGACGCTTGTGCGACTGCGCGGCTCTTCCCGTCGACACGCCGTGGCTCAGGGCACGCACGATCCAGGTGTTCGCCGAGACGCCCTCTCGCGCCGCTGCCTGTTCGATCCGCGTCTTCAGTTGCTCGGGGAGCCTGAGGCTGATCCGCGCCAACTGGTCGTCACCGAGCTCGGCCTCGGCGAGCGTTACGGCATCCTCCACATAGATGAGCTCGGCGTCCCGACCAGAGATGCGAACCTCGACTCTTCCCGCGGGCAATTGGTCTCCCAGCTCGGCAGCCGCCTCCCCGAGCAGGTCGAGCAGCCTCATGGTCGCTGGGCCACCCATCGCGCCGACGAGTCGCGAAGCCGCCTCCGTCACGGCGTCATCGCCGAGCTCGGCGAGGTTGGACAGATCCTCTTGCAGGGCCTCGACAACCGCTGACAGGTTCACGATGTCATTATGACATCATAGAGCTGTCAGATCAACTCCCCGTAGCAACGGTTGACGCAGCTACCGATCCCCTCGATGGAAGTCGTGAGGACCTGACCCGGAGCTAGGAAGACCTGCGGATCGCGTCCCGCACCGACTCCCGCAGGGGTCCCCGTCGAGATGAGGTCGCCGGGACCGAGCGTGGCGAACTGACTGATGTAGCTCACGACGGCGGCCGGGCCGAAGATCATCTCCGACGTTCGCCCGCGCTGCATCACCACGCCGTCAACCTCGCAGCGCACCTCCAGGTCGGCCCCGTCGCCGATCTCGTCGCCAGTCACCAGAACCGGACCGACTGGGGTCGATGCATCGAAGGCCTTGCCCTGCAGGTACTGAGTCGTCCTGTTCTGCCAGTCGCGCATCGAGATGTCGTTGACGACGGTAAACCCGGCGATCGCGTGACGGGCCTGCTCGGGCGTGGCGCGCCGCGTCCGGCGGCCGATGACGACGCCGAGCTCCGCCTCCCAGTCGACGGCGTGGCTGACGGAGGGAAGGACGAGGTCGTCGTACGCCCCGATGAGGCCCGAGGCGAACTTCGCGAACAACGCCGGGTAGCTCGGCGCCTCTCGGGACATCTCGGCGATATGGGAGCGGTAGTTCATCCCGACGCAGAAGATCTTCTCGGGGCGAGGCACGAGCGGGGCGAAGGACGCCTGCGACAGGAAGAGCTCGGCGGTGGGCTCCAAGGACGCCACTGCGTCAATGCCCGAGGCCGCGTCCAGCGACCTGAGCAGGGCACCGACATCGGGAGCCTCCAGCATTAGGAGGTGATCTCCCTCGACCCGAGCCGCGCGGGTGCCGGCGGCCGTCCGGACCGTGGCGAGTCTCATGCTCGTTCAGACTAAGGCGCCGCTCGTGCGGCCGGCGCCTCACCCCCGAAGGCCCTCCGGGGCATCTCCCCTTCCGTCCGAAAGAGGCTCTATCGGCGCCGCAAGCCTTCCACGACCCACTGAGCTTCTCTCTTCGTCGCAAGCTCGAGCGGCTGGCGGCAGTCCGGCACGGGGAGCATCTCCCCGCGCACGTGCGCTTCCCAGACCGCTCGCTCCCCGCTCGAATCCTCGACGACCAGCTCGATCCTGTCGCCCCCCAGATCAGCGCCCCAGCGCGCCATGTCGAGGAGGCGCCACCCGACCTCGCTGAGCACCGCGCGTTCGAGCGCCTGGATCGCCTGCGACCTCATCCCGCTACAGCCCCGGTAGCGAGGCAGGAGGTCGTCCATCGGCCCGTTGCGCTGCGCGATCCTTGCGAGCGCCGCCCTGTCGCAGAATGCCCATGCCGTGCCCTGGGGCAGGACCACCGCCGTCGGCGCAAAACGATGCCCTCCCGTGTGGCTGGTCCTCCACACCCTCACGCCTTGCCCGAGCGGGTGCGGCTCGGCCGAGAGCTCCTGGGCGAGCGCCGTGCCGAGCGACCCGCAGCACCGGTCTCGCCTGCCATGAGTACAGATGAGGACGTCAATCGGCTCGTCCCGGCTGGGCGGCCCGTTCCGGCTGGGCGGCCCGTTCCGGCTGGGCGGCCCGTTCCGGCTGGGCGGCTCGTCCCGGCTGGGCGGCCCGTCCCGGCTGGGCGGCTCGTCCCGGCTGGGCGGCCCGTTCCGGCTGGGCGGCTCGTCCCGGCTGGGCGGCTCGCTGAGCACCGCCAGCGCGGCGGCAATCGCTTCGCCCTGCTCGACTGCAAGCTCGTTGCGCGCGAAACGTGCCCCACCCGCCGCCGGCCATCGGTAGGCGACGACGTGGCACGGCCCGGCCTCCGAAGCCGGTACCAGCGCCTGAAAGCGCATCCCGGCGCTCCGGGCGAACTCCATGACCGGCGCCAGGGCCGGGTCCTCGCTCATGTCGCGCGGCCAGGGAAGCGGCCATTCGACGAGCAGGTAACCCGTGTAGCAGCCTGCCGTGCCGATGGGATCGAGACGCTGCTCACGGGCCCAGGTCGAGCAGAGCAGCCCGTCTGAGAGACGGGGACTCCCCGGGCCGGCGCTGTTGGTCATCGGCGGCACGCTACAGGTACGCGGGCGGCCACGGTCCAGTCTCGGTCAGAACGCGACCCGATCGCCGCGAAAGGCCTGGGCCTAGACTGAGGCGGCGACTATGAACGCCATCAACCAGGGGCTCTCGGGGCCAGACGCCGCGGACCTCGCCGCAGCTTCGCTCGCGATGGCGCGCCGGTTCGTCTCTGGTGGGACCCTTTGGTGCGCCGTTCCCACGCGGCCATCGGAGGCACCGCAGTTGGCCACGGAGCTCGCGCGGCCCGTCGTCGCGGGAGGACGCGCCCTTCCCGCCGCCACTGTCCCCGGGGACCACTTGCTGGAAGGCTTGAGAACCCACGCTCGTGCGGGCGACATGCTGCTTGTCGTCGCGAGATCCAGTGAGCCGTCAAGCGCTGACCTCAGGCAATGGGCCGCGGCGTGGGGGCTGCTAACGATCTGGGTCGGCGCCGGCCCGAGGCCACCGCCAGGGGCGGCCGACTACGTCCTTTGGACCGATGGCGACGAGGCGAGCCGCTCGGGCGACGCCCGCTTCCTGTCTCTTTGCCGTCAGCTCCGGGAGATGACCCTCGCCCGGCTCGGGAGTCCCGAGCTTCTCGAGAGCGCACGAGGCGGGTGCGACGATGAGGTCTGCATCACTTGCTCGGACGAGGGACGCATCGGCGAGGTGGTCTCGGTGCGCTCCGACGGGCAGGCACGGGTCCGCACGCCCTCCGGTTTCGAGACGGTGGACACGAGCTTGGTCGACGACGCCCGTGCGGGTGACCTCGTGCTCATCCACGCCGGGGCCGCGGTGAGCCTTGTCCTGTCGGAAAGCCGCGAACCCGAGGAGGCACCTTGACCGAGGACAAGCCGCTGGGCGAGAGTCCGAGCGGGCGCGAGGCGGCGGTACTCGAGAGGATCGAGGCCTTCCGGCGTCGCCGGCCCCGTTTCCGGGACGACTTCGTCACCCTGGCGCACGGTGCGGGAGGAAAGGCCTCCGCCGCGCTGATAGATGCCATCTTCTTGGACGCGTTCAGCGGCCTCGAGAGGCCCCCGCTCACCGACGCGGCCCTCATCCCGTTGCCTGGAGGTGAGTCACTCGCGTTCACCACTGATTCGTTCGTGGTCAAACCCCTTCGTTTTCCTGGCGGATCGATCGGTCAACTCGCAGTCCACGGAACGGTCAACGACCTCGCCGTCATGGGCGCCCGCCCTCGGTGGCTCTCGGCCGCGTTCGTCCTCGAGGAAGGCTTTCCCATAAGCGAGCTTCGCGAGGTGGTCGCGGACATGTCCGAAGCCGCCGCCGCCGCCGGCGTGAGAATCGTCACCGGCGACACGAAGGTCGTGGGCCGGGGCGCGGCCGACGGTCTGTACGTGACCACGGCCGGGATCGGCGTCGTCCCTGCAGGCCGGCGGCTGGGAGCTGACCTCGTCCAGCGCTCCGACCGCATCCTCATCTCCGGCACCATCGCCGACCACGGGATGGCGGTCATGTTGGCGAGAGGTGACCTGGCTCTCGAGGCCGACCTCGAGTCCGACACCGCCCCGGTGACCGAGCTGGTCGAGGCGCTATTCGCGGCAGCCCCTTCCACTCGCTGGTTGCGCGACCCGACCCGCGGCGGCGTCGGGACGGTGTGCAACGAGCTTGCCCACGACACCGGCCTCGCCGTCGTGCTGGACGAATCCGCCCTGCCCGTCAAACCTGCAGTGGCTGGGGCGTGCGACCTTCTCGGCATCGATCCTCTCTATGTCGCCAACGAGGGCAAGCTCCTGGCCGTCGTCGCCGCCAAAGAAGCCGATGCGGCGCTGGCAGCGCTGCGCAGCCATCGTCTCGGAGCCGACGCGGTGCTCATCGGGGACATCCGCGAAGAGCCGCAGGGCATCGTCGTCCTGCGCACGTCGTTCGGGGGGACACGGATCGTCGACATGCTGGTCGGAGATCCTCTGCCGCGGATCTGCTAGCAGCCGTGAGCCAGTTGCGCCAGCTCACCGAGCGCCGCCTAGTGAGGGTCACCGGGACGGTGCAAGGTGTGGGCTTTCGCCCCTTCGTGTTCCGCCAAGCCGTGGCGCTCGGGCTCGTCGGCTTCGTGCTCAACGACTCCGACGGCGTGCTCATAGAGATCGAGGGCGACCAGGCCAAGGTGGCGGAGCTGTGCCGGCGGCTCGGAGAAGCTCCTCCGCCGCTCGCCAAGGTCGCCTCGGTGAACTGGCAGACACTGCCCGCCGAGGGCGGCTACGAGGCCTTCCACATCATCGACAGCACTGCGGGCCGCGTCCCGAACGTGGCCGTCAGCGTCGACAGCGCCACGTGCGAGGACTGCCTGTCGGAGGTTGACGACCCGGACGATCGCCGGTACGGCTATCCGTTCACCAACTGCACGAACTGCGGGCCCCGCTACACGATTGTGATCTCGGTCCCCTACGACCGCCCGGCTACGACCATGGCTGGCTTCAAGATGTGCGCCCGGTGCCAAGCCGAGTACGACGACCCCGCCGACAGGCGCTTCCACGCCCAGCCGAACGCCTGTCCCGCCTGCGGCCCGCGCATCGCGTTCTACGACCCGGTGGGCCGGTTTCTGGCCGAGTCCGGCCCCGCGCTGGCGGCGGTGAGCGACGCGCTCTGCTCGGGTCGGATCGTCGCCATCAAGGGCATCGGCGGCTATCACCTGGCGGTGGACGCGACCGACCACGGCGCCGTGGCAGAGCTCCGGCGGCGCAAGGCGCGAGACGACAAGCCCTTTGCGCTCATGGTGGCCGACTTGGAGATGGCGAGGTCTTTGTGCGTGCTCGATCCCGATGCCGAGTCCCTGCTCGGCTCTGTCGCGCGGCCCATCGTGCTCGCCCGGCGCAGGCCGGAGGCCCCGGTTGCCGAGGGCGTGGCACCAGGAGTAGCCGACCTCGGCCTGATGCTTCCCTACACGCCGTTGCACCACCTGCTCATGGCCAAGGTGGCCCGACCGCTCGTGATGAGCAGCGGCAACCGCTCGGACGACCCGATCGCGCACGTCGACGAGGACGCCATCGCCCGGCTCGGGCCCATGGTCGACGGCGTGCTGGCACACGACCGCCCGATTCACGTTCGCTGCGACGACTCGGTCGTACGAGCCTCAGGCCGTCGCCTGCAGATGGTCCGGCGCTCGCGCGGCTACGCCCCGGAAGCGTTGCCACTTCCGGGCGACGCGTACCGCCAGGTGCTCGCCGTGGGCGGCGAGCTCAAGAACACCGTCTCGGTGGCCAAGGAGTCCTCGCTCGTGTGCAGCCATCACATCGGTGACCTCGAGCACCTCGCCACCTACGAGGCCTTCTTGCAAGCGACGGTGCATCTGTGCCGTTTGTTCGGGATCGAGCCCGAGGTTGTCGCCCACGACATGCACCCGGAGTATCTCTCCACGAAGTACGCCCTCGAGCTCGACCTCGAACCGTGCGCCGTGCAGCATCACCACGCCCATGTCGCCTCGTGCCTGGCCGAGCACGGGCACACAGGCACCGTGCTCGGGATCGCCTTCGACGGCCTCGGCTTCGGCACCGACGCAACCATGTGGGGAGGCGAGTTTCTCGTCGCCGACTTCAACGGCTTCGAACGGGTAGGGCATCTGCGCCCCGTTGCTCTGCCGGGCGGGACGGCGGCCATCCGTGAACCATGGCGGATGGCGCTTTCCTGGACGGCGCTCGCCCTGGGCGTGGACGCCGCCGCCCGGTTGGGCGAGGCGCTCGATCCTCGCTGGAGCCAGGTCCTCGCCCTCGCCGTTGCGGAGGACGGGAAGCGCCGGCCACTCCTTACCACCAGCGCCGGCCGCCTTTTCGACGCCGTCGCCGCCCTCGTCGGCCTGCGGTCACGTGTCACCTACGAAGGTCAGGCCGCGATCGAGCTCGAGATGCTGTCGCGGACCGTGTCCCGGGAGTCGGCTCCGAGGTACCCGGCCGACATCGTCGAAGGGGCCGGTCCCGGCGATCTCGACGTGCTCGATCCGTCGCCGCTCGTCGCGACGGTGCTGCAAGAGATCGAACGCGGCACGGACCGGGCGGTGATCGCGGCCGGTTTCCACGAGGGCCTCGGCCTCTCCACAGCCGCCCTCGGGGCGAGACTGGCACGCCGTCACGGCCTCGACACGGTGGCGCTCAGTGGAGGGGTGTTTCAGAACGTGCGCTTCAGCGACATCGTCGAAGACGCCCTTGCCGCCGAGGGACTCACCGTCCTCGTGCACAAGTCAGTGCCGCCGAACGACGGCGGGATCAGCATCGGCCAGGCGGCCATCGCCGCGCTCGGCTCGCCGCCCTCCTAGCCGGCGCCACCAATGGTGACGGCCACCTCCCGGTGCAAGCGCCCGAAGTTGTAGTAGGCGGCGCACGCACCCTCGGCGGAGACCATGCAGGTGCCGATTGGCGTCTCAGGAGTGCAGGCGGTGCCGAACACCTTGCACTCCCAGGGCTTCAAGGCGCCCCTGAGCACCTCGCCGCACTGGCAGGCTTTCGGATCTGCGATACGAACGCCCGGCACCTCGAAACGAAGCTCGGCGTCCCACGGGGCGAACTCGGCCTTGAGCTTGAGGGCGCTTTGCGGGATGAAACCGAGACCGCGCCACTCGAAAGTCGGTCGGAGCTCGAAGACCTCGTCCAAAATGGCCAGTGCGCGGGGATTGCCCGCCTCGCTCACACAGCGCGTGTACTGGTTCTCCACGCAGCACCTGCCCTCACTGATCTGGGCCAAGAGCATCTCAATTGCCTGGAGGATGTCGAGCGGCTCGAAGCCGGCGGTGACGAGCGGCTTGCCGTACTCCTCGGCGACGAAGCGATACGGGCGCTGGCCGACCACCGTCGACACGTGGCCCGGTCCGATGAAGCCGTCGAGGCGGAGGTCCGGGGACTCGAGGATGGCCCTGAGCGGGGGCACGATCGTGACGTGGTTCGAGAAGATGCTGAAGTTCATCACCTCGTCGTGCCGCGCCCTTAGCACGGTCGCCGCCGTAGACGGCGCCGTGGTCTCGAAGCCGACGGCGAAGAACACGACTTGCCGGTCCGGGTTGTCGGCCGCGACTCGCAGCGCATCGAGGGGCGAGTAGACGATCCGGATGTCCGCCCCTTGCGCCTTGGCGCCGAGCAGGCTGCCGCTCGAACCGGGAACCCGCATCATGTCGCCGAACGAGGTGAAGATCACGCCCGGTGCCCTGGACACGGCGACGGCATCGTCGATGCGCCCCATAGGGATCACGCACACCGGGCAACCGGGGCCGTGCACCAGCTCGACCGAGGTCGGGAGAAGATGCTCGATGCCGTGCCGGTAGATCGTGTGAGTGTGGCCCCCACAGATCTCCATGAACTTGTAGTGACCTTCGCCTGCCAGCTCGCCGATCCGGGCCACCAAGGCGCGTGCGGCCGCCGGGTCTCGGTACTCATCGACGAAACGCATGATGTCCCTTCCTCTGGCAAAGATCCCTGTGGCACCGGCGACGCCTGAGCCAACGGCCCGGCACGAAAGCGGAAGCCAAGGCTGCAGCCTTTGCTGTTCGCGCCGCCGCTGGGCCTGGGGCGGCCGCTAGGCGATCTGCGACTCGGCCACGGCCTGGACCTCGTCGGCGTAAGCCTGACCCATCTCTCTCAGCGACTCGAGTGCCGACTGCGCCTCGGCCTGGTCGATCTTGGCCATGGCGAAGCCGACGTGGATGAGCACCCAGTCGCCCGGGGCCAAGCCCTCATCCTCGAGGAGGAGGACATTGATGTTGCGACGCACACCGGCTACGTCGACCGTCGCCAAATGCCGGTTCGAGTCGAGGAGCTCGACCACTTCACCGGGGATCCCCAGACACATGGCTCTTATCTCCTCCAGACCCGAGACACGACAAGCCCGACGCCAGGCGCCGCCTTCGTAACGAGACTACCGGTCCAAAGCGGCGGCCGAGGACCGGGATTGGTCACGCCGCCGGCGGGCAAGCCCCCAGGGGCAAGACCAGCTCCTCACGCTAAGCAGCTGACCGGACACTATCCGTGCCGCTCCTGCGCAGAATCCAGCTACGATTTGAGCACGGGTAGGTGGCTGAACGTGGGGTAAGCATGAGCGTCGACAACAGTGTTCGCACCGGACGGGTCGTGGGCGCAGGACGTAGGCCGACGGCGCCTTTGCCGAGCCTCATCATCCTCGCCGGAGCCGCGCTCCTCGTGGCCTCAGCGGTCATCCATCTGCATCTTTGGGCGAGCGGCTACCGCAACATCCGCACGATCGGTCCCCTGTTCTTCGTGCAGGGTGTCTTCGGGATCATGCTCGCCTTGTCGGTCGCGTTGATCAGGCGCATCTCGATCTCGCTCCTCGGAACCCTATTTGCCGTCGGGACGATGGTCGGGCAGATCATGGCGGTCAACGGCAGCCTTTTCGGCTATCGGACGACCATGAGCGCCCCTTGGGCGACGACGTCGCTCGTCATCGAGACGGTGGCCGCGGTCCTCCTTCTTGCAGGCGGTTGTCTCGCCGTATGGGAGGAGAGGGCCCACGTCCGCCGATGGCGGGCGCACAGAACTCCCGAGTCGTGAGCCTCAGCTGTTGCCGCTTATCCGTTCGGGCGTGACGAACACCGCTGTCCGCCGCTCGGCCTGCATGACCCGGTCGAACTCGTCCCAGTCCTCGTGAGTCCCGCCCGCGGCGACAAAGACGCTCCGGAGCGTCCTCGCAAGCTGTGCGGCGCCGACGTCCTCGGGCCGGTCCTCGGGCCCCAAGAGCCGGGCTGGGCCTTCCACAGCAACCCAGTCCGGGCCGTGCCGGAAAACGATGGTCGCCCTGCCACTGGCGCGCAGGTGCGAAACCTTGCGCGAGGATCCGTGTGCCACAAAGCCGACGCACGTGTCCCCGGTGACCGGGTCCTCGACGACGCCCGCGTTCACGATCGAGGCATGGACGGTCCCGTCGGACCGGGTCGTGGTGGCGACGGCCAGGGAGTCCTTCTCGGCAAGGCTTCGGACGCGATCAAGATCGTTCGGCATCTCTCCTCCTGGGTCGTTCAATCATGATGCCGCAGTCAACCCGTCGTCGCCGCCGGGCCGGCATGCTCCGCCCAGGGGAACGCCGCCGACCGTGCCCGCCCGAGGCGACTAGGGTCCGGCCCTATGCCAAGCGAGTGGACTGCCCCGACCGTCGAGCGCACCGCCCCAGCCCGCATCGCCGGCGAACGGGAATCGCTCGAGCAATGGCTGGATTTTCAACCGGAGTACGCCCGGCACAATGGGCATGCCGACCTCGTCCGCGAACGCATCGACGGCACGGTAGGTAATTGATCGACGACGCCGGTGACCCGCGTGTGAGACGACGACTCGGATGTCGGGAATGACGCGGACAGCCCTGGCCAGGCAAAGCGGCCTTTTCGTCGTTGCTGTTGCGGCCGCGTTGGCACTTGTCACCGGTGCCGGCGCCGTGGAGCCCGAGCTGGCGGCCCACCGCCCCAGTGCCAGCTCCGGCCTCGTCGGGCTGGTCGTAGAGCCCTCCAAGCTCGGTTCCGCGGCCGGCATGCAGCCCGTCTACGCGTTCGTGCTCTCGGCAAGAAGGTCCGTCGACATGACCATGTACGAGCTTGCCGACCCCACCATGGAGGCAGACCTCATCGCAGATCGAAGGCGCGGCGTGGAGGTTCGCGTCATCCTTGACACCAGCCGAGAGCGGAGCCGCAACCTGGCGGCCTTCGAGTCCCTGACCGCAGGCGGTGTGAAGGTCGTGTGGGCCGACACCGACTACGAGGCCACGCACCAAAAGACGATCACGGTGGACGGCACCGAGTCGCTCATCCTCACGGCCAACCTCACCTCCGAGTACTACACGACGACCCGCGACTTCGGCGTCTTCGACACCGACGCGGCGGACGTCTCGGCCATCGAAGCTGTCTTCGACGCCGACTTCGCGCACAGGCCGATCACGCCCTCGAACGGCTCCGACCTCGTGTGGAGCCCCGGGTCTGAGGCTCAGATGCTGGCCGTGATCGATGGGGCCCGGCACACCTTGTCGATCGAGAACGAAGAGATGGACGACTCGGCGATCACGAAGGCCATCGCGGCGGCAGCCGAACGTGGCGTGGAGGTCGAAGTCACGATGACCACTGACAGCTCCTTCGACAGCGATTTCGACGCGATCGTGAAAGCCGGCGGTCACGTGCACCTTTACGAGGACGAGTCGTCCGAGCTTTACATCCACGCCAAGACGACGATCGCCGATGCCGGACTCAGCACGCAGAGGGTCTACGTCGGGAGCATCAACTTCTCGAGCGCATCGACGGACCGCAACCGCGAGCTCGGCATCATCACGACCGACCCGACGATCATCGAGGAGATCGACAGGGTGGTGACGGACGACTACTCCAACTGCACGGCGGCCACAGCCTGCGAGGAATTCTCCTGAGCACCGCCCGAGCCATGATGGGGCGGTGGGTATGAAGTCCCTCCTGCCCAAGTGGGGCCATCGCGAGCGCTCCGAGAGGCGAACCGTCGGGGTGCCTGCTTACCAGGGCGCCACGATTGTCGACGCCTTGGTCGCCAATGGGCGCCGCCGTCCGGATCGCCCGGCGATGCGATATTGCCCGGCCGGAGGTTCGATCGAAGAGGAGTGGAAGGTCGTCACCTGGGCCGAGTACCTGCTGGCAGCCCGCCAGATCGCCGGCGGCCTGGCCGAGCTCGGCGTCGTCCCCGGCGAGCGCGTCGCGATCTTGTCAGCCAACCGCGTGGAGTGGCATCTGGCAGATCTTGGGACACTTCTCAACGGGAGCGTGACTGTGCCCGTCTACCCGACGAGCTCGGCGTCCCAGGTCGCGTACATCCTCGGTCACGCGGAGGCTGCCGTCTGCTTTGTGGACACCCACGCCCGGCTGGGCAAGCTCATCGAGGCGCGAGACGAGCTGCCCTCCCTCAGGCGGGTGATCCTCACCGAGGGGACGCGGCGCGCCGGCGACTCGTTCATCGTCGGCTTCGACGCGCTGAGGAGCGCCGGCACCAGCCGGCTGAGCCGCCATCCCGACGCCGTCGACGAGCGCTGTCGCAACGTCCGAGCTGAACAAGTCGCCACGATCGTGTACACAAGCGGTGCCTCCGGCACCCCAAAAGGGGCCATGCTCACGCACGCCAACATCATGTCGGCGCTGCGCAACGTCACCCCGGTCTACGACATCGGCGAGGGCGAGCGCCTCCTGTCGTTCCTGCCCCTCAGCCACATCGCCGAGCGGATGATGAGCGAGCTCATGCCGATCGCGATCGCGGGCGAGACCTGGTTCGCCCGCAGCTTGGCCACGGTCGCCGAAGACCTGCCGGCGTGTCGACCGAGCGTCTTCCTGGCTGTGCCCCGGGTCTGGGAGAAGCTTCGCGAAACGGTGGAGAGGCAACTGCGGGCCCAGCCGCTCCCGTTGCGTCTCGCTGTCCAGAGCTATGTCAGGCTCGGATTGCGCAAGGTCGCCTCCGAACAGGAAGCCGCCCCCATGACAAGATCGGCCCGCAGTGCCTATCGGGCCTTGGACATGACCCTCGGGAGAACGATGCGCCAAAGGCTCGGCCTCGACCGGGCGCACGTCGTGGCCACGGCGGCGGCGCCCGCCCATCCTGAGCTCATCCGGTGGTTTCACGCCCTCGGGCTCCCCTTGTTGCAGATGTACGGCCAGACGGAAGGCTGCGGGCCTACGGCCGCCAATCGAGTCGATCAGGTCCGGATCGGCACCGTCGGCACAGCGCTTCCCGGAATGCGGGTCACGATCGCCGAAGACGGTGAGATCCTTCTGAAGGGCGCCAACGTCTGCCTCGGCTACCTCAAGGACCCTGTGGCCACGGCCGAGCTGATCGACGCCGACGGTTGGATGCACACCGGCGACACGGGCGCTTTCGATGCTGACGGTTCTCTCCGCATCCTGGGCCGGAAGAAAGACATCATCATCACCGCCGCAGGCGAGAACATCGCCCCCGAGGGCATAGAGGCGGACCTGACGAACCACCCGCTGATCTCCGAGGCGATCGTGGTCGGTGAAGGCCGGAGATACCTCGTCGCCCTCGTCACCCTCGACCCCGAAGGGCTCACCGATTGGGCACGGCAGCACCACAAGCTCGGCGATCTGGAGACTCTCGCGGCGGAACCCGATCTTCGCGCCCAGATCCAGGCCGCCATCGACCAGGTCAACGCCAAGCGGTCCCACGCCGAGAGCATCCGCAAGTTCCGCGTGCTGGCCCATGCCTTGACGGTCGAGGCCGGCGAGCTCACCCCGACGATGAAGGTCAGGAGAAGCGTCGTCTACGAGCACAACTTAGATGTGATCCGCGAGCTCTACGCCGACAGCTGAACGTCGTTTCTCGAGACGGATGGCTATCGTCTCGGACGATGCGGGACCCAAGAGCACCGAGTGGAGATGACCGAGCCCGGGTCAAGCTGTTCGCCTTCCTCGGTGTGGCTGCCCTGCTCGTCGGCACGGCTTGCACGAGCGCGGAGCCGGCAACCCGAGCCCCGAGCCGCCCGGTCAGCACAACCGCCCCGCCCCTTTCGTATCGCGTCCCACGGAACATCAAGGACGTCGCCGGCCAGCCGATCCCTTTCGGCTCGGCGCGCTACTTCGGGGGTATCCCACCATCGGACCTCGGCTCCGGTGTCACCGGCATCGCCGCCAGCCCGAATGGCCGCGGCTACTGGCTCGCGACCGCCAACGGCAAGGTGTTCCGCTATGGCCATGCCAGGCGCTACAGCTCGCAGGCTTCTCCCGGGGAGCACATCGCGGCGATCGTCGCCTCCGGCGGCGAAGGGGGGTACTGGCTGGCCTCCAGCAGCGGCGCCGTCTTCAGCTTCGGTGGCGCCGCCTCCCACGGCTCGGCCGGCAGCCTTCCTCCCGGCACGCCGGTGGTCGCAATGGCGGCCGCTCCGGGCGGGCGGGGCTACTGGCTCGCCGCCTCGGACGGCAGCGTGCTGCCCTTTGGCGACGCCCGCTTCTACGGCTCGGCATCCGGTGATCTCGTCAACGACCACCTCGTGGCGATGGCGGCCACACCGGACGGGCGTGGGTACTGGCTCGCCGCCTCGGACGGCAGGGTGCTGCCCTTTGGCGACGCCCGCTTCTACGGCTCGGCGTCCGGTGATCTCGTCAACGACCACCTCGTGGCGATGGCGGCCACACCGGACGGGCGTGGGTACTGGCTCGCTGCCTCGGATGGCCGCGTGTTCCACTTTGGCGACGCCCGCTTCTACGGCTCGGCGTCCTCCGCGGTCAGGAAGAACCCCATCGTCGCCATGGCCGCCGCACCGGACGGCCGCGGCTACTGGCTCGTGCCGACAAGCCCTCCGCCTCCGGTAGGGCTCCCGGCCCCCGCCGAGGGCTTCATCGCCGGCCACGTCACGGCCATCGGCGACTCGGTCATGCTCGACGCGGCCCCTGACCTCGAGGCCGACATCCCAGGGATAGATGTCGAGGCCGCTGTCAGCCGGCAATGGTACGAAGGCATGTCGCTCGCCGAGCAGCTCAAAGCGGAAGGTCGCCTCGGGGCAATCGTCGTCGTCGACCTCGGCACGAACGGCCCGGTGAGCCCTGGCATGTTCACCGCGATGATGAACATCCTCGCCGGCGCTTCAAGAGTGGTGTTCGTGACGGTGCACCTTCCCCCGGACTACTCCTGGTCGCATTCCGTGAACGCGACCCTGCAGGAGTGCGTCCCGCGCTACTCCCGGGACCGCCTCGCAGACTTCAACAAGCTCGCCGATGAGAATCCGCAATGGTTCTACTCCGATGGCGTCCACATGCCCATCGGCGGCACGGGTGCACGGGCCATGGCACTGCTCATCAAGTCCGAGATCTGAGCAGCCGCGCTGCGAGGGCCCGCCAGCCGAGCATTGTGACCCCGAGGAAACCGAACGTGACGAGGACGAAGGCGACGGCGATCCCCTGACCCGAGATCACCCGTAAGACCATCCCCACTGCCACAGTTGAGATCCAGACCACGAGACCGCCCAAGAGCGACGACCCGGTCCGCCGGCGGCCGGCCAGCACGATCCAGCCCGAGGCCAGGCCGGCGACAAAGGGCCACGCTGTCGAGACATCCCCGGCGAGGCCGAGGCCGTGGGCGTGGACAGATCGGCCGATCCCCACGAAGACGACAACTGCGACAAGGTCCATCACCGCCCACGCCCTGCGCATCCAGCCGCCAACCTAGCGTCGCTCGAGGCGGCGCCGACCTAATGGCTCTAGCGCCGCTCGAGGCGGTGCCAGCCGACTGGTCACTTCTGGGCACCTCGGCGATTGGAAGCGTCCTGTGACGCGGGGCCGTTTGCCAGAGGCGACGCGCTCGGCACGGTCAGGCTAGAACGTCAGGACCGATGACCGATTTCGTCCCCCGTCCCACAGTGGGCCGCCGATACGCCCACCAGCGCCGGGTACGGCTCAGCGATGCCGGCCCGGACGGTGTCTTGCGCCTCGACGGGATGGCCCGCTACCTCCAAGACGCCGCCAGCGACGACTGGGCCGACTCCGGGCTGGATCGAGAAGAGGCGTGGGTGGTCCGTCGCACCGTGGTGCGCGTGGTCGAGGGTGGGCGGTGGCCGGAACTGGGGGAACTCGTCACGCTCACGACCTGGTGCGGGGGCACCGGTCCGGCCTGGGCCGAGCGTCGCACCGACCTCGAGCTCGACTCGACGCTCATGGTCGAGGCGGTCGCGCTGTGGGTGCCGTTGGACCCTTCCGGACGCCCATCGCGCCTCGGCCAAGGCTTCCATGACGTGTACGGCCAGGCCACCGCAGGGCGGCGGGTATCGGGTCGCGTGCCTGCCGCGCCTGCGCACACTCATGCGACAACCCGACCGTGGCCCATCCGCCGCGCGGACCTGGACGTCGCCGGCCATGTCAACAACGCCGCCGTCTGGGCGGCCGTGGCCGAGGTCGCCGTCGGTACCGTGGCGTCGGCCGCACTGACCCACCACGGGCCGCTGGAGGAAGGTCATGCTGTCACGCTGGTGGCAGAGCCGGGGGCGATGTGGCTGATGACCGGTGCCGAGGTCAAGGTGTCGGCCGAATTCACGCTGGCCTGAAAGTTCGGCCTCTGCGACCGCGTAGGTCGGCCTCCGCATGCTCGCGGCCCCGCCTGCGACGGTGTCCGTCGTGCCCCCGGCAGCCTTTGTCAGAGCGCTGGCAGGTACTATCACTGCGCTCGGCCACCAGTTCGCGCCAAACTTGGTGATGGTGCACGGCTCCCAGCTTCCCTCGCAAGGCATTAGGGGGTCGTGCACCAAATTGTCGGCGCGGCTTTGTCGCCCCTTTAGCGCCAGTATCGAGACACCGAAGGGCGAGTAGGGCCCTCTTCCGCTGGGTAACCCCCGCGTGGTACAAATCACCCTGAAATCCAAGCCCGGTAGCGGGTCGAGCGCTGCGATCGCCCACAGCGTTGCACGGGGACAAGGGGGGGAGAACAGAATGGGCATGAGAATGCTGCTACGGGGGCTTCTGATCTCTGCCGCGGTGGCGATGTTGACAGCAGTGCCGGCGGTCATGTCGCAGGCCTCGACGCTGGCTCGCGTTCTGCGGACAGCTCTCTCAGGCTCAGCGGACCGAAGACGAACAAGATCGGCACCGACTTCGACTACACCATCTCGGGCTATGCGAGCGGCGCCGCCAACTACGTGGTCGCGTGGGAGCAATTCAACGAACAGTCCGGGTGCGCCACCACATATGCCGCCGAGAGCACAAGGGTCTTCCTCCAGAGCACCTACGAGCTGACGCTGTGGCTCAACCGGTCCGTCTCCTCCAACTATTCGCTACTCGCCCGGTTCGGCGCAGATCATTCCGGCAAGCACGGGATATGCGCCTACCTGATCAACCTTTCCTCCGGGGACACCTACGCCTACGGCGGCGCCTTCTGGACAAACGTCCAATAGACGCCGAGCTCGACCCGCCACTCTCGGCCCGCCTTGCGTCACTGCCGAGAACGCATCGGTTTCGTCAGCCGCCCGCCATCGCACCGACGACGAAGAACGGCTCGGCGCCCGTCGCCACCGCGTCGGGAAGCGGCGCGTCCGGTGATGCATGGGAAAGGTCCTCTTCGCAAGCGAAAAAGCGCACAAAGGCGCGGCGCCGTTGGCTGACGGGGTCGCGGATGGTCCCCGTCAGCACGGGGTAGCTGGCCTCGAGCGCGTCGATCACGGACCGCTGGGTGGCTTGGCCGACGACGTCGAGCTCCACCTCACGGTCGAGGTGTCCGAGCTCGCGCAAGTGTGCGGGAAGCACGACCCGGATCATGGCAAGGTCTGCACCTCGACCGACAGGACACTCGGCAGGTCCCGTACGATAGGCGCCCAGCTATCTCCCGAGTCGGCGGACACGTAGACCTGACCGCCGGTCGTGCCGAAGTACACGCCGCAGGACTCGAGCGAGTCGACGGCCATCGCGTCGCGGAGCACGTTTACGTAACAGTTGGCCTGCGGGAGACCTTTGGTGAGCGGCTCCCACTCGTTGCCGCCAGCCCGGCTGCGGTACACGCGCAGCTTGCCCTCGAGCGGGAAGTGTTCGGAGTCACTTTTGATGGGCACGACGTAGACGGTCTCCGGCTCGTGCGCGTGGACGTCGATCGCGAAACCGAAATCAGTCGGCAGGTCACCGCTCACCTCCACCCACGACTCGCCGGCGTCGTCGCTCCGCATGACGTCCCAGTGCTTTTGCATGTACAGCACCTGTGGACGAGATGGGTGCCTGGCGAGACGGTGGACGCAGTGGCCGACCTCCGCCTCCGAGTCCGGGATGCCCTCGGAACGAAGGCCCCGGTTCACCGGGCGCCAGGTCTCTCCACCGTCGTCGGTACGGAACACACCGGCGGCCGATATCGCGACAAAGATCCGGTCGGGATCACTCGGGTCGAGGACGATCGTGTGCAAGCACATGCCACCGGCGCCCGGTTGCCACGCTGATCCCGAACCGTGGCCACGCAGTCCCGCAAGCTCGTGCCAGTTCAGACCGCCGTCGGTCGAGCGGAACAAGGCTGCGTCCTCGACGCCGGCGAGGACGGTGTCGGGATCGCTCAGCGCTGGCTCGAGATGCCAGACCCGCGCGAACTCCCACGGGTGCGGCGTGCCGTCGTACCACTGGTGGGTTCCGGGCACGCCGTCGTACCGGAAGTCGTTGCCGACGGGCCGCCAGGTCGCCCCTC
The DNA here is from genome assembly GCA_050015255.1 of Acidimicrobiales bacterium. Lineage (GTDB taxonomy): Bacteria > Actinomycetota > Acidimicrobiia > Acidimicrobiales > Bog-793 > Fen-455. The sequence continues at coordinate 23,600 of JBEKBT010000028.1, forward strand.
CGTCGTCGGACCGTTGCACCAACTGCCCGAACCAGCTCGTGGACTGCGACGCATAGATCCGGTTCGGGTCGGCGGGAGAACCCTTCATGTGATAGATCTCCCAGCCGGCAAAATGGGGACCGGCGATCTCCCAAGACTCGCGCTTGGCGTCCGACGACAGCACAAAGGCGCCTTTTCGTGTGCCTACAAGGACTCGTACGCCGCCCATTCGTGGCCCCCCTCCAAGCTTTGCGCAAGCTTCCTCAGTCCGCGCCAGCTTACCGACGAGGCGCCAGTCGGCGCCGGGCGGGGTGTGCAGACGACCGGATACACACGCGCTGACCTGGGAGGTGACCTCCTTGACCTGGGCCTCAGAGTCCCTGACCGGCCATCGAGCGAGCCCAACCGACTACACCCAAGGAGAAGAGATGCTGAGCGCCTACCGTGCCAGACCGCCCCACACCGAAGCAGCCAACCGGCGCCGATCGAGAGCTTGGGCCCGGCGACTGGTGGGTGCACTGCTGGCCGCGAGCGGCTGCGCGGCGTCTCTCGCTTTGCTCCCCGCCACCTCCCAGGCACAGCAACACTCGACAGCGGGAACGGTCCGGGCAGCGTCAGCCTTCGCCGGAGTGAGCTCTGTTCCTGGCTCGGCCGTCTCGGCTTTCTGCGCACACTTTTCCACCACGAAAGTCTCTTCGATCGTAGGGTCGACGGTCTTGCTGGGAAAGGCAGACGCCTTGAGCAGCAACTCGTTTGAGTGCATGTACTTCGCCATAGGCGCCAAGACGGCCGGCGAGCAAGTAATCATCTCGCGCGACACCAACGTCCCCGCCTCCGAGCTCTCCTCCAGGACCAAGGCCGAGGCGAGACTCAAGGCTGAATCACCCAAAGGTCTCACGATCACCTTTACCTCCCTGCCGTCGCTCGGCCCGACTGCTTTCAGCTGGACATACGAACTGAACGGTGGGCGACTCGTCGGCGTCGGCAACAACCGGGGCACCACCGCCTGGGGTGCGCTTGTCGGCGGCAACATAAAGCTCATGGGCGCCGCGGCCGCGCACGTGCCAGTCATCGAGAAGCTGATCGAGCTCGACATGGCCGTGGCCGTCTGAGCACAGATCTGACAGGCGCCCGGATGCTCAAAGGCGCCCGGGTGGACAAGGGTGTGCTTAGAGGCGCCCGGGTGCCAAGCGCCCAGGCGCCCGTCAGATGTCGAGACCCGCCGCCACGGACGCGGCCGTTCCGGTGCCGGCCGGCGTCGTCTGGGCCCTGCCCCTCTGCAGCTCCGCCGCCACGGCCTCGGCTTCCGTCGAATCGACGCGATCGATCGCATACCCGCTGTGGACCACCAGCCACTCGCCGACAAGCGGCGCCGGACCGTCGAGGGCGAGCAGCGAGACGCGGCGACGTCCGCCCTGGACGTCTTCGACCTCGACCGCACCCGGACCTGCCGCCCCGAGCACGCGGTGCAGGCGGCTTATGCACATTCTCGGGCCTCCTCGATCAGCTCGACGACCTTGCGGACGGCCACGGGCACGGCGGCTTCGACGGCGGGGCTGAGGCCTATCCCCTTCCCAAAATCAGCCCCCTCGATGCCCACGACGATCACCCGCGCAGGCGCCTGGCCGACGGCTTGAGCCAAGCGCAGCACGCCGGACAGGCTGATCCCGTGCGTGCTGGTCGCGCCTTGGCTCTCGCCTCCCGTCTTGAGGTCCACGACCCGGACAGCGCCAGGGGTCCCCCTGGCGCAGGTGGCGTCGATCACGATCGCCAGGTCGGCCCCGTCCCATCGTCCCAACAGGTCGAGCGGATCGACCTGGGGCCCGACGTGGCGCACACCAGCAATTCGCTCAACAGCACCGGCCGCCACGACCTGTCCCGCGCCGTCGTCGCGGCGGTATTCGTTTCCCAGGCTGGCCACCACCACGACCCGGGGGAGCTTGGAGTCCGCCGGCAACGCCTCCGGCGGCTCGGCTCCGCCGCCGGTCACGACGATTCGACGGTGACGTCCAGGAAGTGAGCAGCACACGAGATGCACGGGTCGTGGTTGCGCACTGCTTGCTCACAACGCCATTGCAGCTCGTCGTCACCCAGCTCGAGCGCCTCCTGGGCCACCTGGCGCAGGTCCGCCTCGATGGTGAGCTGGTTCTGAGAGGTGGGGGGCACGATGCGGGCCTTGCGGATCGTGCCTGATCCGTCGATCTCGTAGGTATGGAAGAGCAGGCCCCGGGGGGCCTCGGTGGCACCCGTGCCCGTCCCCGCGCGCGGCACCACGGTCGCAGCGGGCGGGTCGGGTGGTTCGTACGACTCGACCAGCGACAAGGCCTCATCGCACGCGAACACGAGCTCGACGGCGCGCACCACGATGCTGCGGAACGGGTTGGTGCAGACCGGGCCGAGCCCGGCTCCCGCCGCCGCTTCGGCGGCAAGAGGCGGCAGCGTCGCCGAGTTGAGGGCATAACGCGCCAGAGGACCGGTGAGGTAAGGGTCGCGCCCTCTGAGGCGGGCGTGGAGAGCGGTGGAGCGGGCCACATGCTCCTCGACTACCAGCTCAGCCAGTCCGGCCGGGCTCACGTCCAGCCCGTCCGAGGAAGCCGGCCGACCGGACTCGATCGCGTAGCGGCCGCCCTCGCGCAACGCCACGAATCGGTAGTCGGCCTCCACGTCTGGGAAATCGAAGCCTGCCACCCACTCGACTGTGGCCAGAGCCTGGTCGCGGGCCCGGAACAACGGCTCTGCCAACGCTGCGATCGCCTCCGGGGACGGGGCACTGTAGAAGCCGCCGACTCGGACGTTGACGGGGTGCACCGCTCGGCCTCCCACCGTCTCCATGACCAGGTTGCCGATGCGCTTGAGATCGAGGCCTCTCTCCACCGCTCCCCGGTCGCGCTCGGCTAGCTCCACCGCGTCGGCACAGCCGAGAAAGTCGGGGGCGTGCAGGAGGTAGACGTGCAGGGCGTGGCTTTGTATCCACTCCCCGCAATAAAGGAGCCGGCGCAGGGCACCTATCCGTTCGTCGACGGTGACCCCGCAGGCGTCCTCCATGGCGGCACAGGCGCTCATCTGGTAGGCAACCGGGCAGATCCCGCAAATGCGGGACGTGATGTCAGGAGCTTCGGTGAAGTTACGGCCTACGAGGAGGGCTTCGAAGTAACGGGGAGGCTCGAAGATCTCCAGGGCGACATCGGTCACCGTGCCGTCGCGCACCTCCACCCGGAGGGAGCCCTCGCCCTCGACGCGCGCCAACCCTTCGACGCTGATAATGCGCTCCGCACCCGAACCGTGGCTCATCGGTCCCCCTTTGCTGACTTTGCCCGGGCGGAGCCACGAGCGGCGGCCGGAGGCGGCGCTTCTTGGGCCACTGACTCCGCGCGGAACGCCGGTGCGCCGGCGTTGAACGTGCGGAAAAGGTGCGAGGCGTCAACCGCCGCCATCCCCTGCCTGCGGAGCTGGCCCGCTAGCGACGCCGTGTTGGCGGTGTCGGTCGGACCGAAACAGCCGAAGCAGCCCCGATCGACCGCCGGGCAGAGGGCGCCGCAGCCGGCCCGGGTCACGGGGCCCAGGCACGGTGTTCCTCGCGAGACGAGCAGGCAGACGGTGCCACGGCCCTTGCACTCCTGGCACACGCTGTGGCCCGGGATCCTCGGGCGACGTCCTGCAAGGATGGCGGTGATGACGCCGAGCAGCTGATGGCGGTCGATGGGACAGCCGTAGAGCTCGAGATCCACGGGCACGTGCGCCGAGATCGGCGTCGATGTGTCCAGGGTGTGGATGTAGTCGGGATGGGCGTAGACGACAGAGGTGTACTCGCCCGCCAGAGCGAAGTTGCGGAGTCCCTGGATGCCCCCGGAGGTGGCACAGGCTCCGATGGTGATCAACCGGTGAGAGACGCGTCGCACCTGCTGTATGCGCTCGACGTCGTCCTGGGTGGTGATCGACCCCTCGACCAGCGACAGGTCGTAGGGGCCCTTCACCGTCGCCCTCGACATCTCGAGGAAGTGGGCGATGCGAACGGCGCCGGCCAGCTGCAGCAATTCCTCCTCGCAGTCGAGGATGCTGAGCTGGCAGCCGTCGCAGGAGGCGAATTTCCAAACAGCCACGCTCGGGCGTGCGGCCGCGGTCATAGCTCGGGCACCGAGAGCAGCTGGGGCACGACGTTGGAGTAGGTGATGACCCGCCCTGCCTGGCAGAGCAAGAGCGGACCAAGCTGACAGTGCCCGCACAGGGCGATCCCGCATTGCATGTTGCGCTCGAGCGAGATCCGGATGTTCTCGGGCTGCAGACCCTTGTCCATAAGGGCCCGGGCGCTGAAACGCATCATCACCTCCGGTCCGCACACGAGGGCCGAGGTCCCCGGGTCGAATTCCTCTGCCGCGAGCAGGGTCGTCACTACACCGACCGGCCCGGTCCAGCTCTGGTCAGCCAGGTCGACGGTGACGTGAACCTCGGCACCTTGTTCACGCCAGCGCCAGATGTCCCGGGTAAAGATGATCTGCTCCGGCAATCTGGCCCCGATCAGCACGACGACACGCCCGACCGATCCAGCGACTCCCCGTCGCGCTCTGGCAGCTCGCTGGGCCGCCATGGCGTCGAGCAGGGCGAATATGGCTCCGCGCAGCGGAGCCAGCCCGATTCCCCCCGCCATGATCACCACGTCCTGGCCCGCGAGGTCCTCGATGCCCCAGTCCGTGCCGAAAGGCCCGCGGACCCCGATCACCGAGCCCAACGGGGCACTGCACAGGGCGTGGGTCACCGTGCCGACATCGCGCACCGTGTGCTCCACACGGCCGGGTGTGCCCGGCGCGCTGCTTACCGAGATGGCGGCCTCACCCACGCCGAACGCGGTGAGCATGTTGAACTGCCCGACACGAAACTCGCGGGGATCCTTGCCGATCGGCTCCAGAGACAAGGTGAAGACCCCTTCTGCCTCCTCGTGTTTCGCCACGATGCGGTAGGGCTCGGGGACGAATGCCGCCGGCACTTCGACCGCGGCTTGAACGAGCGGCTCGGCCATCCGAGGCCGGGCCAGTTGCCGCTTGGCCTCGGAAACCCTCCCGGCTCTCTCCCCGCGGTGCAGCACCGACAGGCGCAACCGTGCAGCCTGCAGCCGGTTCAGCATCACCGAGGCAAATCTCTTCGTGAGCTCGTAGCCCAACGCCGGGTCGGCCTCCACCTTTGCGCGAAGGCAGATCGCGTCCACGGCGATGGCCTCGACCGGCTCGGTCGCACGCGCGTCGAACTGCCAGCGATAGGGAGGAAACAGCCACGACCACCCGATCGTCGTCCCGGGGCCCAAGGTCTCGATCACCAACGGTGGCCGCCCGGGGGCACGGGTCTCCAGGGTCACCTGCCCGCGGCGGATCAGGTAGAAGACGTCCGCGGCGTCGCCCTCGAGCAGGAGGAATTCTCCGGTCCTCACGGTCACGTTGCGGGCGCAGCCGCGCACAACCGCGGCCATGTCGCCCGGCAGGTCGGCGAGCAGCGGATGGTCGCCGATCAGGGCAGCGGTGGTCTCACTCATCTGCTGCCCCCGTAGGTGACGATACCCGGACCGCTTCTGGCGGTTCGTCTGACACTGTGCCCTCCTCGGGTGCGGGGCCTGGGTGGCCGACACCGTCGCTGCTGCGGATGGCCGCCGCCTCTGCGGTGATGTCGATGCCCACCGGGCACCACGTGATGCAGCGGCCGCAGCCGACACAGCCTGAGGTGCCGAACTGGTCCCACCACGTTGAGAGCTTGTGAGTCATCCACTGGCGGTAAAGCGACCGCCTCGAGACGCGCACCGGGCCGGAGTAGAGATACGAGTGCGCCAGTTCGAAGCACGACGCCCAAGAGCGCGAGCGCACAATGTTGCCGTCCAGGTCAGTGGAGTCCCAGATCGCCGAGCAGAAACAGGTCGGGCACACGAGGGTGCAGTTGCCGCACGCCAAGCAGCGCCCGGCCACGTCGTCCCAGCGGGGGTGCTCGAGATTACGGGCCAACAGGGCCGGTAGGCCTTCGACGTCCATGTGCCGTTCCATGGCATCCGCGGCCCTGGCCAGCATCTCACGACGCGCGGCGAGATCCTCCTGCGTCGCCGCCGTCGTGGCGAGCAACGACAGCACCTCGGCGCCGCGCTCTGTGCCCACCCTGACAACGAAGCGCCGCCTGTCAGCGTCGCCGACCTCGCTCAGGGCTAGATCGAAACCCTCCTCGGTCCCAGGCCCGGTTCCCATCGAGGTGCAAAAGCAGGTGGCCGCCGGAACGCCGCACTCGGCCACCACCAAGAAGGCCCCGTCCCGGCGGGCGACGTAACGCGGGTCGGAGACCTCACCGTTTCGCAGAACCCGGTCGAGCACGCCGAGGGCCGCCAGTTCGCACGGCCGGGCACCGATGACGGCCATGGGTGCCGCCGGACTCGCCGGCTGGGTGAAGCTGACCTCGTCACCGTCCACCTTGGCCCGCCACAGTTCCTGGGTCGGCGGGAAGAGCTCGGCCTTCCACGAGCCCGGTCCCACCGCCCAGGCGAAAAGCGCGTCGTCTTCGACGCGTTTCAGTTGGTAACGACCTGGAGCCTGCTCGTCCCGGTAGCCGACAGGGAGATCGGCCACGCCGGCCACCGGACCCGGCACGATCGCTCCGTCCCGCACGACGGGCCCCACGGTGTCGTATCCCAGCGCGCCCAAGATCCTGATCAGGGCGTCGAGACCACGGGAGTCGATCGCCGCGGCATCACCAATGCGCATGTTCATAGGCTTAAGACGGTTGTTCTGGTTGGAGTAGGGCCGGAAGTCACTTCGTGCCTGTCCGCCGAACCAGCGACAGGCAGACATGCCGGCTGGCCGGTGGGATCTACTTCGCCTGCCGAGTGCCAGGGACGTAACTGGCAGCTCCCACGTGATCCGGAGCCCTAGGGCGGCGACGGCCGCCGCCGCTCTGCAGCCGAGCGAAGCCGTTCCAGAAGCCAGCGACCGTTACAGCGCATCGGACTCAACGAAGACGAACCCGGCGACTTCGCCGTCAACGTTGAAGGAGCATCGCCCCACGAGGTCGCCCCGCTCGAAGGCGACCGGCACATCAATGACGGTGTAGCCGTGACGCACCGACGTCCGAGGCGTGCCGAACTCCAGGAAGGCTCCGTACCGCCGCTCCATCTTCGTGCGGGCCGACTTGAGCAGCTGGGGCGAGCCCGCCTCGCGCATACGCGCGCTGAACTCCGCCCGTACCTCCTCGAAGCGCCGCTCGACGAAGGCCGCCAAAAGCCTCCTGGCGCGGTCTTCGGCCCCATCCAGCGGCGGGATGTCCTCGGCGGGGACCGTGTCCGGTGAGCTCGTGGTCCCGAAACGCTGGAAGGCCGCCTGGCGAGTGACGTGGAGCAGCTCGCCGATCTCGGCCCATGTGTGACCCTCGGCGCGGGCTTGCTGGACGAGGGCGTGCAAGGTGTCCTCAACGATGCGCCCGAGGCTTCGTGTAGTCGCGATCGCAGCGACGACCGAATCGTCCTCGGAGTCCTCTCCGCCCCGCAGCACCGACGCGACCAGCTCGGCGTTCGTCGTCAGCATGAGGCCCATCACCTCACGCTCCGCCCGGCTCGTCATCCCAAGTCACTCCTGCAATCTGTCTCTTGTAAAGATAGCTTTGACAGCGCGGGAGGCGCCGCCTTGGACGCGAGGGCGAGCCTGGCCGTCGGACTGACGAGAATCCTGGTGCTTCGCCCTTCGTCATTGGACCGTGCATCCCTACCGGCCTGCGCAACGTCCGGGCTCGGCTCAACGTCGATCCTGGGTTATGCGCTGATCGCCGCGCGAGAGCGGAAACACAGCTTGCCCCAATGGCTTCACGTCGCTCCCGCTCCCATTTGGGCGATCATGGCCAGTCGCTCGGTGCTGCAAATCGTCGCCAACCCGAACGGCTCCAGACGAGCGTTCAAGGGCCGACTGACCACTGCCGATAGACATAGATGGTGCACGACCCCGGGCTGCCTTGCGAGGTTAAGCAAATGGGGCCGTGCACCTCTCTCAAGTTTGCGTGAAAAAGCTCTGCAAGGGACGGATGGTTCAGCTGGAATCCCGTTGCCTGTTCCGGGTCGCGTCACGCCCATCCTCCAGACCCGGTCGAGATCTGGCTCGGCTCCTGACTTCGATCGCCGACAAGTGCGCTTCATGACTTCCTAATCTCGCGAGAAGAGCTGAGTAAGAGCCAAATCCGGGATGGCGACGCAGTGAGCTTGCAGTTCCGCTGTCGGAAGAAGGGGGACGTGGATGACCCGTGGAGTCGAGGCCGAGAAGAAGCTTGCCGCCGAGGCGGCGGCCGAGCTCGTCGAAGACGGCATGTCGGTCGGGCTCGGCACCGGTTCGACCGTCGCCTACCTCCTGCCAGCGCTCGCCCGCCGCAATCTGTCCCTGCGGTGTGTGGCCACGTCGCGGCACACTGAGGACGCGGCCCGCTTGCTCGGGATTCGCGTGGAGGCGTTGGCAAGGATCGACCACCTGGACATCGCCATCGACGGTGCCGACCAGATCGCTCCCGACGGGTGGCTGGTCAAGGGCGGGGGAGGCGCCCACACCCGCGAGAAGCTGGTGGCGGCGACAGCAGAGCGTTTCGTGGTCATCGCAGATTCGACCAAGCCCGTCGAGCGTCTTCACTCGCCGATCCCGCTGGAGTTGTTGTCCTTCGGGCTGACATCCACTTTGCGGCGACTGACCTCCACCACACTGCGCGCTGTCCCGGCCAGCCCCGACGGCGGCGTCATCGCCGACTTCCAGGGTGAGGTCGGTGACCCGGCTGCGCTGGCCGCTCGGTTCGCGGCCACTCCCGGAGTGGTCGAACACGGTCTCTTTCCCCGCGGGATGGTCCAAAGCATCCTGATCGGGCGCATGTCTGAGCTGGAGGTGAGAGTGATCAGCCATCCGGCCTGAACCCGAGGAGAACATCCGCCGGACAGGGTAGGGACCTCGAGCCGGCTTCTGAGTTGGCCGTGCGTCCCCGAACCACACCAGAAGACGGTTCCTGGCAGCCCCAACGGGATTCGAACCCGTGTCTCCACCTTGAGAGGGTGGCTGGATTACCGCTGAGAGGCGCTGAGCTGGGCTTTTGGTGCACGATAACGCCCAATCGCAGCGCCTGCGCGTGCCTGCGACGCAAAGTCGGTTGGCGGATTGTTGGCGAACGTATCCAAAGCGGCAACCCAGCACACGTCCTACGGCCCGTAGGCGACCGTAGGTTGCTGGCCACCGGTTCCGACCGAGACGAGCACGCTGCCGTCTCCGATCGCCGCGACTGACGGTGGAGTGGGTGTCCCGTATGGGTCGGGCGGCACCTTTGGCAAGAGCGTGTCGCGCCCGATCTGTTCTCCGGGCGCGATGCTCAACGACTCGAGGAACCAGGGACGCTTGGTGACCGACGAGCCCTTCCCGGCACCGGGCCTGACGACGACCGGATCCTCACTCCGCTGCTCACCGACCGACCACCCGCACCTCAGG
>JBEKBT010000029.1:0-32432 GCA_050015255.1 Acidimicrobiales bacterium
GGCCGGCCGAGCCCGCCAGGCCGGCCGAGAGCACGGCAGCCGCCAAGCCGACCGCGCCCGCTGCAGTCTCTCGGCCGGCCGAGCCCGCCAGGCCGGCCGAGAGCACGGCAGCCGCCAAGCCGACCGCGCCCGCTGCAGTCGCCAGGCCGGCCGAGCCCGGCAAACCGGCCGAGAGCACGGCAGCCGCCAAGCCGGCCGCGCCCGCGGCGGTCGCCAGACCGGCCGAGCCCGGCAAACCGGCCGACGCTGCCGCAGCCGTCAACCCGGCCGCGCCCGCCGCAGCCGCCAAGCCGGCCGAGCCCGCCAAGCTGGCTGAGGAGGCCGAGATCGATGCCGATGTCGCCTCCTACCACGCCAAGCTCGAAGACGAGATTGTCACCGACAAGGTCAAGCTCGAGGAGGAGGCCGAGTTCGAGAACGAGATCCAGGAGGACGTCGAGGTCGAGGAGGAGGGTAAGTCAGCGCCGAGCGCTACTTACTCAGCGCCCGTCGGTACGTACTCAGAGCCCGGCGAGACCTCCACAGCGCCCGGCGGAACTTACTCAGAGCCCTACGAGCCGGGCTACCCCATCGCGAAAAGACAATCACTGCTCAAGCGCCTCTCTCCCTACCTGACCGTCGCCGGGATCCTTCTCATCGGGCGGATAGTCATCTACTCGTTGAGGCGCCGCCGCCGGTGAGCCAAGGCGACTGGGAGGCCGTCGCCGGACTGCTCGGAAGGGCACCCCAAGGAGCCTTTGAGGTCATCGTCCGCGACCGCGACGGCGGGCCGGTCGTCATCTTGAATTCCCCGCTGCTCGATGACGGCACGCCCATGCCGACGCGGTACTGGCTCGTGGGACGGGCTGAGCGGGAACTGGTCAGCCGTCTCGAGTCGGAGGGCGGGGTGAAGGCCGCCGAGGCAGCCGCCGACCCCGCCGAGCTCGAGGCTGCGCATTCGCAGTACCAGGCCCTCCGCGATGCGGCGATTCCGGCCGAGCAGGCAGGCCCGAGGCCGACAGGTGGTGTCGGAGGGACCCGCCGTGGCGTGAAGTGCCTGCATGCTCATCTCGCCTGGTTCCTCGCGGGCGGTCCCGATCCCGTGGGCCGTTGGACTTGCGAGCAGCTTGGCCTCGACCCGTCGACCTACCGAGTCGACCCTTCCTGGTCGGAAGGCGAGCGATCGTGAGCGCCGGCGGACCGGTAGCAGCGATCGACTTAGGCACCAACTCCACCCGCCTCTTGATTCTCGACGCCGGCGGGCAGCCTCTCGAGCGCCTGATGCGGATCACCCGCCTCGGTCAAGACGTGGACCGCACGGGGCGCCTCTCCGAGGAGGCGATCCAGCGGACCATCGATGTCCTGGCGGAGTTCCGGAAGGTCATGGACGACCATGGCGTGACTCAGGCCCGGGTGACGGCGACCTCGGCGGCCCGCGACGCAGCGAACGAAGCCGAGTTCTCGCGACGGGTGGTCGAGGTTCTCGGAACTGTGCCCGAGGTTCTCGACGGCAGGGAGGAGGCCCGCCTCGGCTACATGGGCGCGACGTCCGAGCTCGATCGCACCGAAGGCCCGTACCTCGTGATCGATGTAGGAGGCGGCTCGACAGAGCTCGTAGGGGGCAGGCCTCCCGGTCTTCACGCCGTGTCGCTCGAGATGGGCTGCGTGCGGGTCAGCGAACGCTTTCTCGAGCACGACCCGCCGCTGGGATCCGAGCTCGAAGCAGCAAGGGCGTACGTGCGCGGGCTCGTGACGGGAGCGATCGAGGCGCAACCCGAGCTTGGTGGTGCTGCGCGGCTGATCGGGGTGGCGGGCACCGTGAGCGCGCTGGTACGCCTCGACCAAGGGCTGGACCACTACGACCGGAGCCGCATCCATCACGCCCGATTGCGGCTGGAAACCATCGAGCGCCTGCTCGGCGGGCTCGCCTCCGTGAGTCTGGCGCGTCGCCGGGAATGGCCGGCACTCGAGGTCGGGAGAGCTGACGTGATCATCGGGGGCACTGTCGTGTTGGCCGAATCGATGACGGTGCTCGGCTTCGACGTGCTCACCGAATCCGAGTCGGACCTGCTCGACGGGGTCGCCTCCGAGCTGCTCACCGCCTGAGTTGCTGACCGGCGGAGCTGCTCACCCACAACACCGACGCGCCGCGGGCCGGGCCACCGGCCTGCCACCTGCTGCACCTGCCGCGCCCGTTTCGCCATCCGTACCGGCCTGGCGCCGGCTTCTCAGGCGCGGGATCTCTAGGCGCTCTTGGCCTGGACTGCGAGCGCTGTGCCCACCTGGTCGGCGATGAAGGCCGCGACGAGCAGGCGGTCGGACGACACAGGCGTGCCCGGGGTCGGGGTCATGACGAAACGCCCGAAGGTCTCGCCCTGGAACTTGACGATGAGCTCGACCTCCCTGCCGGGCAGCCCGCTTCGGTGCGCTCCCCAGTGCAGCCCGCCGAGAGCGACCACCCCCGAGTGCTCGATACGTGTCGGGTGACGATCCGACATCTGGGTCTCGAAACGGCAGTCCCTCAGTTTGAGCAGCGATGTCAGCTCGGCCGCCGCGTGGGCGACGATGAACTGCGCCGGCTCGCCTTCGGCCACCAGCTCGGTGAAGTCATGGATGACGGCGATGTTGTCGGCCTCTTCGGAGGCCTCCTCGCGGTAGCCGCGACTGCGGGCGGCGATCTCTGTGATCGCGAGTCCCACCACCAGCAGGCTGATCTCGGTCTGGAGGTCGGGCCTGTAGGTGATGTTGAAAGTCTCGTAGGGCTTGGTGAGGAAGAAGTCGAACCAGGCCGCCGAAGACAAGGCGGCGAGCACGCCGGCGAACCGGCTGCCGAAGGAACCGACGGCCACGACGACGAAGACCAGCACGAGCGCCGAGGCGGGCAATGCGAAGCCGGTGCGGAAGGGAACGAGGACCGCAGCAACGCCAAGAGGAAGCAGCAAGCCGCACAGGGCGGCCACCCAGCTTTTGTCGAGCGCATCGATCACGCGCCTCATCGAGCGGCGCTCCGTGAGCAGAGCACGACCAAGACGCTAGCGCCGCCGGGCCAGCACGGTCATCCAAGCGCGAGCCGCGCCACCTGTTCCGAGAAACGGCGCTGGTCTCCGTGCACGCTCTCCGCCCACGCACGGCCGCACTCGGAGAGCCCTGCCCGCAGCGAAGCATCATCGAGTATCGCCTTTGCGGCGTCGAACAGCTCCCCGTAGTCCCGGTACCAAAGGCCACCGTTGGAGCGCTCTGCGTGCTCGGCGGCCACCGTGCCTTCGGGCACGACGACCGGCGTGCCGAGGAGCAGGGACTCGATCGTCTCGCGACCGACGATGCCCTGCGGCCGGAGATCGAGGCAGACTTCGGCATGCGAAAGCAACTTCCAGAGATTGGGCCGGGACGCCTTGACAGGGACCAGGCGCGACTGGCGCCGGTCCGAGACGGACCAGCGCCCGAGAGCCACCTCGGCGACGGCTATCGGGCCGAGCGACCGTCGCACGTAGTCGTGTCCGGGCGAGCGAACCGCCCCCGGCGAGCCGTCGGGAAACCCGGTCATGAGCACGACGAAGCGATCGAAGTGGGACATCCCGACCATCAACTGCTCGGCGGCAGGCCGGTTGATCGGAAAGGCCACGTCGAGCTCTATTACCTCCGCTCGTTGCTGCGCTGTGGGCCGCCGGTGCGCCTCCGCCCCGCCGCCGACCCGTCGCCCCTCGGCGCGCGAAAGCACTCCGACGGCGTCGACCTGGGTCACGAGCGACCTGAGCTGGGGGAGGTCGCAGCTGGGGTCGTCGCCTAGGAGGGGCACCGACACCACCCGTGGAGTGCCGGCAACCGGCTCGAGGGCCTCGGGGAGCCACCATGTCTCAGGGCCGGCGAGCAGCACCGAGTCGGGCTGAAGCGAGGCGATCAGCTCGACGACACCAGGCGCCTGCCCACCGTAGAGCTCGACAAGCCGCGGCCCGGAGATCTCCGGGAGCCGGCCGCCTCTGCTCAGCGCCAGCGCGGCCCGGAGGAGTCCTGCCTGCGCCCGCCCCGCCCGGCTGGCGGCGGCCTCGTGAACGACGAACACGCTGTCGCGCCGCGTTCGCACCGGAGCGCCCGGGGCAAGGGAGGCGCCGGAGATGCGAAGTGACACGACCTCGACCTGCGCTCGTACCGAGAGCGCTCCGGCCAGCAGCCGGACCACGACGCCCGACTCGCCGTGCGACTCTCCCCACCGAGCCGTGACGAGGACGACCCGGCTCACTCGTCGAGTCGTTCGTCGACGTGCTGGGCGAAGTCGACTAGGTCGGCGCGAATCGCCCCGATCGAGCGCAGCTGGGTCGCCGCCTGGTCGTCCACCCGGCGTGCCACGCTGTCGAGGGCGCGCACGGTGACCGAGACGCAGTCCTGGACCTTCACCAGGTAGGGGCGCATCACGGCCAGCACGGCACGGTGGACCAACCGCTTCGCCCAGGCTTTGAGGCCGCTGCCCTCCGGCGGGGCGAGGGCTTGGGTGAGGTCGCAGTTGTCGTGGAGCCAGGAAAGGTGGTCGTTGAGAAGGACCGGCGTACGGTCGGCGTCCTCGAGCAGAGCGGCGAAGGAGGCCGACGGCATCCAGGCTCTCGGTCGCTCCCCCGAGAGCGGACGGGGGGCGGACCTCAGCTCGTCGACGATACTTCGAGCATCGAGCGGAAGATGTTCCATAGGTCACGTTCCTCCTCGGTGGACAAGCGGCAGTAGGGGTCGAAACGCGTCAGGTCGCGGTTGTAGTAAGGGTCTCCGCGCAGCATCTCGTCTCGCCAACGGTTCCTGAAGACTGGGGTCTCGACGACGTCGTCGGCATGCCCACGGCTCTTGGACTCATGATGGATCAGCTCAGCAAGCGGCGTGTAGACCACGAGCAGGCCCTTCTTGCGCAGGCGCAGGCAGTAGTCGACGTCGTTGAAGGCGACGGGAAGAGCAGTGTCGAAGCCGCCGAGGTCCTCGAAACATGAGCGCCGCGTCATCATGCACGCCCCTGTGACAGCGGTGCAGTCTCGGGTGAGATCGGTCATGAGCATGTAGCTCGGGCGGCCGAAAGGCAGGCCTTGTTGGACATGGCCCGCTCCCCAGGTCATGCCGACCACGATGCCTGCGTGCTGGACGGTGAGATCCGGGTAGCGCAAGAGGGCGCCGACTGCGCCGACCTCCTCGCGTTGCGCGTGGCCCAGCATCGCCGCCAGCCACCCGTCCGAGCGCGCCTCGATGTCGTTGTTCAAGAACAGCAGCACGTCGCCCCGCGCCTGGGCGGCAGCGGTGTTGTTGATCGCGACCCAGTTGAACGGTTGCGGGTCGTGGACAAGGCGCACCCTTGGGTCCTTGGCGAGCTCGCCCGAGAGGGCCTGGGTCTCGGGGAGCTCGCTGGCGTTGTCGACCAGCAAGAGCTCGAGGCGCTCGTAACCGGGCGAGCGCACAAGGGACCGGTAGCACGACGCGGTCATCTCCGGCTCGTCCCGGAACGGCACGATGATGCTCACGAGCGGTTCGCCGGCGACGGCCCGGCGAACATGGAAATTCCCGACATATCGCCCGTGCGGCTCGACCGCCGCGGCAATGTCCCGCCTGGCGAGAGCATCCTCGAGCGCCCGGCGCTCGGCTTCGAAGGCCCACGGTTTCGCGTGCGGGTCGGCAGAGGTCGAGCCCGCCAAGACCCGCCAGTGGTACAAGATCTCCGGCACGTGGACCACGGCGCGGGCAACTTCGGTGGCGCGGAGCATCAGGTCGTAGTCCTGGCTCCCGTCGAATTCCGAGCGCAGCCCGCCGAGCTCGGAGACGAGCGAGCGGCGCACGACGAGCAGGTGGCAGAAGTAGGCGCTGGAGAGCAACAGGTCGGGCGACCAGTCAGGTTTCAGGCTCGGCACGCAGCGCTCGCCCGAGGGGCTGAGCTTGTCCTCGTCGGAGTACAAGACGTCGGCCTCCGGGTTGGCTGCGATCGCGGCCGCCATCTTCGCGAGGGCTTCGGGATGGAGCTCGTCGTCGTTGTCCAAGAACACGACGTGCTCGCCCCTCGCGTGCTCGATCGCCGAGTTCGTGGCAGCCGAGATGCCGCCGGTCTTGTCCCTGAGCACGAGCTCGACACGAGGGTCGAGGTGGGCAAAAGAGTGGAGCTGGGCTTCCAGCGCGCCGTCGCGGGAGGCGTCGTCGGCCAGCACGAGCTGGAAGTCGTGGTAGCTCTGGGCGAGCACGGAGGCAACGCAGCGCTCGAGTGCCCACGCGGGCGGCCGGAGGACGGGGACTACGACGCTGAGAGTCGGCGGGGCCTTCGCATGCACGCGCGCCCGGGCCACCGGGAGGCCACCGCTGAGCGGCAGCGTGCACGGTTCGCCTCGTTGCTCGAGCCAGCGGTGATAGGCCGCCAGGTCCTCGGATGCGTTCAGGGGATAGTCCTCAGAGGCGGCTTCCCGGCCGTCGTCACGCTCGAGGGCGGGGAGGAACGAGGCGAGCTGTCGTGTCGCCCATTCCAAGGCCCCCCAGAGCTGCTCGAGATCCCGGCGCCCGTCCAGCACGGTGGTGACCCAGGGTGATTCGGGCTCAGGAGCCGGCGGGTCGAAGTACTCGTGCGGCCCGACGAGCTGGGCGAGGAGCGAGGCCAGCTGTCTCTGGCTCTCGAGAAGCAGCCCCTCGTCCTTGATGGCGCCGTCGTTGCCGACCGACGGCCCGAGCACCTCCTCCAGGCGTGCGGGCGAGGGCCGCTCGGCTGGCCCTGCCCCGTGCAGCAAGAGGAAGCTCCCGACGGAGCTGGCCCAGCCGGCAGGGTCGCCGATGGCGCTCGAGCGGCTGGTGACGAAGACCGGCAGTCCCCTCAGGTTGCTCAGCGCCGCACGCTCGTGCCGCTCCCATGCGGCCAAGGCGCGAGATTGCTCAAAGCCACCGGCGCACACCAGGTCCCTGGCCGCCTCGAGCGGGTCGGTGACGACGAGGACCACGCCAGCCGGCGTTCCCACCGCGCGCAGGAGGAGGGGCAGGAGCGAAGCCGTGACCTGGTCCGCGAGAAGCAACGCCGCCGGTGCCGGGCGGCTCCGGTCCCTGGCGTTGCCAGCGGCCTCGAGGAAGGCCTTGCGCGCAGGCGCCACGAAGGCTTCCAGCTCTTGGTCGAGCGTCGCCGGGGGGCCGTCCGAGCCGGCGCCAGCCGCGCTCACCGGTGCGTCCCACCAGCTTCGCCCGAGCGCGCCCAGCGCCTTCGACGAGACCGCTCTAAGGCGCGGGGCCTCGAGCGAGGACAAACCAAAGGTGCAAAGGGCCCTCTCGAGCGCATCGAGGTCGTGTCCCGGCACGCCCACGAGAGCGATCCACGGACGCGCCGGTCCGCCGTCGGTCGTCGGGAGGGCGTCGGGCTCAGGCATAGGTTCTCAACGATCACCAACGGCCCGATCGCGCAGTCCACGCGCTCACCGGTCTTCTGAGTTGGGTGGCTCAAGTCTACGCGTGAGGCCGGCGGATCTGCGACGATAGAGATGTGAGCAACCGTGATGGCGCGGAGCTGACATGGCCGAATTGATCGCTTCTGGGATCTCTTCTGAGTTGGTGGGCCGTCGGGTTCGCCTGCGCCCTTTGCGCGAGGACGACTACGAGGCCTGGCACGAGGTGCGCACGCGTTGTCGCGACTGGCTGCTGCCGTGGGAGCCGCGGCCGGCCGGTGCGCCGTACCCGTCGGAGGACAGGACAACCTTCACCACTCGCTGCTCGATGCGTGAGCGCGAGAGGCAACTGGGCACCGGCTACGGTTTCGGGATCTTCGCGATGGGGCGCTTTGCTGGCGAGGTGAACATCTCCTCGGTCGCACGGGGGCCTTTCCAGAACGCCTACGTCGGCTACTGGATCGACCAGGCCCAGGCGGGCCGGGGCTACGTGCCGGAGGCCTGCGTGTTGCTGTTCCGCTTCGCCTTCGAGGAGGTCGGTCTTCACCGGCTCCAGATCTCGATCATCCCGCGCAACCGCCCGAGCCGCCGCGTCGCCCAGAAGCTCTGGCTGCGCGGGGAGGGGATCGCCCTGCGCTACCTCGAGATCGACGGCCGCTGGGAGGACCACGTCCGCTACGCGATCACATCCGAGGAATGGACCGAGCGCCGGGACCGGTACTACCGCCAGTGGCTGTCCGGCTCGACCAACTGGTAGCGCCTCACCCGGTCGGAGGCTGAAGGCCCGGCTACTCCGTGCGCATCAGCGCCGCCGTCGGCGCGTTCGCCGCCATCCGTCCCGGTACGGTCGCGACGACATTGGCGAGGAGGAGGCCCCCCATCGCCACGAGCACGACCGACAGGACGGGGACGATCGGGAGCGGCACGGCGTTGATCTGGTGGACGAAGGCGTCCCACAAGTAACGCCCGAGCACGATCCCGAGCGGGATGCCGGTGACGGTCCCGATGGCGACCGCCGTCGGGAGCGGGCACGCAGCCGACCGCCAGAGAGACTTGCCCTAGTCGGACGCCCTATCGCGGTCTCAGGTGTGGCCGCGGGCGGGGTGGAGCTTGTCAGGGTCGGCCGGCCGAGACAAAGCCGCCCCAGTACATCGGGTAGTAGGCGACATTCGTGCCGGTCTCCGCCGCCTGGATGATGGTGTCGGTCCCAAAAGGACCGGAACCGACGTAGATCGCGACGTGGGTGATGGGCAGGGGACCGTCGTCGGGGAAGTGGTAGAAGAGGAGGTCGCCTGGTTCGATGTCGAGCAGGTTGACCGGCGTGGACTCCGAATCTTGGACCGTCGCCCCGTGGAGCAGGTCGACTCCTGCCGCCGCCCAGGCCAGCATCGTAAGGCCCGAGCAGTCGACGCCTTGGCGGCTCGCCCCGCCCCACACGTAGGGGACGCCGAGGTAGGACACTGCTGCCGTCACGGCAGTGAGACCCTGCGGGTTAGTCCCGGCCGGGATGAGCGGGTCACCGAAGCCAGGCTGGTCGGGACCGGTTCCCGGACCGAACGGCCACTGCCCGGTGTCGCTCGTCCCGGGTCCGAGGTTGCTCCCGTCACCCGCGCTGGCGTAGGCGGCGTCCGTGGCCACCCGGTCGGCCCTTTCCCTGGCGGCTTTGGCGGCCGCGGCCCTCTCGGCGGCGGCGGCCCTGGCGGCCGCGGCTCTGGCGGCGGCGAGAGCCGCCGCGGCCTTTGCAGCGGCGATCTCTTGCTCTTTCTTTATGACGAGCACAGCGAGCTGCCCCTTCACCTCGCCGAGAGCCGATTCGACTTCCGAGGTCGCCGCCTCGGCTGCAGCTCGGGCCTGGTCGGCCGAGAGCTGGGCCCGCGCGGCGGCTGCCGTCGTCTCCGCCTCCGTCGCCTGCTCGGCGGCCAACCGGATCGTCACCACGTGCAGCTGGCTCATCGCCGCTTTCAGGGAGTGAACGACGATGTCGGAATAGACGGCCGCGCTCTGGGCGTCGTTCACGCTCGAGTCGAGGATCCCGCCGACCTGGGAGTCGAACCCGTCGCCGGTCACGTAGGCCTCGATGGCGGCGTTCTCGGCCCGGGCCCGCACGGCGCGGAGCTGCTTGCGGGTCTGTTTCAGCTGACCCTCGGTCCTGGCGAGCGTCAGCTGGTCCTCCTGCAAAGAGACCGTGTCCTCGTCGTACTCCTCGGCGGCGACCGACACTTCGTTCTGGTCGCTCGTGATCTGCAGGGCAAGCGCTCTGGCGCGGGCCTGGAGAGAACTGATTTGCGAGTTGGTACGGTTGATGGGGCTAGGCGTCGCCCCGGCCGGCGCCGCGGCCACAAAGAGTGAACCCGTCAAAGCAAGGACGGCCGCCACCGGACCGACAGTGCCTCGCAGGCTTCCCCTCCTGTGCAACATGCTTTAACTTTCGTCACATTGGTAACGACTGTCAACCATCAACCTTGTAACAGCTGATTAGGGTTTCTTGACGACCCTTCCGGGCGGCTGGAGCGTCATAGGCGCGAAAGACGCCTGTCAGAGGCCGTGGAGCGATTTCGGGGACGTAGCCCAACCGGCAGAGGCAGGGCGCTTAAAACGCTCACAGTGAGGGTTCGAGCCCCTCCGTCCCCACCAGAGGGCTGCTCAGAGGCTCCCCGTGAGGACTCCGCGGCTCAGCCGCCCGTCCCATCGGGCCACGACCGGTGCGGCTCGGGTCGCCACCGGTCCGGGTCTGGTCGCGGGACAAATACACTCACGCGTCGTGATCAACAGCAGGGCGAGACTTGTTCGCCTGGAGCTGGCGTGATCAGCGGAACGATGCTGCTGGCCGGCGTCGGCTGGATCGATGCCATCGGGAGGAGCTTCAGAGAGGGCTTCTTCATGTTCTGGGAGACGCTGTGGCCCCTCATCTTGGGCTTCACGCTCTCGGGAGCGGTGCAGGCTTTCGTCAGCCGGGAGGCGATGCAGGCCAAGCTTGGCGATCACGGCCCGGCCGCGGTAGCCCGAGCCTCCGGCTACGGGATGGCCTCCTCGTCGTGTTCGTACGCGGCCAGTGCCATGGCGAAGTCGCTCTTTGTGAGGGGCGCCGACTTCGTGACGGCGAATGTCTTCATGTTCGCCTCGACCAACCTCGTGATCGAGCTCGGCGTCGTGCTCATCGTGCTCATGGGCTGGCAGTTCGCGGCGAGCGAATTCGTCGGCGGGGTGATCATGATCGTCCTGCTCGCGAGCCTGGGCGGCCTCTGGTTGCGGGGCAGGCTCGTCGTCCAGGCCCGGCAGCGGCTGACGGCGGGCGCCGAGCCCGGTCACGGTCACGAGTCCGGTCACGGTCACGACCAGGGGCAGGGCAGCGCGTCGTTCGAGAACGCCGCCTTCCAGCGGGTACCGTGGGCGAAGAAACTACGTTCCAAGGGTGGATGGGTCGATGCCGCCACCTACACGATGGCCGACTTCACCATGTTGCGACGCGAGTTGCTGCTCGGCTTCACCGTCGCCGGGTTCCTGGCTGTCCTGGTGCCCGTCGGGGTCTGGAACACGGTCTTCATCCACGGCCACGGCTGGGGGACGACGCTCGAGAATGCCTTCGTGGGACCGTTCATCGCGATCATCAGTTTCGTCTGCTCGATCGGTAACGTGCCGCTGGCCGCCGCGCTCTGGAAGGGGGGGATCTCCTTCGGCGGAGTGATCTCGTTTCTCTTTGCCGACCTGATCAGCTTCC
Source organism: Acidimicrobiales bacterium (assembly GCA_050015255.1). Taxonomy (GTDB): domain Bacteria; phylum Actinomycetota; class Acidimicrobiia; order Acidimicrobiales; family Bog-793; genus Fen-455. The sequence continues at coordinate 11,068 of JBEKBT010000029.1, forward strand.
CTTTGCTGCTCGTGTACCGCCGCTACTACCGGACACGCCTCATGCTGCGGATGCTCGTGGTCTTCTGGGCGGTGATGTCGGCGGCGGGGCTCGTCACCGGGGCCATCTTCGACGCGGCCGGCCTCGTGCCCACGAGGCGCCCCGCCCAGGTGGCCCCTGTGCACTTCTCCTGGGACTACACCACGTACCTCAACGTCATCTTCCTTGCGCTCTTGGCCGCCCTCTACTGGGTGTATCGCAACAGGGGCCGCCTCGGAGCCGACGCTGGCTACGCCCTCGACCCGGTGTGCGGCATGCAAGTCGAGGTGGCCAGCGCCCCTGCCTCCGCCGTGCACGACGGCAAGACGTTCTACTTCTGCTCGGACCGCTGCCGGTCGCGGTTCGAGGCGGACCCGGCGCGCTTTTCATCCAAGGCGGGGAGCCAGGAGGGTGCTGCTACACGCCCAGCCCATCGATGACCTCGGCACCCGGGAGGCGGGCGAGCAGAGGACCGGGGAGCAGGATCTTGGAGCGGCGCACGCCGGACCCGATGAGGACGACAGCGGTCTCGACCACGAGACGGTCGACGAGCAGGGGCCAGCCTTCCGGCAGGCCGATGGGGGTGATCCCGCCGTACTCCATGCCCGTGAGCTCGACGGCGCGGTCCATCGGCAGGAACGACGCCTTACGGACATCGAGAAAGCGCCTGACGACCCGGTTGATATCGGCGCGGGTCGTCGCGAGCACGACACAGGCGGCCAAGCGCTCGGTCCCTTCCCGCCTGCCGCCGACCACGACGCAGTTGGCGAGCGAGTCGGGCTCGAGCCCGTACTCCTGCTGCGTCGCGGCCGTGTCGGAAAGGGCCGGATCGATCTCGACCACTCCGACGTCGTCGAGGAGGCGCCCCTCGGCCAGCGCCTTTCGGGTCGGCTCGGCGAGCAGGTCGGGACGCTCCGATGCCGGGGTGCTCGAGAGGGCGCCGAGGATGAAGGTCCCCATGTCCGACCATCTTGTCATTCGGCCGGGCGAGAGGGGTCTACCACAGAAAGTAGTGACATAAATGTACTGAGTGCTCAAGCCTGACCCCAAACGTGTCGACGTTGCTCTAGTGCGAGGGAATTCGGAATGAACCTGGAGTTTCGGTCGGAGAAGACGTCGGCAACGGCACTCAAAGGTGGTTTCAAGGCCTCAGGAGCCTTGTTCCCAGCCGGCGTCGCCGCCCTGCGGCTGGCCTCGATCGTTAGCTTCCCACTCCCAGCTGCCACAGCGACTCGTCGTGCGGTGGCCACGTCGGTCTCAGCGAGGGACGGTTCCATCCTGGTATCCCTGACGGCTTCGTAGAGCCGTCAGGGGGCCAGGATTGCCGGGGCTTGGCCCTCAGGGTCGCCCCGGACGCCCAGCGGGCAGGGGCCAGCGCCCTTTCTCTCACTGGGGCGATCCGCTCCGGTAATTGGCCTAATTGGTCGTCTCGGGACGGTTCCGGCCAGACGCTGAGTCGTAGGGCTCAGCCTCAGCAGCACGCGTCGGGTCGGTGTCGTCATCATCGGAGCTCAGGGCGATTTCCTGTGCCACCGGAGAGCGCCAGGGGTCGGTGACCCCGTCGTGGGCGCGGTCTCGATCGCGCCACAGCAAAAAGCCGGCGAGCGCTGCGCCAACGGCTACGAAGATCACCGAGGCGACCAGGACAGCTATGTCGCCGCCGGTGTTGTGCGGTAAGAGGACGAACTCGTCATTGAAGCGAAAGGCGCCGTAGAGAGTGACCACGGTCGTCGCCACGATGCCGATCGGGCCACCCCGGCGGGCAATCCTGCGTTCTACCCGCAAAGCAACGAGGTAGACGACCGCGTCCTCGAACGCCTGGATGATCGGCACAGGGACGCGTTTTCCGGCTTGGCCGGCGTAGGCCATGCCGTACCAGGCATGGGTGAGGTTCCCTCCACCTTGGTACATGAGCTGGGGACCGAGCAGGCGGCCCATGGTCCATGCGATGACCAGAACCGGCGCGACAAGGTCGAGAGCCGCGCCCAGGCGCAGCTGCGGGCACCGGCGCCGGGCGCAGATCAGCCCGGTCGGCACACCCCCGAGCAGTCCTCCGAAGCTGGACAGGCCTCCATGCCAGATCGCGAAGATGTCCCCAGGGTTCTGTATGTATCCCTGCGGGCCGTTGAGGTTCGCCACCACATGAACGAGCCGGGCGCCGACGATCGAAGCGATGACGATCCACACGAAGGCGAGCCCGAGCCAGGCATCGGGGTACCCGTGGTCGCGAAGACGCTTCGCGAAGTAGCGGTAGGCGAACCAGAAAGTGACCGCGAGCCCGATCCCATAGGTGTGGATCTGCAGCGGCCCGAGATGGAAGACGACGGGTATTGGCTTCACGGCTCTCCCATGTCGGAGTAAACGGTAATGCCACCTTGATCGCTTCCAGGCGTCAGCCCTGTCGGCCGGCCAGAGGCGGAGGGCCGGAGGCGACGAGCCCGGATCGCGCGGAGGACGCAGTGGCGCTCTGCTCATGTTCCACGTCTCGCATACCGGGAAGTCTGCAGGCACAGGGTTCCCGAGAATCGGGACCCGCTCGGAGCAGGCCCTCAGATCGGAGCAGGCCCTCAGATCGGAGCAGGCCCTCAGACGCGGAGGGACCCCGGGTAGCCGGTCAGCTTGCGCCTCCGTACTTCCCGGGGTCATCCCCTGGGCAGCTCGCCCTCCTGTCAGACAACCGGGAACCTTGCGGCCCTGCCGGTGCCTGAACCTTTGTGCTCGCCCCGAGAGGCTCGCCTTAGGGCGGAGGTCCGTCCACCTCTCCTCTAGCGGCTCAGTCGCACACCTTACGCTCCGGACTCCCCTGCGGGCTTCCCTCGCCTTGGGCGATTGACTGAATCGCTTTCGGTTGAGTGAGAGCTTGCACCCATGCCCGCAAAGCGTCAACCGGTTTCCGCGAAATCCACCGTAAGTTCACAGAAGTTAACGCTTTTCCCCCTTCCATCCCCAACTCGATACCAGGCTCATCCACAGCGGGGGAATCCGCCCGCCTCCGCAAACCCCAGTTCGCCAGCCTTCGCAAGGTCCCGTTCGCCCACGGTGTGGAGCGTCCGGGCGCGCTCATAGGTGCCGCGGCCGGTCACCTGAGAGGGGCCCGGAGGCTTGGCGCCCCGGCAGTCCCTCGATAAGGTCATCTGCTCGCGCTGTCGGCTCAGCGCGTCGGCCGAGCGAGAGCGAGATTTGCCACCAAGGAGGGTTACCCACATGTCAAGCACTGCGTCTGCGTCCCTGCGACGCCAGGAACCCCTCGTGCTCGGAGACCTGTTGTCGGCGACGCTCGCGCAAGACGCCCTGCTCGTCATCGCCGGAGCTGGTCTTGTCGGTGTGCTGGCACAAGTTTCGTTCCACCTCTCCTTCACGCCTGTTCCGGTGACCGGCCAGACGCTCGGCGTGCTCGTCGCGGGAACCGCACTCGGCTGGAAGCGGGCCATCGCCGCCATGGCCCTGTACGGCTCGGCGGGGCTGGCCGGGCTTCCCTGGTTCGCCGACCATGCGAGCGGTTACCTGGGAGCGAGCTTCGGCTACGTCGTGGGTTTCGTTCTGTGCGCGGGACTGTGCGGCTTCCTCGCCGAGCGCCGTGCCGACCGGTCGCTCTTCAAATCAGTGCCGGCCATGGTGGCGGGCGAGGTCGTGCTGTACGCCGTCGGCGTGAGCTGGCTCGCCGTGAGCCTGCACGTCGGCCCGCAGAGGGCGATCGCCCTCGGGCTCACACCGTTCCTCGCTGGTGACGCCATCAAGGCGGCCATCGCCGCGGTGCTGCTTCCCGGGGCGTGGAAGATGGTCGGCAGGCGCTGAGGCAGCCCCTCGGGCAGATCGCCGCGAGGGCGCCCGGGCGAGGGGCGACAGGCCCGAAGGCGGTGGTAGGGTCCGCTCGGCGGTCTGTCCTGGAGGCGCGATCGATGACTACAGATTGGGACGGACGGGATCTTCCGCCCGCTGCGTTGGCAAGGATGGAGCGGGGCCGCTCGTCAAAGGTGCACAGCAGCCTGCTTTCGGTACCAGGCCACGTCGGTGTCGAGGCCTGTGGTTTCTCTGTCGTCGGCGAGGTGATGGGCTGCATCGTCGAGAGCATCGGGTTCACCGGCTGGGCGGGTTGCGGCTACGGCGGCTACGGGCTTTCCGGCTACGGGCTGATCGGCGGTTACGCCGGAGTGAGCACCACGGTGACGAGCGGGCGATCCAGCGGATGGGTCGGCTACGCCCCTTATGTCGATGCGCTCTACCACGGTTTCGACACCGCCATGCACCGCATGCTGCTCGAGTGCCAGTCCCTTGGCGGCGACGGTGTTGTCGGCGTACGTCTGGAGCAGCGCCATCTCGGCCAGGGCAACCGCGAGTTCGTGGCGCTCGGCACCGCCGTCCGTGCGGCCGGCGATCAGCGTCCTGCCCAGCTGTTCTCGACGACATTGAACGGTCAGGACTTCGCCAAGTTGTTCCAGGGCGGATGGATGCCGGTCTCGGTCGCCATAGGCATCTCGGTCGCGATCCGCCACGACGACTGGGCGACCAGGAGCCAAGCGAGCGCTTGGAATTACAACACCGAGGTCTCGGGTTACACCGAGCTCGTCAACCACGTGAGAGCCGACTCGAGGTCTCAGCTCGCCCGGCGTGTCGGCGCGCTCGGTGCCGATGGGGCGATCACACGCACCATGCAGCTCAGCATCCACGCCCAAGAGGTAGCCGAGAACCACACCGACCACGTCGCCGAGTCGAGGTTGATAGGCGACGCCGTCGTCCGGTTCCACCCAGAAGGCACCATCCCGCCGAAGAGCCTCACGATCCTGCCGCTATCGAACCCGAACGGGAGCAAACGATGACCATCGAAGCCAACGAGCTGGGTATCCCCCAAGATGCGATGCGGCGTCTGGCCGAAATGCGGCCGGGCCAGCCGGGCGCGTTGTTCACCTCCGACTTGAGCGTGAACGAGTTTCTCCTCGTGCGGGAGGCAGGCTTCCGGCCTCTCGGCCTCGTGCTCGGCTCGAGCATCTACCACGTCGGTCTCCAGGTCGGCCGGTGGAGCCAGAACATGGAGCTCGACACGCTCTCGCAGGCGATGTACCACGCCCGCGAGCTGGCGATGACCCGCATGGAGGCCGAGGCCGACGCCCTCGGCGCGGACGGCATCGTCGGGGTTCGGCTCGACATCGAGTTCAAGGAGTTCGGAAACGACCTCGCCGAATTCATAGCGGTCGGCACCGCCGTCAAGTCCGACGACAAGGGCAACTGGCGCAACGACGAGAACAAGCCCTTCACCTCCGACCTGTCGGGCCAGGATTTCTGGACGCTCGTGCAGGCGGGCTACGCGCCGCTCGGCATGGTGATGGGCAGCTGCGTGTACCACATCGCCCACCAGGGAGCCCTGAAGGCCATGGGCAACGTCGGGCGGAACGTCGAGATACCCAAGTTCACCGAGGCTCTCTACGATGCCCGCGAGCTGGCGATGAGCCGCATGCAGGCCGAGGCCGAGCAGCTGAAGGCCGAAGGGATCGTCGGCGTCCAGCTGTTGTCGCTGGCTCACAAGTGGGGCGGGCACACGACCGAGTTCTTCGCCATCGGCACCGCCGTTCGGCCGCTGCGTGCTGACCACATCATCGCCAAGCCGCAGATGGTCCTCCCACTGATCGACCGGTGAGCTCCGAGATCGTCCCCGGCGCCCAAAGCGGCGGTGCGGCCGGCCCCGGGGGCGCCGGTGAGCCGCCGGCCGAGCCCGACAGTGAGGCCAGCGTCGTCGACCTGGTCGCCGCCGCGATCCGGGCCGACACGGCCGATCTGGACGCCTACCACCGCGTGCTCTCGGCGACAGTCTCCGACCTCTTGCCTGTCGGGATGGTCGAGGTGGACCGGGAGCGGTCGATGAAGGACCGGATGGCCGGGCGTGAGGGTCGGGCGACCTCGATCCGGGTCCGCCTCGGCGACCTCACCTTGGAGCTCGCCACCCGCCACGGCGGCCTCGTGGCCACCGCGGCCCGCGAGGTGCGGGGCGTGGTGATCAGCCGCCAGGAGATCAGCGTCGCCGAATGGACCCAGTTGCTCGCCCAGCACCTCGCCAAGCTGGCGGCCGAGAGCGCCGATGCCCGCAGCGCCCTCTCCAAGCTTCTCGGCGAGGGCTGACACGGCGCCCTGGCGGCCTTTGGCGGGGGGCTTCTAGCGCGACGCGGCGATGCGGCGCCTGGTCTGGCGGGCCGCGGCGAGATCGCCGAGACCGCCGCGTCGTTCGAGCTCGGCGACGACCGCCTCCCGGTGGGCGACGTCGACGTTGCCGCCGTACTTGAACTTCGCCCGGACCTGCTCGACGGCGATGCGGATGGCGCGGATCGTGCGCAGCTGCGGCTCGTGGGCGGCGAGCGGGTCGGCGATCTCGACACCCGGTTGGATCACGGCCAGCTGGCGGCGGAGCACAGCCGCGACGTCTTCTGGGTCGGACAGGATCGTTGCCGCGCCCTCCAGCTGGACGGCGGCGTAGTAGGTGGTTGGCACGCCCAAGAGCGGGTCCTCGTCACCGATGGCCTTCCAGGCCGAGGGTATGAACGCCCAGTCGCCGACGACGCTCATCAGCACCCGGGGCTGCTCGGCGATCGCCGCGAGGATCGGGTTCTTGCCCACGAGATGCAGGAAGATCTCGTCGCCGTCGAGCACGAACTGTGTGGGGACGACAACGGGGACCTCGCGTCCCCTACCGGCGGCGACGAGGTGGCCGAAACCCTGCGTCGTCACGAAGTCGCGCCACTCGTCCTCGCCGATGCCGCTGTCAACTTTGGCTATGTACACGTGTCTCCTCTGCCGGTTGCCTGCTGGACAGGCTAAAGCGCAGGGCCAGGAAGCTGACCGGCAGCGGAGCGACTGGTCACGTTCACCTCGCCCATGATGGGGAACGCCCTGACCCGGATCCGGGGGGAACCGCGGAGCACCGGGACGTCGCGCATCGAGATGCTGCGCCGGCCCATGATGGAAAGGCCTGTGACCTCCACGTCGATTCCCTCGGGAACGACGATCTCGATGGCTCCCATGATGCCGAGCGCGGTGATGAGGATCTCGGGACCGTCGATCTCGGCGCGGCTCAGATCGACGTGGCACTGGCCCATGACCGCCACGACCGAGGTGTGGCCGCCGAGGCGCCATCGTCCCTTGGACTCCGACTCGCTCATCACGGCGACGATCCAACGCCGGGCGCGCCGTCGGGGCACTTCGGCCATGGGTTGCGAGGCGGCGGGCATGTCGGCGGGCAGGTCGGCGAGCACGGAGTCGAGCTCGCCCCGCGTACGAGCCGCGAGTGCTAAGCCGGTTCGTTCCGAGAACTCGTCGAGCGTGAGCCGCCCGGCCACGCAATGGTCACGGAGCAACGTGACGACCCGGTCCCGGTCAGAGTCGCCGGCGCGTTCTGAGACCGTAGCCGGGACGGAGGTCGGCGCCGGGACGGCGACCGTTCCGGGGGCGAAGATCGCCCCGCCCGCCTCGGGCGCTTCGGGCACCGCCGGCGTCTTGCCGGCAGGAGCCTCTCGCGGCACCGCAGACACAGGAACAGGCTCCACTAGAGGCTCCTCGGCCATGGTGCCAGTCTCTTCTTTCCGCCCTCGAAGCGCCAGCCGTCCGACGTCGCGCTGATTGCCGGCCCGCGAGCGGAGCGCACTAGGGTCGCTCGGAGAAACGAGGATCCGAGAGCGACGAGGAGTGGTTCAACGATGAAGGCTCTCGTCAAGGCCAGGCCCGAGCCCGGCCTCAGCTACGAGGATGTCCCTGTGCCGGAGATCGGCCGCAGCGATGTCCTGATCAAGGTGTTGCGCACCGGTATCTGTGGGACCGACCTGCACATCTATTCCTGGGACGCCTGGGCGCAGGCGAACGTCCCCGTCCCGCTCATCATCGGCCACGAGTTCGTGGGCCGGATCGTCGATCTCGGGGGCGACGTCGACGAGCTCGATGTGGGTGACCTCGTGAGCGGCGAAGGGCACCTCGTCTGCGGGCGTTGTCGCAACTGCATCGCGGGACGGCGTGTGCAATGCGCCCACACCAAGGGGATCGGGGTCAACTTCCCCGGGGCCTTCGCCGAGTACATCGCACTGCCGGCCTCGAACGTCTGGCGTCACAGGTCCGACATCGACCTGGACGTGGCCGCGATCTTCGACCCGTTCGGCAACGCCGTGCACACGGCGCTCACCTTTCCCGTCCTCGGCGAGGACGTGCTCATCACCGGAGCCGGCCCGATCGGGATCATGGCGGCCATCATCGCCCGCCATGCGGGGGCGCGCTATGTGGTCATCACCGACGTGTCCGACTACCGACTCGAGCTGGCGCGTTCGGTGGGCGTGACGCTCGCGGTCGACATAGAGCGCACGACCGTGGCCGATGCGATGCGCGTGCTCGCCATGGCCGAAGGCTTCGACGTCGGCTTCGAGATGTCCGGGCGAGCCTCGGCATTTCAGGAAATGCTCGCCAACATGGCCCATGGCGGCAAGATCGCCATGTTGGGCCTCCCGAACGAGAACTTCGGGATCGACTGGTCGCACCTTGTCATGAACATGATCACGATCAAGGGCATATACGGCCGGCAGATGTTCGAAACCTGGTACTGGATGTCCGTCCTCGTGCAGTCGGGGGTCGACATCTCGCCGGTGATCACCCACCGCTACCCCGCGACCGAGTTCGACGAGGCCTTCGGCGCCGTGCACCTCGGGCGCTGCGGCAAGGTCGTGCTCACGTGGTCCGAAGCCTGATCGGAGGTCCGCCATGTTCACCCAGGTTCGCGAGGAGATAAGCGAGCAGCTGGACGAGATCCGCGCCCAGGGGCTGTTCAAGCCCGAGCGGGTCATCGTCACGCCGCAACAGGCCACCGTCAAGGTGTCCGGCGGCGGCGAGGTCCTGAACCTCTGCGCGAACAATTACCTCGGTCTCGCGGACGATCCCCGGCTCGTCGCGGCGGCGAAGGAGGCGCTCGACCGCTGGGGCTACGGCATGGCGAGCGTGCGCTTCATCTGCGGGACCCAGGCGGTCCACAAGGAGCTCGAGCGGCGGCTCTCGGGCTTTTTGGGGACGGAGGACTCGATCCTGTACTCCTCGTGCTTCGACGCCAACGGGGGCCTGTTCGAGACCCTGCTCTCCAGGGAGGACGCCGTCCTCAGCGACGAGCTGAACCACGCCTCGATCATCGACGGCATCCGCCTTTGCGCCGCGACGCGCTACCGCTACCGCAACCGGGACATGGGCCACCTCGAAGAGCTCCTGCAAGAGGCCTCCGGCGCGCGCCGCCGGTTGATCGCCACCGACGGAGTGTTCTCGATGGACGGCTACCTGGCGCCGCTTGGCGAGATCTGCGAGCTGGCAGAGCGATACGACGCCATGGTCTTGGTCGACGACTCGCACGCCGTCGGTTTCGTGGGCGAGCACGGACGGGGCACGCCCGAGCTGCACGGGGTCGCGGACCGGGTCGACATCGTCACCGGCACGCTCGGCAAGGCCCTCGGCGGGGCGAGCGGCGGGTACGCGAGCGGACGCCAGGAGATCGTCGACCTCTTGCGCCAGCGCTCCCGGCCGTACCTGTTCTCCAACTCGGTCGCCCCCGCGATCGTGGCCGCCTCGCTCGTAGTGCTCGACATCTTGGACGAGAGCGACGACCTGCGGGCGAAGCTGAGAGACAACACGGCCTTCTTCCGCCATCGGATGACGGCCCTCGGCTTCGACGTCCTCCCGGGTGACCACCCGATCGTCCCGGTGATGCTCGGTGACGCTGCCCTGGCGGGTCGCATGGCCGAGCTGTTGTTGCAAAAAGGCGTCTACGTCATCGGGTTCAGCTACCCGGTCGTCCCCATCGGAAAGGCGCGCATCCGCGCCCAGATGTCCGCCGCCCACACACGCGACGACCTCGAGCGCGCGGCCGCGGCATTCGACCAGGCGCGAGCGGAGCTGGTCTGAGAGCCTTGTGGCCATGTACAACCCGACCAGGCTGACGACGCCCTCCCGGCACGCGGACAGGGCGAGCTACGACACCGCCAGTGTGCACCAGATCCTCGACGAGGCCCTGATCTGCCACGTCGGATTCATTGCCGAGGGACGCCCGCAGGTGTTGCCGATGCTCTTTGTCCGCGTCGGTTCCACGGTGTTCGTCCACTCCTCGACCGGCGCCCGTATGGCGAGGACGGCGGCCCACCAAGCCGGCATCGAGATCGCCCTGGAGGCCACCGTCCTCGATGCCCTCGTCCTTGCCCGCTCGGCGTTCAACCACTCGACGAACTACCGGTCCGTGGTCGTGCACGGGACCGCCACCTTGGTGCGCGAGGCGCAGGTAAAAGAGGACATCCTCGAGGCCTTGATGGAAAAGCTTGTGCCGGGGCGCACGGCCGGAGTCCGTGCCCCGACCGAAGACGAGCTGCGCCAGACGGCCGTGTTGGCCCTCCCGCTCGTCGAGGTCTCGGCGAAGATACGCACCGGGCCGCCGGTGGACGAGCCCGAAGACCTCGCCCTCGGGTTCTGGGCCGGCATCTGGCCCTTCCGGGTGGCTCGCGGCACGCCCGAGCCGTCACCCGACCTCAACCCGGGCATCGAGCTGCCCGCCTACCTGCGGGCGACCGACGGGGCGGACAGAGGCGGCTGAGGTGCGAGCCGTCGTGCAGCGGGCGGCCTGGGCCCGCGTCAGCGTCGCGGGAGAAGTCGTCGGGTCGCTCGAGAGAGCGGGCTTCGTCGTGCTGCTGGGGGTGAGAAACGGCGATGGTGAGAAGGAGGCAGTGGCGATGGCCTCCAAACTTTGGAATCTTCGGATCATGAGCGACGACGAGGGGCGCATGAACCGATCTCTGGCGGAGGTCGGAGGCGGCCTGCTTGTGATCAGCCAGTTCACCTTGTACGGCGACGCTTCCAAGGGCCGGAGACCCTCCTTTGCGGCCGCAGCGCCGGGTGAGGTCGCGCAGCCACTTGTCGAACGCGTCGTCGAGCATCTCCGCGACCTCGGGGCCCAGGTCGCGACCGGGAGCTTCGGCGCCCACATGCTCGTGGAGATCGCCAATGATGGTCCGGTCACGCTGATCGTGGACACGGCGGGCTGACCCCCGGCCGCCAGGTGTGACCCCCGGCCGCCAGGTGGGGCCCGCGGCCCGCGAGGTGGGGCCCGCGGCCCGCGACGCCAGGCGCTGCGATCTGAGAAGCTCGCACCATGCGTTATGTGATCCTCGGAGCGGGAGCGATCGGCGGTTCCATCGGCGGTCGCCTCTTCGAACACGGCCACGGCGTCGTCCTCGTCGCGAGGGGTGCCCACCAGGCGGCGCTCGCCAGCCGCGGCCTGGAGCTGCGCGATCCCGACCGCAGTGTCAAGCTCCCGGTCCCTTCGGTCTCCAGCCCGGCCGAGGTCGGCTTCAAGGAGGGCGACGTCGCCATCTTGGCGACCAAGACCCAGCACAGCGAGTCCCTCCTCATCCCGCTCGCGGCCTGCGCACCTCCGAGCACGCCGGTGGTCTGCGCGCAGAACGGGGTGGAGAACGAGCGTCTCGCCCTGCGTCGTTTCGCCAACGTCCAGGCGATGTGCGTGTTCATGCCTGCCACCCATCTCGAGCCGGGGGTCGTCGAGATCCCGGTCGCCCCCCTCACGGGCCTCCTCGATGTCGGGCGCTATCCCGCAGGAGTCGACGAGGTGAGCGAGCAGCTGGCCCGGGACCTCAACGAGAGCAGTTTCGACTCGATCGCCGATCCGAAGGTGATGGCCCGCAAGTACCTGAAACTGCTGTCCAACCTTGGCAACGCCATCGAGGCGGCCAGCGGCACGCTCGAGGACCCGGCCGCCCAGGCGCTGTGGCAGCTCGCTCAGGACGAGGCTCGCCGGTGCTACGAGGCGGCGGGGATCGAGGTGGCCGACCCGGCCTTGGACGCCGACCGCCGCGAGGCCCTTGGCAGGCCGCGGCCGATCGGTGGCCACGACCGCCTCGGCGGTTCCTCCTGGCAGAGCCTCGCCCGCCACACCGGCAACGTCGAATGCGACTGGATGAACGGTGAGATCGTGCTTCTCGGCCGCCTGCACCAGGTCCCGACGCCGGCGAACGCGCTGCTGCAGGCGACCGCCAACCGCATGGCCGCAGAAGGCATCGCCCCGGGGTCGATCCCGGCCGAGGGGTTGCTCTCTCAGCTTTGAGCCGCCGCGACCATCACGCGGAGCTCGGATGTCCTTGTGGCGGGCGTCACGCGCTCGACGACGATGTCGTCGCTTTTGACCCAGGCGGCGGCCTCGACAAGCGCGGCTGCGACGTGGACGGGGGCGTCTTTGGTGTCGAGAGAGACGTGTTTCGCGACAAGGGTCTTGCCGACCCGCCCCGGGTCCACGAGCCCGACGAGCCGGTCGCCGCCGAGCACCGGCATCGAGAAGTACCCGTGTAGGCGCTTTGCGCGCGGCACGTAAGCCTCGAGGCGATGGCGGAAGCCGAAGAGCCGCTCGGTCCTCGCCCGGTACCAGGTGAGCGAGTCGAACGGAGAAACAAGCACGGCGCGGCCCCGCATCCGCCGCCCCCGCACCCGAAGCGCCCCCGGGGAGGCATAGGCCGGCTGGTCCCATCCCTCGACGCTCGCCGGGAGCAGTCCGGTCTCCGCGACCACCTGATCGACCTGGCGGCGCGTGAGCCCGTGATAAGCGGCGAGGTCGCTCGCCGTCGCCACCCCCAGGGCTGCGCCTGCGGCCTCGACGAGGCGCATCTGGCAGGCTTCGTTGCTGAGCTCGACCCCGAGGAGCTCGGCGGGGATGGCCCGCTCGGCGAGGTCGTAGACGCGCTGGAAGCCCTTGCGCTGGCGGCAGACGAGCTCGCCGATGTCCAAGAGCCATTCGGCGGCGATCTTGGTCTCGCTCCAGTCCCACCAGACGCCGCCCTTCTTGGCACCGCCGAGCTCGCGGGCCGAGAGCGGTCCCTCGGCCCGGATGCGGTCGCGGACGTAGGTGCAGCTCTTCTCGGGGTCCTCGAGACGGTGCCAGCGATGGCCCCGGGCGATGAGGGCCCGACGTTTGAACGCGTAGACGGGCCAGTCCTCCAGGGGGAGGATGCACGCCGCGTGCGACCAGTACTCGAAGGTGGCGCTGGCCGGCCCCCAGTAGGCCTCCTCGATCCGGGCGCGCCCGATCGGCCCGAGGCGGGCAAAGGTGACGAGCTCGTGCGAGCGGGCGAGGACCGAGATCGTGTCGAGCTGCACGGCCCGGAGCCGGCCGAGGACGGCCTCCGGACCGCCGCTCGTCTTCGGCCCGAGCAGGCCCTGCGCGCCGAGCGCGACTCGTCGCGCTTCGCGGGCGCTCAAGGAGATCTCCTCTTCGGGCATCTCTCTTTCCTAGTCGGCTCGCCGGCCCAGCGCGGTCGTGCACGCTCTGACGGGGATGGCCTCGGAGTGTCAGGCTTCGTCTGATGGAAGAGGCGCCTTATGTGGTACCGAGGATCCCGGCCTCGGCCGGGGCTCTCATATTCGATCCGTCCGGCCGCCTGCTCGTCTTGAAGCCCACCTACAAGTCGGGTTGGACGATCCCTGGCGGGCAGGTGGAAGCCGATGGCGAGACACCGTGGGAGGCCTGCCGGCGCGAGGCGCGCGAGGAGAGCGGGGTCGAGGTCGACACCGGCCGGCTCGTATGCGTCGACTTTCTGCGGCCCCGTGAGGACCGGCCGGGCGGCATGCGCTTCCTGTTCGACTGCGGCGTGCTCGATGTCGAGCAGCTGGGTCGGGTCGAGGTGCAGCCCGGTGAGATCGCCGAATACCGTTTCGTGCTCGTGGACGAGGCGCTCGAGCTGCTGAGCGGGCCGCTTCGCCGCCGGGTCCGCGCCAGTGTCGGAGCAAAGGCGTGCCTCTACCTGGAAGACGGAAGGCCGGCCGCCGGCGTGCGCAATTGAACCGAGAACCCGGTGCCGCTGACGCCGGCGCCGCCTTCCTGGCGGCGCTCGAGGGCGAGCTGGGCGAGCTTGCCCGGCGCGACCTGCGCAGCCCGGCCTTGGCGCTCTCGGAGCGTTACCGATCCGCGGGGGCGGGCGAGGACGCCCCTCGTTTCTCCTCAACCGAGATGCAGGCCTACCTCGCCACCCGCGCCCCGGCCACCTTCGCGGCGACGCGAAGGGTGCTGGCCGAGCTGGCCTCGCTGCGGCCGGGCTGGGCCCCGGAAAGCGTCCTCGACCTCGGGGCAGGGCCGGGGACCGCCACTTGGGCGGCCGTGGATGTGTTCAGGTCCATAGGGCGAGCCGTGCTCGTCGAGCGCGATCGGGAGGCCGCCGCCCTCGGCGCCCGGCTCGGCGAAGGCGGCCTGACCGGGCTCGTGCCCGAGCTCTTCTGGATCCTCGGCGACGCCACCTCGGCCGCGCTGGCCGAGAGCGACCTCGTCGTCGCCGCCTACGTGCTCGGGGAGATCGGTGAGTGCCGCGAGCTTCCGGCGCTGGAGCGATGGTGGGGCGCCACGAAGGGCGAGCTCGTGATCGTCGAGCCAGGGACCCCGGCGGGCTTCGAGCGGTTGCGAGCCGCGAGGAGCGTTCTGATCTCCTGGGGAGCGAAGGTGACCGCCCCCTGCCCCCACGACGGGTGCTGCCCCATGGAGGGACCGGACTGGTGCCACTTCGCCGTCCGCCTCGAGCGTTCTGGCCTGCACCGCGATCTCAAGGCGGCGCGGCTCGGCTACGAGGACGAGAAGTACTCCTACCTCTCGGTATCTTCGAGCCGGCCCTTCGCCCCGTCGCCCCGGCTGGTGCGCTCCCCGCGCCCGCACAAGGGCCACGTGCGGCTCGTCCTGTGCGAGCCGGGTGGCCTCTTCGAGCGTGTCATCAGCCGACGCGACGGCGCGCTTTACCGGCATGCCCGCGACCTGCGCTGGGGCGACCGGTTCAGCTCGACTGACCAGATATAATGCTTGCTGGCAAGCAAGTAGATGGGGGTCGAGGTGATCACGCAGGATCTGGCCGCACCGAGCACGGGACCGGGACCCGGCGGGGAGCAGGAGCTGAGCGCGGCGCGCCTTCGCATCGCAGTTGCACGGCTCTCGCGCCGGCTGCGGCCGACGGCGGCTGCGGGCCAGCTCACGGCGACGGAGGTCGACCTCCTCGTGGCCGCCGAGCGCCGGGGCCCCATGCGGCTGTCGGACCTGGCGAGCTTCGCCGGGCTCAACCCGACGATGGTGTCGCGTATCATTCCCAAGCTCGAAGAGGCGGGGCTCGTCCGGCGGCTGCCTGACGAGGTCGACCGGCGCGTGTGCCGCGTGGAGGCGACCGGCAAAGGGCGCCGCCTGCTCGAGCGGGTCCGCTCCGAGCGCAACGATGCCCTGTCGCGCCGGCTCATGGAGCTCGAGCCCTCTGCGCGCGAGGTCGTGCTGGCGGCCCTACCGGTGCTGGAGGAGCTGGCGGAGCGGGTCGGGGAGAATCAGCCGTCTACGTCGAGTGGAGTCGGCCGATGAGCCGGGTGCTCGCGATCGGGCGCCGTACCTTCTCGGCCCTGTCGGTCCCCAACTTCAGGCGCTACTTCCTCGGCCAGTCCACCTCGCTCATCGGGACCTGGATGCAGTCGGTGGCCCAGTCGTGGCTCGTGTACACCCTTACGCACTCGGCGACGGCGCTCGGCTTCGTCGTCGCCCTGCAGACCCTTCCCGTGCTCGTCCTCGGGCCCTATGCAGGGGTCATCGCCGACCGCGTCGACAAGCGCAAGCTCATGATCGTCCTGCAGTCGTTCATGGGCCTGCAGGCTCTCGTGCTCGGGCTGCTGGCGGTCACCCATGTGGTGCGTCTATGGGAGCTGTGCGTCCTCGCGGTCGTGCTCGGCCTCAACAACACCTTCGAGAACCCGGTCCGCCAGTCCTTCGTCCTCGAGATGGTCGGTGCCGAGGAGCTTCGCAACGCCGTCAGCCTCAACTCGACGATGGTGAACGCTGCCCGGGCGATCGGGCCGGCCCTCGCGGGGCTGTTGATCGCGACGGTCGGCGAGGGCGTCTGTTTCCTCGTCAATGCCGCGAGCTTCATCGCCGTCGTCTACTCGCTCGTCTCCATGGACAAGGGCACGCTCAGTCCGACCGAGCCGACCGGGCGGCACAAGGGCCAGATGCGCGAGGGGTTCCGCTACGTGGCCAAGGAGCCGCGCCTCGGCGTTCCCTTGCTCATGATGGCGTTCGTCGGGACGCTCGCCTACGAGTTCCAGGTGACCCTGCCCGTTGTCGCGAAGCAGACCTTCCACGGGGGTCCGGCGACCTACGGCTTCCTCACGGCCGCCATGGGTGTCGGGGCGGTGCTCGGCGGCCTCGTCACGGCGGCTCGCGGCCGCACGGGGCTCAGGCGGCTCACACTGGCGGGCTTGTCGTTCGGGCTCGCGATCGGTTTTGCCTCGCTCGCCCCGCTGCTGGCCGTCGAGTTCGTGGCCTTGGCGGCCGTCGGGTGGGCGAGCGTGACGTTCCTCGCCACCGGCAACTCGACCCTGCAACTCCAGGCGGACCCGTCCATGCGCGGACGCGTGATGGCGCTATGGGCGGTCGCGTTCACGGGCTCCACACCTGTCGGCGGCCCGCTGATCGGCTGGATCGTCGCCGAGACGAGCGCCCGGATCGGCCTCGGGGTCGGCGGGCTTTCCTGCCTCGTGGCGGCCGCCATCGGGCTGGTCGCCATGCACAGGCTCGGGATGCTCCACCGGGGCGGTGGTGGTGACGAGGCTCGAGCTGACGAGGACGGGGGTATCTTGGCCGTCGCCCCCGCCGGCCTGGTCGCCGAGGCCAAGTGAGGAGCTCAGCGGACGGGCAACTGGTTGGCCACGGTCTCTAGCGGTCCTCGGCCGCGGCCAAGATGGCCGCGACGGAGCGGTCGACGTCGGCCTCGGTGGTGCGCCAGCTCGATACCGAGATGCGCATGAGGCGTTGCCCGTGCCAGGTGGTGGCGCCCACCCAGCACTCTCCGGAGCGTTGCACGGCCTCGACGGTCCGGTCGGTCCGCTCGTCATCGCCAAAGCCGACGAGGACTTGATTGAGCACGACGTCGTTGGCGATCGTGGCGCAGTCTGTGGCGCCGAGCTGCGCGGCAAAGCGGCGAGCCAGGGCGCAGCACCGCTCGACGAGCTCGGCGACGCCAGTTCGGCCGAGCTCCCGCAGGGCGGCCCACGTGGCGAAGCCGCGGGCCCGGCGTGACGACTCGGGCACGTAGTCGCCCGGCGACCGGAGCCCGCCCTGGCCCTGCCCTGTCAGGTAAGCGGCGGTGAAGGACATGGCCGCCGCGTGCGCACGGGGATGGGCGCAAAAGGCGTACCCGACGTCGTAGGGGACATTGAGCCACTTGTGGCCGTCGGTCGCCCACGAATCGGCTGACTCGATTCCGGCGGTGAGGTGGCGAGTGGCCGGGCTGGCCGCGGCCCACAGCCCGAAGGCGCCGTCGACGTGGACCCAGGCTCCGTGATCGTGAGCCTCCGCGCACGCCGCGGCAAAGTCGTCGAAGGCGCCGCTGTTCACGTTGCCGGCCTGCAGGCAGACGATCGTCGGGCCCTTTGGACCGCGGGCGAGGACGCGTGCGAGGTCGGCGACGTCGATCGCCCCTTGGGCGTCGGTGTCGACTGGCTCGAGCACGCCGGCGCCCAGTCCCAAAAGGCGCAGACTCCTGTCGATGGTGGCGTGCCGCTCACCGTTGGCGACGACCCGCACCGGTGGACCGCCGAGGATCCCACTCTGCTCGACGTCCCAACCAAGCTCTGCCAACACGTGGTGACGTGCTGCGGCGAGCGAAACGGTATTCGCCCCCTGCCCGCCGGTCACGAAGCCGAACGAGGCGCTGGCCGGCAAGCCCAGCAGCTCTTTCAGCCAACCGCCCGCGACGTCCTCGACCACGGCGGCCGCCGGCGAGGTGAACGGGTTGAAGGCAGGCTGGTCCCAGCCGGTCGTGAGCATGTCCGCCGCCGTCGCCGCGTCGAGGGCACCGCCGACCACGAACCCGAAGTAGCGGGGACCGGTGGTCGCGACCAGCGCCGGCGAGACCGCGCCGACCAACTGTTCGATCACCGCTGCCGCCGGCGTAGGTCCGTCGGGCAACGAGCCCAGCGAGGTGCGCACCGCGTCGAGGTCGGCGTCGCTTGGGAACACCGGACGCTCGGCCACCTTCCCGCGGAACTCAGCGGCGCGCGCCGCGGCGTCGGTCAGCAGATCGAGAAGAGAATCCATCCTTCGATTATCCCCGCGCCGCGGCCGCCATGGCGGCGGGTATCCCCGCGCCGTTGCCGCCGTGGTGGCGGGCCTCGAAGCACAGGCGGGCGGACTTGCCTAGGGTCGTTCCAATGGACGCGGGTATGGAAGAGATTCACGATGAGGGCACGCTCTGGCGCTTCGAGAGGGACTTTCTCGAGTCGCGATGGGTTTGCCTGTGGGGTCGAGGCTGCCTGGGCATCGGTCCCGAGCCGGCGGCGCACCTGGGCCTCGGGTGCTGCTCGGTCGGCGCCGAGCTCTGCGATGTGGACGAAGCCCGCTTGATCGCCGCGCTGGCGGCGACACTGGATCCCGGCCGCTTCGAGCGTCAAGCCGAGGCCCGCGAGGGCGGAATCTTCGGCGACAACACCCGCCGCCACACCCGCGTGGTCGACGGCGCCTGCATCTTTCTCAACCGACCCGGGTTCGCCGGCGGCGCCGGTTGCGCGCTGCACCTGGAGGCCATCGCGGCAGGCGAGTCACCGATCGATTGGAAGCCGTCGGTGTGCTGGCAGCTGCCCATCAGGGTGGACTGGGTGGCGGGTACTGACGACACCGAGGTGGCCACGGTGCGCCGCTGGACGCGCCGCGACTGGGGTGAAGAAGGCGAGGAAATGGCGTGGTGCTGCACCGAGGGTTCGTTGGCTTACGTGGGCGACCGCCCGGTGATCGACTCGCTGGGCGCGGAGTTGGAGGCGATCGTCGGCACCGGTGTCTACCTCGAGCTGCGCCGCCGGATCGTGGGCCGCCAGGCGCCCCGTTCCTAAAGCCGGCTACGCCGATGATCTGCGTGCCGGCGCCCTGGCGGGTGCAGGATGGGGCCATGGCAGGCAACGACGTATACGACAAAGCTCTCGTCCGGCTGCAGAGCGAGCTGGTGAGCATGCAGCAGTGGATCCGCGATGAGCAACAGCGTTTGGTGATCGTCGTGGAGGGCCGCGACGCAGCGGGCAAGGGGGGAGTGATCAAGCGGATCACCGAGCACCTCAACCCTCGCTGGTGCCGGATCGCCGCCCTTCCCGTCCCGAGCGACCGAGAGAAGACCGAGTGGTACTTCCAGCGTTACATCACCCATCTCCCCGCCGGGGGGGAGATCGTCCTGTTCGACCGCAGTTGGTACAACAGGGCCGGGGTCGAGCGGGTCATGGGGTTCTGCACCGAGGAGGAGTACCATCGCTTCTTCCGCCAGTGCCCGGCGTTCGAGCGGATGCTCCTCGACGACGGCATCATCTTGGTCAAGTACTGGTTCTCGGTCAGCGACGAGGAGCAGGAACGCAGGTTCCAGGACCGCCTGAACGACCCGCTCAAGCGGTGGAAGCTGAGCGACATGGACCTGGAGGGCCGCAAGCGCTGGGTCGAGTACTCGAGGGCCAAGGACGAGATGTTCGCCCATTGCGATCTGCCGGACTCGCCCTGGTACGAGGTCGAGGCCGACGACAAGAAACGGGCCCGGCTCAACTGCATCGCCCATCTCCTCTCGATGATCCCCTACGAGCAGCGCAAGACCCCGAAGCTCAAGCTGCCGCCGCGCTCGCCGGTGGGCGACTACAAGCGACCACCGCGGGACCGGTACCGCTACGTCCCTGACTACGCGGCGACGCTCCGCTGAGCCCCGGGCCGCGTTCGGTTCTTATAGTGGTTCAATGCCACTAGATGGGGAGTACGAGCCCAGCCCGGAAAAATGGGTGCGGGACCAAGTTGCCGAGTACGAGGCCTCCGGGGGTCGGCGGGCGAACACGCTTCTCGACACCGGATGGCCGATCATCATCGTCACCATGCGGGGTGTCAAGACGGGAAAGATCCACAAGTACGGCCTCATGAGGGTCGAGCACGACGGGGGGTACGCCTTGGTTGCCTCCAAGGGTGGTGCTCCCCGTAACCCCGTCTGGTACTACAACCTGATCGCGGGTCCGGAGGCCGTCATGATCCAGGACGGCCCCGAGCCCTTCGACGTCGTCGTCCGGGAGGTCACGGGCGAGGAGAAGGCGATCTGGTGGGAGCGCGCGGTGGCCGCCTACCCGCCATATGCGGAGTATCAGGCCAGGACCACACGCGCGATCCCTGTCTTCGTCGCCACCCCCAAGGGCAGCTAACTCCGACCCGTCTTAGTGCCTAGCGCCGGCCGCCGGGGCGGGGATTGTGGCCACCGTGGCCGCCGGGGTTCGGTGCAAGGAATGGGGGCTCGATCGAGATCGAGGTGGCCGTCAGCGTGCCCGACGAAAGGGTCCCGGTGGCATCGAGGCGGCTGCCGACGCAGACGTCGCCGTACGACGGCGTCGTGACGGCGTGGTCCTTGTAGGTCGTCGTCGAGGTGACGTCAACGTTCGTGATGGCCAGGGGATTGCCACCGACGAGCGTGAACGCGCCTGTGTCAGAGCTCAGGCAAGTGTCGGCAGCGGAGCTGCCGCCCACCGAGGCGACGATGCCCTGAGCCTGGACCGGGGGCGGAGGCAGAACCGCGACCGAGGTCGCCGTCAGGGTGCCGGACGAGAGGGCTCCAAGGGCCTTGACGTAGCTGGCTACGCAGATGTCGGTGTACGACGGCGTCGTGACGGCGGCATCGCTGTAGGTGGTCGTCGCGCTGAGGTCAACGGTCGTGATGGAGAGGCTCCAGCTGCCGACCACCGTGAAGCTCTCCGTGTCCGAGGTCACGCAGAGGTCCGCGGCGGAGCTGCCGCCCACCGAAGCGACGATCCCTTGGACATTGGCCTGGGGAGGCGACACGATCTCGACCGAGGTCGCCGTCAGGGTGCCGGACGAGAAGGCGCCAAGCGCTCTGACGTCGTTGCCGACGCAGACGTTGGCGAACGTCGGCGTAGTGACGGCGGAGTCCGTGTAAGTCGTCGTCGGGGTGACGGCAACGGTCGTGGTGGCCCGGCCCTCGGCGACGGTCAGCGTGAAAGTGTCTGTGGCAGAGGTCATGCAGGTCCCCGCCCCGGTGTTGCCGTCCACCGAGGCGACCACCCCTCGGATCCCGTCGGGTTGGCGTGGGGTGATGCCGCCGGTTGCCGCGCCGGCGGCAACAGCGGATCCACCGAGAACGACGATGAGAATCGCCGGTACGATTTTTCCCGGGTGCAGCGTCTTGAGCTTGTTGAACATCTAGAGCCTTGCGCAGCGTGATCGACAAATAGTTGTCTATGCCGCGGCGGGCAGGTCGGTCGTGGTGATGCCGAGATGACCGAAGAGGGTCTGCATGTCGACGCGGAGAGATTCGTAGTCG
>JBEKBT010000030.1:0-31414 GCA_050015255.1 Acidimicrobiales bacterium
ACGAGCACCTCTGCCCCGCTGCGCCGCAGCACGTCCGCGACGGCCACGGGCGGGGCGGGCGACTCGTCGATTGCCTTGCGGTAGTACATGCCCAGCCCGTCGAGTGTCGGGCCGCGCTCGACGGTGACGCCGAGCGCCGGGACCTCCGAGCCGTTGGCCGCGGCCGCCCTCGCCGTGTACCTGCTCTCGATCTCCGGGGAGGGGGGCGGGCGCGCGATCGGCCTCGATCGCTCGGATGCCAGGCAGGATCTCGCGCTCTTGTTCCCGATCTTCCTGCTCTGCTTCCTCGTGCCAGACGCCGGCGTCGCGCTCCTGCTCCACGCCGCCCACGTCCACGTCATCGCACCAGCGAGCCAGAACCTACCGCCCTACTTCTCGATCGTCGGGATCGCGACTGCGCTCGTGTCGGGAGTCGTGGAGGAGATCGTTGTCCTCGGCTTTCTCGTTCGGCGACTCGAGCAGCGCGCCCTGAACCCTGCGGCCGTCGTCGTGATCGCGGTGCTCGTGCGGATGTCGTACCACGTGTACTACGGCTGGGGTGTCGTGCCCGTAGCCGCCTGGGCCTTGGCGAGCGTGCTCATGTACCGGCGTTACCGGCGACTGGGGCCGTTCATCGTGGTACACATGCTCTGGGACCTGGGTCCCATTCTCCAGCCTTTCTTCGGGGCAGGACCGCTGGCGGTCGAGCTCCTGCTGCTCGTACCTGCGACATTCGTGTTCTGGCTGCTGTGGCGCGACCGGCTGCCTCGCCACCTCGCCCCGCCACGGTCGGGGACAGGGCGGCGGGCACGGTAGCCTGGCATGGATGTCGAGCGTCCGGAGCGGTCCGCAGTCGAGTTGGGGGGTCGGCGGTTTTGCGCGTCCCGGCAGCATCGAGTACCGGCTGATGCGTGAATCGATCGTGAGGGAGTACCGGCGGGGCCGTCTCGGCCGGCTCGAGGTCTGTGACGCCCAGCCCGAACTGCTCCGGGTCGCGAAGAACCTCGGCCGGGAGACCGATACCGAGTGCCCCATCTGCGAGCACGAGCAACTCGTGCACGTCATGTTCGCGTTCGGCCCGGGTCTTCCCCCCGGCGGGTTGCCGGTGACCGACCTTGGCGTACTGACCAAGACCGCCCGCAAGAGCAGTGACGTTGCTTGCTATCTGGTCGAAGTCTGCACAGGATGTTCTTGGAACCATCTTCTGAGTGTGTTCGCTCCAGGAGGCCATGACCGCTGATTGACCGCCGGCAGCCCAGCGCGCCGGACGGGAGGAGGTCCGAAAATGACAGTCTCGGTGACGGTGCCGGAGATCCGCGCCCGCAAGCGGGCTCGGGGAGCCGAACCGATCGTGATGGTCACGGCCTACGACGCGCCTTTTGCCCGTGTCGTCGACGCGGCCGGTGTTGACATCATCCTCGTCGGCGACACCCTCGCCGAGGTTGTCCTCGGAGAGGAGAACACCCTGGGGGTCAACGTCGGGGACCTTGTCCACCACGTCGCGGCGGTGGCCCGCGCCCGGCCACGAGCCTTGCTGCTCGGTGACATGCCGTGGCTCAGTTACCATCTCGAGGCGAGTGACACCGTGCGTAACGCGGCACGCCTGGTCCGGGCCGGTGCCCAGGCGGTCAAGCTCGAGGGCGGGCGTCGCCGTGTTGCCGCCGTGCGGGCGATCATCGACGCGGAGATACCCGTGATGGGCCACCTCGGTCTCACGCCTCAGTCCATTAATGCCATGGGGGGCTACAAGGTCCAAGGCCGCGAGACGACTGCCGCTGCCGAGCTGCGCCAGGACGCCGACGCTCTGGCGTTT
The DNA here is from genome assembly GCA_050015255.1 of Acidimicrobiales bacterium. Lineage (GTDB taxonomy): Bacteria > Actinomycetota > Acidimicrobiia > Acidimicrobiales > Bog-793 > Fen-455. The sequence goes on from JBEKBT010000030.1 coordinate 1,793, forward strand.
GCGGGCTGTTTCGCCCTCGTGCTCGAGGGCGTGCCCGATGTGCTGGCCGAGCGTGTCACCGCGGACGTGGACATCCCGACGATCGGCATCGGGGCTGGCCCGGCCTGCGACGGACAGGTGATCGTCCTGCACGACCTGCTCGGGCTCACCGAGAGCGAGCCCGCCCGGTTCGTCCGCCGGTATGCAGAGCTGGGAAGTCTCGCCACGAAGGCCGTGAGCGACTGGGCCGCAGACGTCCGAGCGGGACGATACCCGTCCGAGGCCGAGTCCTACCACGCAACGGCGGAGTTGCGCGAGGCGCTCGGGCTTCTGTCCTGAGTGACACACCCGCCTGCGAGGCTTTGCGCGTGGATGACCACCCGCGTCAGGCTCTGTCGGCCTCGGCTACCATGTCGATGTCCCTTATACCCCTGCCCCGTCAGAACCGGGGCCCCGAACGCCGAGGGCGGCCGGGTCCGGAGGAGGTGAGGCCGCAGTGCGGCCCTACGAAGTCATGGTTATTTTCGATGTCGGCCTCGAGGACGGCAACATCAACGCCAGTCTTGATCGCATCACGTCGCTGGTGCGCGACCGGGGGGGCAGTCCCGGTCGCTCGGAGCGCTGGGGCCGCCGGACATTCGCGTACGAGCTCAAGCACCGCAGCGAGGGTTACTACGTCCTTATCGAGTTCACGGCCGAGCCGGTCCTTGTGTCTGAGCTCGACCGGATGCTGACTCTTGACGACCTAGTGCTTCGCCACAAGGTGATCCGGCAACCGGACAAGCAGAGCGGGCGCGCCCTTCGCGCTGAAGCGAAGCGGCGCCAGACCGCCGCTCGCAAGGCTGCCCGGGCCAAAGCGGCGAGCTGAGCGAACTGGAGAGATTGAAATGTCGAACGGGAACACCGTAACCCTGGTGGGCAACGTCACACGTGACCCTGAGCTGCGCTTCACCCCGAACGGGCAAGCCACGGCCAGCTTCGGCCTGGCGGTCAATCGCCGTTGGCAGAACCGCCAGACCCAAGAGTGGGAGGAAGCCACTTCCTTTTTCGACGTCGTGTGCTGGCGCGAGATGGCCGAGAACGTGAGCGAGACCCTGACGCGTGGCGCGCGCGTGATCGTCACGGGCCGGCTGGAGCAGCGCAGCTGGGAGACAGCCGAAGGTGACAAGCGGTCGAAGATCGAAGTGGTCGCCGACGAGCTCGGGCCGAGCCTTCGGTGGGCGACCGCGCAAGTGGTGAAGAACGAGAGGCGTGGGCCTGAGGGCGGCTCCGGCGGCGGGGCCACCCGAGGTGCCGCCCCACACTCGAGCGCTCAACCTGCCGGGCAAGCCGCGGGCGACGCGTTCGGGTCTTACGACGAGGAGCCCTTCTAGATGGCGCGCAACAACGACCGAGACCGCGGCACGCGCCGCGCACCCAAAGAGACCAGCCGACGGACCAAGAAGAAGATTTGCATTTTCTGCAAGGAGCACGCCACCTGGGTCGACTACAAGGACGTGAACCTGTTGCGCAAGTTCATGTCCGATCGGGGCAAGATCCGCGCGCGGCGCGTGTCCGGCAACTGCGCCCAGCACCAGCGCGAGGTTGCTCTGGCGATCAAGACCGCTCGGGAGCTGGCCCTCTTGCCCTTCACGCAGCGGACGACAAGCGAGCGGCCCAGTGGACGCAGTGCGGGCCGCGGTGCGCCCGGCAGCCGCGGGCCGTCGCGCGGCGATTCGGCCGAGGAACCGGCGCTGGACGTGCTGACCGATACGGTGCTCGACGACGATCTCGAGGAGTCCGATCTCGAGGAGTCCGATCTCGAGGACTCCGAGCTCAAGGATCTGGTGCTGGCCGGCGCCGAAGACGAGGCGGGCGCGCAGTGAAGGTCGTGCTGCGTGCCGACGTGCCCGGTGTCGGAAAGCGGGGAGACATCACGGAAGTGTCCGACGGCTTCGCCAGGAACTACCTGGTGCCCCAGGGCCGTGCGATCATCGCCAACGTCGGGATCGAAGACCAGGCTGCCTCGATGCGTCGCTCGCGTGACCTTAAGGACGCGCGTAACCGGGAGGGCGCCGAGACGATTGCCCGCAGGCTCGTCCCCATCGTGTTCCGGATCGAGGCGCGATCCGGCAGTGAGGGCAGGCTGTTTGGTTCCGTCACCGCTTCTGACATCGTCGACGCCGTCAACAACCAGTCGGGCGTCGAGCTAGACCGCCGCCGGCTCGTCATCGACGAGCCGATAAAGACTCTCGGCTCCCACGAGGTGGGCGTGCGCCTTCACCCCGAGGTCGAGTTCCGTCTCACATTGGAGGTTGTGAGCTCGGCGAGCTGACCGGAGCTGTTCGGACGGCCAACTCGGGTGGCGGGGGCGATAGGCGCCTTCGGAGTGACGGAGGTGATACAGCCAGATGCGAGCCTGTGGTTGTGACGGCGAACGCGGCCTGGCTCTCCAAAGACGACCGGACCGGCTTCACGGGCGCCTTGGCTCCCGATGACCTGAGCAAGCTTGTCCACGCTCCATGCACAGGATTTGCCAGATTTTCCGCGGGTAATCCACAAGATCCGGCTCTAGCGTCCCCCAGGGCCCTGAGTTCATCCTTATCCTGATGACTGCTTTGCAACCCGTGCCCGACGTGTCGCGGCGCCGGCGAGCGGCGGGCCCGTCCTCGACGCTTGCGGGCACTTCGCGGGTACCCCCTCACAATTTTGACGCCGAGGAGTCCGTGCTGGGAGCGATGCTGCTCTCACGTGACGCGATCGCAGTCGTCGTCGAGGAGGTGAGCGCCGAGGACTTCTACAAGCCGTCTCACGCCCACATCTATTCGGCCATCACCTCGCTTTATGCCAACGGTTTGCCTGCAGACATCGTGACGGTCCCTGAGCAGCTGCGCCGGGTGGGCGTGCTCGACGCGTCCGGCGGTGCGGCGGCTCTCATCGCATTGCAGGCCAACACGCCAGCGATCTCCAGTGCGGGCCGCTACGCGCGCATCGTGAAGGAGCACGCCCTCCTTCGCCGCCTGATCGGGGTCGCGCACGAGATCGCTGAGATCGGCTACGAGGTCCCCTCCGACGTCGCCGGAGCGCTCGACCAGGCCGAGGCGCTTGTGTTCGATGTTGCCCAGCGGCGCACCTCGGACTCGGTGCGCTCGCTCAAGGATCTGTTGACGGAGAGCCTCGAGCGTCTCGATCACCTGTACGGAAGGGGCGAGACGATCACCGGTGTGCCTACCGGGTACGGCGAGCTCGACTACCTCCTCTCGGGGTTGCAGCCGTCCAACCTGATCGTGGTCGGGGCCAGGCCGTCGATGGGAAAGACGGCCTTCGCACTCGGGCTGGCGGCGCACGCCGCTTCGAACCACGGCGTGCCGGTGCTGTTCTTCTCGCTCGAGATGAGCCATCTGGAGATCGCCCAGCGCGTGCTCGCGGCAGAGGCACGTCTCGACGTCGCCAAGCTCCGCAACGGGCGGCTGCTGGACAGCGACTGGCCGCGCATCTCGAGCGCCATCGGCCGCATCGACACGGCGCCCCTGTTCATCGACGACAACCCGAACGTGACCATCATGGACATCCGGGCCAAGGCGCGCCGGATGCGGTCCTCGGACGGCATCGGCCTTGTCGTCATCGATTATCTGCAGCTCATGACGGGCCGGTCGTCAGCGGAGAACCGCCAGGTCGAGATCTCCGAGATCTCCCGCGGGCTCAAGATCCTCGCCCGCGAGCTGCAACTTCCGGTCGTGGCTCTCAGCCAGTTGTCCCGGAATCTCGAGGCTCGGGCGGACAAGCGTCCGATGCTCGCCGACCTGCGGGAGAGCGGTGCCATCGAGCAAGACGCCGACGTCGTGATGTTCATCTACCGCGACGAGGTTTACAATCCCGACTCGGCTGACCGGGGGACGGCCGAGGTGCTCGTCGCCAAGCACAGGAACGGGCCGACGGGATCAGCTCACTTGGCCTTCATTGCCAATTATGCGAAATTCGGGGAATTGGCCAGGGTTTGAGGCCGAGGCGTCAATAGCCGGGCGCTGGGCGGCCTTGCGGGCCATGGTACTGAGCGCTGCCGAACCCGAGGATCGATAGGAATATGAAGCTCAGCAGGAAGAGCCCGAAGGCGAAGCCGGTGCTCTTCCCGAAGCTTTTCGCCAGATCGTTCAGAACTACGAAAGCGATGATCAGGTTGAAATGGGGACGAAGAAAAGAATCAACCACCAACCGGGTCGTCCCACGATCTTCAACATCACCCAGTAGTTGTAGATGGGGATGATTGCCGCCCAACCTGGCTTACCGGCTCTGGTGAAGACCAGCCAGGCACCGCAATATCGAGGATCAGGATGGTGAGCCAAACAATGGTCATGTGCGGTCTCCTCGATCGTACCGACCGGGACACACAACAGATCGAAATGCCGGGTGTGCAAACTCCTTGAGTCAGGGTTGCTCAAGCCGCAGCGTGTGGCTCGAGAACCTCGCGCAGCGGCCAGTGGAAGTCCTCAGGAGCCAGACCCGGCCGGCCGTTCGTGCGGCACCACGAGTCGTATTCGAGCGCCCAGGCGTGATGCCAGTAGACCTGAGATCGCGTCAGGTCCCCGATCTCGCACGCGGCGATAGCCGGATACCGCTCGGCGATCGCCCGGGCAATGGCGACGGTGGCATCAGCATCGCTCCCGGCGTCGTGCGGGCTGCGGAGAATGACCTCGTAGACGCGGCACAAAGCGTCCAGGCGCCGCTTGCCGGATCGGTAAGGATCGACTTGGCGGTCGATGACGAGCGGATCGAAGAGCGCCGCCCATTCGATCGGCCTCAGCCGGAAGCTCCGGAACAGCATCGTGGCGATCGTGATGTCGAAGCTCGCGTTCATGGCCACTACCGGCACATGATCCGCCTGAGCCTGCTCGAGGACGTCGTGCACCATCGCTGCAGCCTCTGCGAGCGGGCAACCTTCGCGGCGCGCCTTTCGAGTGGAGATCCCGTGGATCGCCTCAGCGGCAGGGGGGATTTCGCATCCGGGATCTACGACGAACACGTTACGCTGGCTACGGCTGCACGGCTCCCAACGGACGAGAGCGACTTGGACCGGCAGGTCTTCGCAGGGATTGATCCCGGTCGTCTCAAGATCGAACCCGACCAGTGGACCGTGGTTCCAGGTCATGTTGCGTACGGTAAGCGGGGGTTGTGTCACTCCAGGTGTGATCGGTCGTTGAAACCACGCAGCAACCAGCGTGACCCGACCACCACAATGGTCGAGATCGCACCATTGTCAGAGCCGGTGAAGGCAAAGGGCCGCGATCCGGTTGCCATCGCCAGGACGGCCCCGATCGTGCCTCCGTGGGCGAAGCAGACGACGCGTTCACCCGGGTGGCCTTCGGCGATACGCCTTATCGCCGGCCCTACGCGTGCCGCGATGGAGGCGTTGGACTCGGCACCGGGGATGACGTCCCAGCGCTCCTGCTCGATCATCTCCAGCACAAGGGGATCGCCCTCGGCTACCCGTTGGCGGTAGATGCCCCTGTCCCACTCGCCGAGGCTGACCTCGGCCAGCGCGGGCTCGACTTTGGGCACGAGCCCGAGGCGCGCGGCGAGCGGCGCGGCAGTCTCGGCGGTCCTGCGCAGGCTTGTGACATAGATGGCGTCAACACGGGTAGGCGCCAGGCGATCGGCTACACGGACAGCTTGTTCCCGGCCGAGCGCCGAGAGTGCCGGATCGCCTCTTCCGTCGACGACGGGGAACGGCCGAGCAGGATCGGCGGACTCGGACTCGCCGTGGCGGACGAGCACTATCTCGGTCGACCCGGACGGCGGCTCGAAGCGGACCTGGCGGTAGCGCCTCCCGGCTGTGGTCTCCTCCTCCGTGCTCTCTTCTGTAGCAAAGTCCTGGTCAGAGGCCATTGAAGGACAAGCCTACGAGCAGCCGGCGGGCGGCGGGGCGATGCTCATTTGGCAAAGGCGGCAGCTTGCGCGCAATACTGTCGAGATCCAATCCCGGCGTCGGGCTGACACGATCGGAGACTTTCGTGCGCCACGAGACAAGAACCTGGAAGGTGGAGTGGCTCGCCAGCGGGATGTTGCTCCTGAGCGCGTTCGCGCTACCCACCGGGGTCGACTCCTCCGGGGGCGCTGTCAGTCTGCACCCGGTGCGGACCGCCGTAGACGCCGTCGACGTAGCGACTCGCCCTGCGGAATTGGCCGGCAACCGCCTGAGCACTACAGGTGATGTCTCTCTCGTCACCGAGCACGCGATCGCTCCTGCAGACAGCACCGACCCGCCGCCGGTCGGGTTCCCGCCTTGGTGGAGCGGTCCCTGTGACGACAACTACTATCCGGGGTCCTTTGCTCTGTCGAGCTGGGACGGCCTCACCGCCTGCGGACCAGGGCCGAACCGGGGTGGTTACGACTCGAGCGTCGAGTTCTTCCCAGGCGCCTGGGGAGAGCTCGAGTGGGAGTGCGTCGAGCTGTCCATGCGATGGCTCTATCTCGAGTACGGCGTGAGGCCCTACGCCGCCAACGGCTCCGAGGTCGTCTGGAATTACTCGCGTGCCGATGGTGGCGACCTTGAGCAGGTGGCCAATAACGGCAGGGCCGTGCCACGACCCGGGGACGTGCTGAGCATGGGGTCGATGTGGGGCGAGGGCCACACCGCGGTCGTAACGGCCACGAACGTCGTTGCTGGCGACGGTTCCATCAGCATTCTCGAGCAGAACATGAACGGTGGAGACGGCACGAACACTCTCAGTGTCGCCAGCAACGTCGTGGAGCCGGACTACGGCATGCCGGTGACAGGGTGGCTGCAGGCAGTCGCGCTGGCGGCAGAGGCCGTTGCGCCTGCCGATCCTGGTACTCCTGCGGCTGATCTTGTTCTCGACGGCGGGTTCAATCACGGTGGCCCCGGCGCCTGGCGCGAGACGGCCCACTCGCGCTTCGGGATCGATCTCGAGGGCGACGTCGCCGTCGCTGGTAGGCCGGCCACGACACCCTACGAGGGCTACGGGTTCGCGGTCACCCGCACCTCGGCTCCAGGTGGTGGCATCTACCAAGACATTTCATTCCGCGTCCTAAGCGGCGAGAGTTTTTGTGCCGACGCCGAAGTCGTCACGGTGGGTGCGCATTCGGGGGCGAGGGGCGCCATGACGTTGTGGTTGATGAACGAATCGCGCAGTCAAGCGTCCAAGGCGAGCTTCGGGCCGCTCCGGGGCAACGACGAGTGGAGCCCAATTTCGACTTGTGTGACCGCCACCAGGCCGCACTCGGAGATACGGATCCAGTTCTACGACGCCCCGCGCACGCCGCCCCTCGGCATCGACGCCGTCGACGTCCATCAGTCCTTCGTAGCCAACGGCGGCTTCGATCAACACAATGCAGCCGGCTGGCACGAAGCGCGGCACTCGTGGCTCGGCATCGAGTCGGCCGGCATGCTGGGCACCATCCCGTACGGGGGAGACGGTTTTGCTGTCACCAACACGTCAGTTCCCTCCGGCGGTGTCTACCAGGACGTCTCCTTGCCCATCCGCGCCGGCGACAGCCTCTGCGCGGACGCTGAAGTCGTCACCGCGGGTGCCCACTCCGGGGCACGCGGCAAGATGGCCCTCTGGCTGCTGGGCAAGTCCAAGAACCAGCTTTCGTTCGTGGCTTTCGGGCGTCTTGCAGGACATAGCCACTGGACTGCCGTTTCGACCTGCGTGACGGCGACCGGTCCTCACTCGGGTTTCAGGATCCAGTTCGACGACGCTCCGAAGGCACCAGCGCTCGCCATCGACGCCGTCGACGTCCACCAGTCCTTGGTCGAGAACGGCGGTTTCAACAACGACGGTAGGGCCGGATGGCACAAGTTGGGTCACTCCTGGTTCGGGATCGAGGCGGGCGGCAGCCTGGCGACGAGCGCGTACGAGGGCGACGACTTCGGCGCCACCTCCACCTCCCAGCTCGGCGGCGGCATCTACCAGGCGGTCTCGGTGCCAATCGGCACCGGTGAGAGCCTCTGCGCGGATGCGGAGGTCGTCACGGCGGGGATCCATTCCGGGGCCCGAGGCCGGATGGCTCTTACCGTGTTCGGCAAGTCCGCGAGCCAGTCGTCCTCGGTCGCTTTCGGCCCACTTCCGGCCAAGGGCCAGTGGACTCCTGTTTCGACCTGCGTGACGACTACACGGCCCCAGTCCGGTTTCAGAGTCCGCTTCTACGACGCCCCGGACACGCCGACTCTCGGCATCGACGCAGTGGACGTGCGCTAGACGGCCTGGAGAGGCGCTTCAGAGCAGCGGGACGGCGAAGTCGCAGTCCGGCACACTTTCAGGAGTCAGTGGACCTGGTGTGTTCAGGTATGTGATCCGAACACCCAATTCGCTCGGTTGCCGGCCTTTCCCGACGCCCCAGGCATGGAGATCCTCGAGGACGAGCTGCCACTGCACGTCCTGACCTCCGGGGCTGAGGTGGACGTAGGCCTCTTCGTGGGCGGGCTCGGTGCGCAGCCTGAGCTCGGGGAACTCGGCGACAAGCTTGTCCGTCTGCTCTCCGGGAACCGGCTTGCACCACTCGAGCGGCCCGTCGCTGTCCTCGCTCACCTCGCCGTGGTAGATGCAGAAGGCCGCGCCGGCGAACCCGTCCATGTGCGGCAGCGGGCGGGACCCGAGGATGCCCACGAACTCCTTGCCGAGTGCCCAGGCTCCCTGGGGATCCACGTTGCGCTTCAGGCAGAGAATGCTCCGGGCCGGGATCTCCCGGGTGGCGACTGCGTACATGACAGATCTCTTTCCGTTCAGATGTTCGACGAGGTGAGCGGCCAGGACGCTCCGAGCCGCGTGGTCCCGCTCGACACCGGACCAGTACCCGGCGATCCGTTGGGCGGCGGCATGCGGTTCCAGCTCGATGATCACCTTGATCTCGGCGAGCGGGACTCCGATCTGGCGAAGCGTCGCCACCAGGCGGGCCTTTTCCAGCTGACCGGTCTCGTAGATGCGATAGCCCGAGACCGGGTCGACCCGTGCCGGCGGTAGAAGTCCGAGATCGTCGTAGAGACGGAGCGCTTTTTGCGACAAGCGGGTCTGCCGGGCGAAATCACCGATGCTCAGGTCCACGTTCGACTCCCTCGTCCCGGGCGGTCACCCGGTGCATGCCACTGTGCGGCCTCCCCCAAGGTGAGAGTCAAGTACGCCCAGCGTCACCGTGCCGGCGATCCCAGCCGCCAGCCAACTGCCGGTGAAGAGGGAAACGCCTAGAGGAGGGTGCCCTGGTGGAACACGACCCGCCAGGTGCCCTCCGAGCGTCGCCACAGCGAACTGCGGCGGGCCCGGTACCCGTCTCTGCGCGACAGGAAGGTCAACAGGACAAGACCGTCGCATGCGAGCATGCCTTCCATCTCAGTCACCTCGATGCTCCCCGGGTCGTCGGAGTCCTCTGCGAGGAGGGCCTGCACCACCTCGCAGCGGGTCCAGAGGCGTCCCGACACGCCGATCTCGCGAAAGTCCGCGTCAAGGAGGTCTTCGACCAAGGCAGGCGATCGCCTGACCTCGGGAGACTCCAGCGCGAGCTCTCGTTCGATCACCGCAAGCACGTCATCGCTAGTCACGGCACACGACCCGCTGAGGTGGAGGCGGTTGTTTTCAGGCCTGGTTGGTGGCAGGAGCCCGGATCCCGTCACAGACGATTCCAACCATGTGACGGCAAGCCTCGTCGCCCAAGCCGCCCTGCGCGGCCGCTTGGCAGGTACCCATGACGAGCCCGATGAGCTCGTCGACCGACATGTCGCGCCTGACCGCACCAGCCGCTTGGGCCCGGGCGAGCAGCAGGCTGATGCTCTCTTTCATCTCGGCGACTTTGCCGGCGCAGCGCGCCTTGAAGTCGACGCCGGCCGCACCCAACGCGTCGAACAGGTCGTGCTTGACCGAGGCGTGGCGGGCGAACTGCTCCAAGTAGGAGAACAGCGCCGTCTCGGGAGATTGCGCCGATGCCTCGGCCCGGGCAAGCGCGAGCATGTCCTCGAGGCGTGTCAGGACGATGGCCTCGAAAAGGTCTTCCTTGGTGGGGAAGTGGCGGTAGATGGTCCCCACCCCGACTCCGGCCCGCTCTGCCACCCTGTCGATTGGCACGGACACACCTTCGACGGAAAAAACAGCTTCCGCCGCCTCGAGGACGCGCTGGCGGTTCATCACGGCATCAGCGCGCATGTGTCGTGTCTCAGCAGACCCCGACGTCTCAGCAGACCCCGACATCTCAGCAGACCCCGACATCTCAGCAGACCCCGACATCTCAGCAGACCCCGACGTCATCGTCTTGGCCGCCCGGCCCTCTTGACAAACGGAACGTACGTTCCGTACAGTGGTCTTTGAAGCGGAGTCATCGCTCCGAATATACCGGAGCGAGTCTGGCCCGAGCCACCGGAAGAGGGGGGATCCCGATGACCAACGACCCGAACGCGGTCGACCGCGCACCCGGCACCACTGGCGCCGGCCTCGAACCCGACCCGCGCCGGTGGTGGTCCCTGGCCGTCATTGCCATGGCGCAGCTTATGATCGTGCTCGACGCGTCGGTCGTGATCGTCGCTCTGCCCTCGGCCCAGCGGGCCCTTCACATCTCGATCGCCGACCGCCAGTGGGTCGTGAGCGCCTATACGCTGGCGTTCGGCAGCCTTCTCCTGCTGGGCGGGCGCATTGCCGATTACCTCGGCCGCCGCCGCATGTTCGTCATCGGCCTCATCGGTTTCGGCCTGTCGTCCGCCTCGGGCGGACTGGCCCAGAACGCGGCCATGCTCTTTGGAGCCCGGGCCATGCAAGGTGCTTTCGGCGCCATCATGGCGCCGGCTGCGCTGTCGCTGCTCACCACGACGTTCACCGAAGTCCAGGAGCGGGCCCGAGCATTCGGTGTCTATGGGGCCATCGCAGGCGGTGGCGCGGCCATCGGCCTCGTCCTCGGCGGCACCCTTACCCAGCTGGCCTCGTGGCGCTGGGTGCTGCTCATTAATGTGCCCATAGCGCTCGTAACCGCAGTCGCCGCCACGCGCCTGATCCGCGAGAGCCGGGTGACGGTGCGCGCCGGTTACGACATCCCGGGAGCAGCGGCTGTGACGGGCGGGCTGTTCTTCCTCGTCTACGGCTTCACCATCGCTGGTGCGGACGGCTGGGGAGCGCCCCTCACCCTCGGCTTGCTGGCCGGAGCGGTGGCCGCACTTTGCGCCTTCGTGACCATCGAGTGGCGCTCGTCCCACCCGCTGCTGCCCATGCGCGTGGTCCTCGACCGCAACCGGGGCGGGTCGTTCCTGGCCTCTTTGTTGGTGGGCAGCGCTCTTCTCGGGACGTTCCTGTTCCTCACGTACTTCCTCCAGGAGACGTTGCGATACTCGGCCCTCAAGACCGGTTTTGCTTTCCTGCCCTTCTCCGGGGGGATCGTTCTCGGTGCCGGCCTGGCGACCCGCTTCCTCCCCCGCGTCGGCCCTCGGGTCCCGATGGTGGTCGGTCTGTTGCTAGCTGCCTGTGGTCTCCTCTGGTTCAGCGGCTTGAGCGTGGGCAGCAGCTATTTGACCCATGTCCTGCCCCCCGAGGTGATTGTCAGCCTGGGCATGGGACTGGCCTTCGTCCCGATGTCGTCGACCGCTCTGATCGGGGTCGACACCGGCCACGCCGGCGTCGCCAGTGCCCTCGTCAACGCCACCCAGCAGGTCGGGGGCTCGCTCGGCACCGCCCTTTTGAACACGGTGGCTGCTTCGGCGGCGGCCAGCTACCTGGTAGCGCACGCCCACGCGACCCTGGCTCTGCAAAAGGCCGCTGTTCACGGCTACACGACGGCCTTCACACTCAGTGCCGGCTTGCTCGCTGCGGCCGCCGTGGTGTCGGGGGTGCTGATCAAGGCCTCGCGCCACCAGGTGCAGCCTGAGGCAGCACCGGGAGAGGAGCTGGTCTCAGCCGTTGAGCCCGTTGTGACTGCCCCGGTGCCGTAGGCGGCCGCGTCACTGGTCAGGTTAGATGTCGTAGTAGAGCATGAACTCCCACGGGTGCGGGCGCAGACGGACCTGGTCGATCTCGGACAGGCGCTTGTAGCTGATCCAGGTCTCGATGAGGTCGTCGGTGAACACGCCCCCGGCCTTCATGAACTCGTTGTCCGCCTCGAGCGCGCGGAGTGCCTCTTCCAAGGAGGCGGGCACCTGCGGCACGTTCGCCAGCTCCTCGGGCGGGAGGTCGTAGAGGTCCTTGTCCATCGGCTCGGGGGGCTCGATCCGGTTCTGCACACCGTCGAGGCCGGCCATCAGCATCGCCGCGAAGGCGAGGTAGGGGTTGCAGGCGGGGTCGGGACAGCGGAACTCGACCCGCTTGGCCTTCGGACTCTTGGAGTAGAGCGGGATCCGGCACGCAGCCGAGCGGTTCCGCTGCGAGTAGACGAGGTTCACCGGGGCCTCGTAGCCAGGTACCAGCCGCTTGTAGGAGTTCGTCGTCGGAGCGGCGAACGCGAGCACGGCCGGGGCGTGCTTGAGCAGGCCACCGATGTACCAGCGACCGAGGTCGGACAGACCCGCGTAGCCGGTCTCGGAGTAAAAAAGCGGCTCACCGGCGGTCCACAGGGACTGGTGGCAGTGCATCCCCGACCCGTTGTCCTGGAACAGGGGCTTGGGCATGAAAGTGGCCGAGTACCCGGCGTTGCGGGCGACGTTCTTCACCACGTACTTGTAGAGCATCAGCTTGTCGGCCATGCGCAGCAGCGTGTCGAAACGCATGTCGATCTCAGCCTGGCCACCGGAGGCCACCTCGTGGTGCTGCACCTCGATCTCGATCCCAAGGCGCTCCATCGTGAGGATCATCTCTGAGCGCAGGTCCTGGAAGTGGTCCATGGGCGGAACGGGGAAGTAGCCCTCCTTGTAACGGGGCTTGAAGCCGAGGTTCGGCTTCTCGTCACGCCCCGAGTTCCAGATGCCCTCGACCGAGTCGACCTGGTAGAAGGCGGACCGCTGGTCCTGGGAGAAACGGACGTCGTCGAAGATGAAGAACTCCGCCTCGGGACCGAAGTAGACGGTGTCGGCGATGCCGGTGGTCTGCAGGTAGCGCTCCGCCTTGAGCGCCACGTAGCGGGGGTCGCGCGAGTAGCTCTCGAGGGTGACCGGGTCGTGCACGAAACAGTTGAGGTTCAAGGTCTTGTGCTGGCGGAAGGGGTCGAGGACCGCGGTCGAGGGGTCGGGTATCAGGATCATGTCCGATTCCTGGATCTCCTGGAACCCGCGGATGGAGGACCCGTCGAAACCGAGTCCCTCCACGAAGACGGCCTCGGTCAGCTCATGAGCCGGCACGGAGAAGTGCTGCATGAGACCGGGCAGGTCGCAAAAGCGGATGTCGACGATCTCGACGCCTTCGTCCCTCGTCAGTTGGACGACCTCTTCAGCAGTGCGAGCCTGCACGTTTCCTCCTTGGTCCGCCCTAAGGGCGCGACAATTAAGCAAGTTGATCGGAGAGAGCTTGGTACCTCTCCATTTCGGCGTTATTGCTCAACTGTTAACGGCGTGTGAACTCTGTCGCGACGGCCCTCGGGGCCGGCTCGGCGACCTCCGCAAACCTGCGACACTGATCGCGCGCCGCAGCTCGCGAGTTCGTCAGATCGCCCGGCGCGGATCGGAGGCACTCGATGCAGTCTCAGCGGGATTACGTGTTGCGGACCGTCGAAGAACGCGCCGTGCGATTCATCCAGCTCTGGTTCACCGACGTGCTGGGCATTCCCAAGTCGTTCAGCATCACGCCCGCCGAGCTCGAGAACGCCCTCGAAGGGGGCATGACCTTCGACGGGTCATCGATCGACGGCTTCAGCCGTGTGCAGGAGAGCGACGTGTTAGCGAAGCCGGATCCGAAGACTTTCCAGATCCTGCCGTTCCGCATCGGTCGGGAAGGCGACGCCTCGCCGGTAGCCCGGGTCTTCTGCGACATCACCAATCTCGACGGCTCGCCGTTCGAGGGCTGTCCCCGCCACGTGCTGAGGCGGACCCTCGAGCGTGCCCGCTCCCGCGGGTTCTCCTTCTACGCCGCCCCGGAGATCGAGTACTTCTACTTCGCGCCGAGCGAGCCCGGTGAGCCGCCCAAGCCGCTCGACTCCGGCTCGTACTTCGAGCTGACGGTGGCGGACTTGACCACCGACTTGCGCAAGCGCACCGTGCTCACCCTCGAGGACATGGGCATCCCCGTCGAGTACGCCCAGCACGAAGATGCGCCGAGCCAGCACGAGATCGACCTGCGTTACACCGATGCGCTCACCATGGCCGACACCGTGATGACCGTCCGGCTCATCGTGAAGGAGATCGCGCACGAGCGCGGAGTGCACGCGAGCTTCATGCCGAAGCCCCTTTCGGGTGTCCAGGGCTCGGGCATGCACACCCACTTCTCCTTGTTCGAAGGAGACCGGAACGCCTTCGCGGAGAGGGGAACTGACCACGGCTTGTCGGAGGTGGGGCGCCAGTTCATCGCCGGTGTTCTCCAGCACGCCTGTGAGATCACGGCCGTGACGAACCAGTGGGTCAACTCCTACAAGCGTCTCGTCGTCGGTTACGAAGCGCCGGTGAACGTGTCGTGGGCGTACAACAACCGCTCCGCGCTGGTCCGTGTGCCGATCGCAAGAAGGGGCAAAGTCGAGTCGACCCGGTTCGAGTACCGTGCGCCGGACCCGGCCTGCAACCCGTACCTGGCGTTCTCCGTGGTGCTCGCGGCCGGGCTCGAGGGGATCGAGAAGGGCTACGAGCTCGGGCCAGAGGCGGCGGCGAACCTGTTCACGATGACCCCGGAGGAGCTCGCCTCAGAGGGCATCAGGTCCTTGCCCTCCAGCCTGCAAGAGGCCCTCGTGGCCATGGAAGGCTCCGAGCTCGTCGCCGAGACGCTGGGCGAGCACGTCTTCGAATGGTTCCTGCGCAACAAGCGCGCCGAGTGGGACGCCTACACCCGGGAGGTCACGCCTTACGAGCTGGCCCGGTACCTTCCGGCGCTCTAGGCGCAGCTCATCGAACGCCGGCCTTCGATGGAACCGCTGCTCGTCTACCCGGACCCGCCTTCTGAGTGGGTGTCGCGCGCTCTAGTGCGCGCGGGTTTCCCGTGGCGGGGCGTGAACGATCCCGCCCTGGCGGAGCGGGAGGAGCCAGAGGACGGGTTCGCGGGAGCTGTGATATCGGCGCTTGAGGACCCGGCCGCTGCTTTTTCCGCCTGTCGCATCCTGCGCAAGGGAGACAGCCCGCTGCAGCCCTTGCTCCTCGTCGTGTCGCAGTCCTGCCTTGCAGAGCTCGAGCTCCGGGAGGACCTGTTCGACGATTTCGTGCTCGCGAGCGCGACCTTCGAGGAGGTCGAGGCGCGCCTCACCCACCTCTTCTGGCGCACCGGACGCGGCAAGAACCGGGATCTCATCGTCTACGGGCCCCTGGCGCTGAACCTCGAGACCTACCAGGCCGCCATCCAGGGGCGCCCGTTGGACCTGACCTACATGGAGTACGAGCTCCTTCGCTTCCTCGCCGCCCATCCGGGGAGGGTGTTCAGCCGCGAGACGCTCTTGTCCCGGGTATGGGGCTACGAGTACTTCGGAGGGGCGCGAACCGTCGATGTCCATGTGCGGCGCCTGCGGGCCAAGTTGGGTGAGGAGCACGCGCTCTTGATCGACACTGTCCGCAGCGTCGGCTACCGCTTCGGGAGCGTCCGTTGGCTGCCCTCCGACCACGGCAGCCCCCAACGGCCCGGTCTTGCAGGGCCGCCGAAGGACCGGGCCGGCTAGCGTTCGTCCCGCTCAGAGGAGCGCTGCAGGGAGGAGCGGGCGCGCTCCCTAGCTGTAGCTAGCCCTTCTTCTTGTTCTTCGAGCCCGAGGCGCCCTTGGCGGTGCTTGGCGCCGGAGCCGGGCTCGAAGCAGAGCGCTGGGTCAAGGCGATCGCGTACGGTCCGCCGGCAAGGCGGATCGCCGCGCCGGGCTGCAGCGTCTTCGTGCTGAGGGGCACGAGCGTCTGGCTGTCGTAGCAGACGACCCAGGCCGTCATGCCGTCGGGGCTGATCGCCACCGATTGCGGGTCCTTGCCGACGGCTATGGGCGGCCCGGCCGTGTCGGTCGTGGTGTCGATTGGCGTCACGTTGCCGGTCGTCGACTCGTTGGCGATCTCGTCGGCGACATAGGCGGTCGTGGGCTGGGTCGGGGAGATCGCGATCGAGACGGGACCACCCTGCACGGAGATGGGCGAGCCGGCCGTGTCGCTGGCGACGTCTATCGGCGAGACGCTGCCCGAGTTGGCATTCCCGACGAGCACGGTCGAGCCGTCGGGCGTGACGGCGACGGCGGTCGGCGCGTTCCCGACGACGATCGGTGGCAGAGCCCTGCCAGTGCTGAGGTCGACGGGAGTGACCGTGGACCCGATGACGCCGGTCTGACCGGACACGATCGCCCCGGCGTCGGCGACATAGGCGCGGGCCCCGTCGGGAGTGATCGCGATCCCCTGTGGCCCGAACCCGACAGTGATGGGAGGAAGGGTCTTGTCGGTGGCGAGATCGATCGGGGTGATCGTGTCCCCGAGCGTCCCGGGGGCGCCCGCATCGGTGACATAGGCAGTCTTGCCGTCGGGCGCGATGGCGATGCCGGCCGGCCCCGCGGTCGGGCTGAGAAGGATCGAAGGCAGGTCCTTCCCGGTCAGAAGGTCGATCGGGGTCACCGAGTCGGAGTCGTAGTTCGTGACGTAGGCACGGGAACCGTCCGGGGTGATGGCGATGGCGTCGGGGTAGGTGCCGGCGGCGATCGCAGTCCCGGCGCCGGTGCCGCCCAAAGAGACGTTGACCGGGATCACGCTGTGCCCGTTGCCGATGTTCGCGCCCGGCCCGATCATGGTCACATAGGCGTAGATCTGTGGAGGAAGGGGCGGGAGGGTGGTCGTCGTCGTGGGTGGCGTCGTCGACGAGCCGCAGGCGCCAGCGACGATCGCGAGTAGTGCCGCTGTTGCAACGCCGAGCACGGAGCGCGGCAAGCGCACGGCTAACCTGCGGAGCTGGCGGGTGATCGCGACATGTACGCCCATGCCTCGATCTCGACAAGCGCGCCGAGAGGCAGTTCCACTACGCCAATAGCGCTTCGCGCCGGCCGATTGTCGCCGAAGGCGGCGACGTAGGCGTTGTTCATTTCAGCAAAGTCTCCCATGTCGGTGAGAAACACAGTCGTCTTCACGACGTCTGCGAGGCCACTTCCTTCGCTCTCGAGGAGCGAGGCGAGATTGCCGATCGCCTGGGTGACCTGCGCCCCGGGACCGCCTTCGACGAGCAAGCTGTCAGCGAGCCCGAGCTGGCCGGAGCAGATGAGCCAAGGCCCCGCGCGGACAACGGGCGAGTATGGGCCGATCGTGGGTGCCATCGGCTCGGTCTAGCTCAGCTGAACGACGAGCCGCAACCGCAGGTTCGCGTGGCGTTCGGGTTGGTGATGTGGAAGCCGGCTTCCTGCAGCCCGTCGCGGTAGTCAAGCGTCGCCCCCCTGATGAGCTCCGCGCTCTCGGGGTCGACTGCGACGCGCACGGACCCGAAGGTGCGCACTATGTCGTTGTCGGCCAGCTCGGAGTCGAAGAACATCTCGTAGCTGTAGCCCGAGCAGCCACCGGGCCGTACGGCTACGCGGAGAGCGAGACCCTCGTCACCTTCCTGCTCGAGCAGAGCGGTCACCTTGGCGACAGCGGCATCGGTAAGGGTCACCGGGCTGGGGCGCTGGCCGAGCTTCACCGTCGAGGTCGCAAGACTCACTGCAGATCTCCTTTTGTCCAGGAACGTGGGGTGCAGACGTCAAGAAGACCCCCCATCACCACACCGTTAGTCTTGATCATACAGTGAGCAATTCGTTCCAACCGCCGGCGGCCCCGGTAGAGCAGTTCACGCCCACCGGACCTGCCGGCGCGGCCTCCGTCTCGACAGACGCCGTCCGGACGGCGCTCACCGGCGTCATCGACCCCGAGCTGGGCACCGACATCGTCGAGCTCGGCATGGTCCGTGAGATCGCGGTGGACAAAGGCGCGGTGAGCATAGAGGTGGCTCTCACGGCTGCTGCCTGCCCGCTGCGTGATCAGCTCCGCACCGATGTCGAGCGCCAGGTGAGGGCGTTGCCCGGCGTGAGAAGCGTGGAGGTCCGGACCGGGGTGATGGACGCGGGCGAGCGGTCGGCGCTCATGGCGAGGGCTCGGCTGAAGGCCCAGGAGAGGGCCGTCACGACCGACATCCCGGCGAGGGCGAAGGTGCTCGCCATCGCCTCGGGCAAGGGCGGGGTCGGCAAGTCCTCGATCAGCGTGAACCTGGCGGTGGCACTCGCCCGCCGGGGCCTCGTCGTGGGCCTGCTCGACGCCGACGTCTGGGGTCATTCGGTGCCGAGGCTGCTCGGGATGGACGGTCCGGTGCAAGCGCGGGCGGGCAAGATGATCCCCTTCGAGCGGGTCGTCGGGGCCGGCCTGCTGAAGGTGATCTCGATGGGCTTCCTCTCGGGCGAGGACGAGGCGATCATGTGGCGCGGCCTCATGCTCAACCGGGCGGTGCAGCATTTCTTGGAGGACGTCCGTTGGGGAGCGCTCGACTACCTGGTCATCGACCTTCCGCCCGGCACGGGGGACGTCCAGATGGGCCTTGCCAGGATGATCCCCCGCACCGAGGTGCTCGTGGTTACGACTCCCAACCAGGCAGCGCAGAAGGTGGCGGGCCGGGCAGCCGACATGGCGCGCAGAGGGCACATCCGCGTCGCCGGCGTCATCGAGAACATGTCGGCGTTCACCTGCGAGCACGGCGAGAGCTACGAGATCTTCGGGTCCGGTGGCGGCCAGCGCCTTGCCGAGCAGATCGGCGCGCCGCTCATCGGGGCGGTGCCGCTGGACGCGAACCTGGCTGCCGGCGGCGACACGGGCATGCCCGTGGCCCTCGACGACGCCGGGCCGCTCGCCGCGGTCTTCGCGGCCATGGCGGAGCGCGTCACGACGGAGATCTCGCCGCTCGTCGAGATGGGGACTTGCAGCGCCCGCCTGCTGGAACGCGTCGAGGAGGCTCTCGGGCCGATCGGGGCTTGATCTTGGAACGGGCCGACTGAGCGGTCGGACCCCCCAGCGCCCGTGGGCGCCAACCGTCAGGCGGAGGCAGCCGCCCGCGGACCGCTGATGCCCCGGTCGATGATCTGCTTGCGCTCGGCCTCGTTGAGGCCACCCCAGATCCCGTTCGTCTCACGGATCCTTATGGCATAGTCGAGGCAGTCCTGCAGGACGGGACATGTTCGGCAGATCTCCTTGGCAGCCCGCTCCCGTGCGAGGCGCTCGTCTTTGCGCTCCGGACGTGATGGAGGGAAGAACACGACCGCGTGTGGACCCCGGCACGCTGCCTTGATTTGCCATACCTCGTCACCGCGATTCGCGATCACGGCCTCTCCTCGTCTTGCCCCACGGCACGCTCAGCACCGGCCACTCCGCGGCACCCAGGTTCTTACGCACATCTCTTGACGACTTCCCCCATGGCTGTCGCCAACGCTGCACTCCATAGGCGCCACTAGCCCAGACCTGCAGAAATGTCATCTGGCCTGGCTCATCGAGACCCTATCGCTGCCCCGGCTGTCCTTACAAGGGGCTCTTGCGGCGGTCGGCCAGAAAAGGCGCGAGGAGCGGGCAGTAGTCTCGCCGAGCGTGGACCGCGAGGCATTCTGCCGGCAGAGCAACGTCGTCGTCGTCGCCGGCAAGGGCGGCGTGGGGAAGACGACGGTCACCGCCGCCCTTGCCCGCATGGCTGCTGACGTCGGCCTGGAGGTTCTCGTGGTCGAGCTCGACGACGCTGGCGGGCTTCACAACCTGTTCGGGCGCGAGACGGCCTTCGAGTACGAGGAGGCGGTGCTCTACGAGCCGCTTGGTGCCGGTCGCGTGAGGGGGCGTGTGATCACACCGGACGACGCCCTCGTGGAGTACCTGATGGACCACGGCCTGAGGCGTGTCGCCAAGCGCCTCGTGGCGGCGGGCGTGCTGGAGGTCGTGGCGACGGCGATCCCGGGGATTCGAGAGGTGCTCGTGCTCGGCAAGGTCAAGCAGCTCGAGCGTTCGGGCACCTCGGACCTGATCGTTCTCGACGCGCCGGCGGCCGGCCATGCGGTGACGTTCCTCACGAGCGCCCTCGGGCTGATGGACGCCGCCCGGGGTGGTCCTCTTCGTTCCCAGGCCCAGGACGTCGTCGAGATGCTTCGCGACCCGGCTCGATGCCAGGTCATGCTCGTCAGCCTGCCTGAGGAGACTCCCGTGAACGAGCTGATCGAGACGGCTTACCGCTTCGAGGACCTCGTCGGGGTCGCACTCGCCCCGGTGGTCGTGAACGCGTGCTACCCGGTTCTCACGCATCTCTCCGCGGATCCGGTGGCCGCCGCCGCGGCTGCCGGCGCCGAGCTGCCTGGACCGGAGGAGGCCGCGCAACTGGCTGCTGCCGCAGAGTTCCGCTCGAGCCGCCAGGACCTGCAGGCGATGCAGATGGAGCGCCTCGCCGCCGGCTTGCCGCTGCCCCAACTGGCGCTGCCCTACCAGTTCACAGCCGATCTCGGTCCCAAGCAGCTCGGAGTGCTCTCTCGGGCGCTCGGAGCCGACATCGATGCCCTGGTAGTCGACGAGCCGGGCGTCGAGGTGGAGGTCGAGGAACTGGGAGTCGACGATGACGACTGAGCCGGCCGACGCAGAGCCGGAGATGAACACGCAGCGCACCGGCGAGGGAGCATCCGGCGGCCTTTCGGACCTCGTGTCCGGAAGGTCCGTCATCGTCTGCTGCGGGTCGGGCGGAACGGGCAAGACGACTATCTCGGCCGCCATCGGCCTCGCAGGCGCGGAGCGGGGTCGCAAGACCTGTGTCGTCACGATCGACCCCGCGCGGCGGCTCGCCGACGCCTTGGGCCTGGACGAGCTCGACAACACCCCGCGGCGGATCACCGGGGACTGGAGCGGCGAGCTGTCGGCTGTCATGCTCGACGCGAAGAGCACCTTCGACGATCTCGTCGCCCGCTACTCGGAGTCGGCCGAGCAGGCCGACCGGATCCTGCAGAACCGCCTGTACCGCAATTTGACCTCGGCTCTGTCGGGCACACAGGAGTACATGGCGATGGAGAAGCTTTTCGAGCTGCACTCCGAAGGTGGTTTCGACCTCGTCGTGGTGGACACTCCGCCCACTCGCCACGCTCTCGACTTCGTGGACGCGCCGCGCCGCATGTACAGCTTTCTCGAGAACCGGGTCTTCCGGCTCCTGCTCATGCCGACCCGCGCCTACCTGAAGGCGATGACTCTTGCTGCAAACGCGCTGTTGCGCACGATCTCCCGGGTTGCCGGCTCCGAGATCGTCGAGGACGCCATGGCCTTCTTTCGCGCCTTTGCGGGCATGGAGGAGGGCTTCCGGGAGCGTGCCCGGCGCGTCGAGGAGCTGCTGGCAGATCCAGGCACGGCTTTCGTGCTCGTGGCGGCGCCGCGGGAGGACTCGATCGACGAGTCGCGGTTCTTTGCCCGGCGCCTGGCGGAGACCTCGATCACCGTGAGCGCCCTGGTGGTCAACCGTCTCTTCCCGAGCTTCCGGCCCGAGGGGAGGCCTCCGGGCGATTCGGGACTCCGCCCACGTCGTGGCGCCGCGCCAAGGCCATCGGCCGAGGACCCGCGCGCCTACGGGGAGCTCAGGCGCAACCTCGACGACTTCCTTGCCGTGTCCAGGCGAGAGGAACGCTACGTCGAGGAGCTGGCGGGAGAGGTCGCACCGGCTCCGGTGGTACGGGTTCCGTTTCTCAAAGAGGACGTGCACGACCTCGACGGTCTCCAGATCGTCGCTCGCCACCTGCTCAGGGACCCATTAGTCTCCGGTCGTGGACCTCATTCTGATCGTCAGTGACTCCGATTCGGTCCTAGACGAGCTCCGGTCGGCCCTCGAGGACGGCGAGACCGAGATCCGCGAGCTTCGTTCCGGCGAGGAGGTGCGGCCCGCCGTCGAAGCGGACCCGCCCGACCTCCTCATAACCGATCTACAGGTGGGCAACATGGGAGGGATGGCGATCTGCCTCGACCTCCACCTCGAGGAGTCCGGGGGCCGGATCCCCCATGTCCCGGTCGTGATCCTGCTCGACCGCCGGGCCGACGTGTTCCTCGCTCGCCGATCAGCCGCCGAGGGCTGGCTGGTCAAGCCTCTGGACCCGATACGGATCCGGCGAGCCGCCCGGGCGGTCCTCGAGGGGGGGACGTTCTATGACGAGTCCTACAAACCGCTCCCGCTCGGCGCCGACCTCTAGTTCGCCCGGGCTGGCCGGCTCCGGAACATGAACCTCCGCCGTCAGGCTCAAAGATTCGTCCGCCAGCCCTCGGCTGAGGTCTCCGAGCAGGAGATGCAGATCCGAAAGGGCCTCGAGTCGATGCGCAACGCCACGGCTCGGGAGGTCATGACACCGAGGGTCGACGTCGTCGCCCTGGCGGTGCCGGTCACCCTCGACGACGTCGCTCGGGCCGTGCGGCGCTCGGGTCACAGCCATTTTCCCGTCTATCAGGACGACCTCGACCACCTGCTCGGGGTCTTGTTCGTAAAGGACCTCTTCCATCCGGGACCGCTCGGGATCGAGGCCATTCGGGCCGTAGACAGTGGGAACGAGCGTGGCTCACCGGTGCTCGACGTCGCGAAGCGGGTTCGGGAGCCCTACCTAACCCCTGAGTCCCGGCCGGCTCTCGAGATGCTCGCCGAGATGCGCCGGGCACGGCGGGCGTTCGCGGTCGTGGTGGACGAGTACGGAGGGGTCGCGGGCGTGCTCACCATCAACGACCTCGTGAGCGAGCTCGTCGGGGACCTGCGCGACGAGTTCGACCGGTCCACGTTGCCGGCGATCGAGCGTGTGGACCGGTCCCGTTTCCTTGTCGACGGCGCATGCGGCGTCGACGAGGTTCGCTCCGAGCTCGGGATCGCCATTCCCGAAGGCGACTATGTGACTCTGGGCGGATTCCTGCTCGACGGCTTCGGGCGGATCCCCGATGAGGGCGACCAGCTCGAGTTCGCCGGCTGGACGTTGCGGGTCACGAGGATGGACAGGAGGAGGATCGCCAAGGTGGTTATGCAGGCGCCAGCGGCTACGATGACGAGACCGGGCGGCGACGAGCAGGGGTCGGCTCCGTCCGACGGGAAGTAGCGCAGCTTGGTAGCGCGCAGCGTTCGGGACGCTGAGGCCGCGGGTTCAAATCCCGCCTTCCCGACCAAGTAGGTCCTACCAGGCGCTTGCGTTGGCCTACGACGAACTCAAGGCTTTGCGCTGGGAGCGCGGACAAGCCGACGAGGCTGCGTCCGCTTCTAGCTGGAGTGCTCCGTATCGGAGGCTCTCGTCGCTCACTCGTCGTTCATGGTTATAGACGGCGAAGCCATTCGGCAAAGAACGGGTCTGCGACAACCAGCGCGCCCTGTCGCTCCGAGAGGGTCTCGTCGGCGCTGAGCGCCTCGATCGCACGCCGAACCCCTGGTGGTCCCGCGTAGCCGACGTCTCTGGCGAACGCTGCGGTGTAGGGCTGCTCAACCCGGCGGCGCACGGCGATGCCGACGAGCACCCGGCGATGTCTGATCGACATCCTGGAGAACCCATCGGTAAAGTTCGGGTCTTCGCGTCGGATCACCCCGCTCATGCCATCGTCAGCATCGCTGCTGGCGATCCGATCTCCGGCTCGGTCGAAGACCTCGTAGGCCAGGCGCTGGATGTCGTAGGGAACCGGTCCGGCGAGTTCGCAGATGCGTTCAGCCGCTGCCTCGCTCATCTCCTTGGTACCGTGGCGCGCCCGGTCAACTAGGTAGCGGACCATGACGTGCTCGTCGATCGGCCCGAGGGCAAGGCGCTCGGCCATGTTGTAGAGCGGTGCTCCGCGGGAAAGCACAAGGGCGTCCATGAGGTGCTGGCGCGATCCAGCCACAATGAGCGACACCTTCGGATGCTGGTCTCCAAGTGCCTTGAGAGCAGGCGCGAGCCCACCGCCCAGCTCCCCGACCGCCTGGAACTCGTCGAGGATCAATACCGCGGGCCGTTCCTTGGCGAGAGAGGAGAGAATCGCGTATACGTCGTTCAGAACAACGATCGCATCACGCTCGGCGAGACCCCCGAATGTGAAGCGAGGCTTGCCCGTGTCATCGAGGGTCAGAGCGGGCTGCACCCTGAGCCGTCGCAGCAGCTCGGGGAGACCCTGACGAGCCCTGCGTACCCGCCCGCCTTCGGTTGTGTAGGCCCCGGCGACGAGGCGGCTAGCGAAGGTGTCGAGCCCCGGACAGTGCATCAGGTTCACGGAGATCACCGCACCGTGGTCCTCGCAAACGAGCTCGGCGGCGCGGTCGATGAGCGAGGTCTTGCCGTAGCGGCGGGGTGCAGTGACAACCACGCTGATGCCGCTGACCATGCGGGACACCAAGTCGGCGACCTCCGCGTCCCGGCCGATGAAATGCGGGCCACTCACTGGCCCGCCGTAGCTGTAAGGATTCCGTGTCGCCACGCCTCCGATGATACTCCGCCCGATAACACAGGTATGTATAATCGGTTCGTGTGTCACGTGGCTTCTGTCTCGGAGCGTTCGAAAGTGTGGGTCTCGGAGCTCCCTGCGACGAACGTGCAAGGGTCGCCTGCGCCACCGCCGGGTTCAAATCCCGCCTTCTTGACCAACCAACGGGCTCTCCTCGAGGATGTCACTTGCGCCTCGGGAGCTCGCTTTTCTTTTCGGTGACCCGATCGCACGGGGGAGGCCGGGCGTCGTCATAACCGCCTACAGCGCCGCCCGGGGCCGACTTCGCCGCCGCCACGTTGTCCGGATTGGTGTTCGTGGCTGTCTCGATGAATCTCGCTCGGATCCTGCAACACCCGAGTCTCCCGTCTCGTGCCTGGCAGTCGATGGCCCTGCTCGCGAGTCCGATGTTCATCGGGTTCTTCCTGCTCGTTCCCGCTCAGCCCCGCAGCGCCCTGGCCCTGGAGCTGATCGTCTCGTCTGTGGTACTGATCGGCTACCGGTTGGCGGTCGACCGTCGGGCGGTCCGATCGGAGAAGCGTTCTCCGTTGCCCGTGGTCGGACGCCTCGGGAGACTGGTGGGAGAGATCTTCCCGGGACTTCTGAGCTACTTGTGCCTGGCCGTGGCGGGCACGACGTTGCTCGCACAGGGCGGGGGTGGGCTGTACTGGCTGGTGCCGAGCGTCCTGCTGGCGTGCTTCTTCGGGTTGATGACCGCCTGGGCGCTGCTCCTGGACCTCCGGCTCGCCTCCAGCTGACGATTGCTCCACGTCGCCGGAACGAAGCCTTGCCGCCATTCCCGCCTTCCCGCCCAGCGCGCCATCCGGCAGATACCGCCACTTGGCACGGGGCCGGCGCCCCGGTGACGCCAGCGCGGCCTCGGCCTGCCGCGCAGCGCAGCTTCATCAGTTTTCGAGGCAAAGGCTTTACCTACCTCTGGTGCAGGGTCAAACCGCGGCGCTAATGTATGGCACGGCTATGGCCAAGGGGGGGGTATCACATGTCCTGGCGTTTGCCCATTGCACCGAGGCTGGCCCTCGCTACCAGCGTGGCCGCGCTTGTTGCGGTCGCTCCTGGTTGGAGCAACTCCACTTGGGCTTCGGCCCCGACAGTCCAGACGCGCTACCACAGCGCCCATCCGCCCAAGCACGGCCCTCTATCAGGAACATGGTTGGGGAGCTACAGTGGCGCTTTCAGCGGCACCTTCACGCTGACGTGGCAGCAGTCGGGACAGAACCTGAGCGGCACGATCAAGGTTTCTGGGCTAAACGACGTGCCCACAAGTATCAACGGGACCGTCCAAGGCGCCTTTATCCGCTTCGGCACCGTCGGCTCAAAATCAATCACCTACGCGGGCTCGGTGTCAGGTAACTCCATGTCCGGCACGTGGAAAATGAAGGCCGGCGGCCGGTCCTTGGGCGGCGGCTCCTGGCACGCCTCCAAGTCGTCCCGAACGACGGGCACGTACCACTCGGGCGATTTTTCGCTGTCTGTGGGCTGGGTTTGCCTTCTACCTAGCCACCCGCCCAAAACGAGGGCGATGCGCTCGCAAATGAGGCCATTCTCGGACCGCTGAAGGTGAGTGTCCCCCGAGCCGCCCGGGCGAAGACCTCCTGAGGCGTGGAATGGCAGCTCTTGCCCGCGCATGCTGTCAGTCTGCTGCCAGGAGGACACCATTGCCGATTAGTTCGATCGAAGTTCTAGTTGATCCTGTTCGAGCGGCAATTCTTTGCCGCGCTTCGGGGCTGGAAAGGATTCGGGGATCTGATTCTGATCTAGAGATGCGACTGTCTACCGATTAAGTCTGTTGTCGACAAGTCAGAAGCCGGGTACGTTGGGCCCTGTGGGCAACGAGGATCATCTTTGGCCCGAGCTCGCCCAGCTCGTGTCTTTGATCGTGCAACAACAGATATCGACGCGAGCAGAGCTGGCGCGGATCACCGGACTGGCCCGGTCGACCATTTCGCAGCGAGTCGACGAACTGCTCCGTCTCGGAGTGCTCATCGAGGCGGGCGACGGTCCCTCCTCCGGCGGCCGGCGGCCGACCCTTCTCGCTTTGAACCCCACGGCCGGGGTCGTGTTGGCCGCCGACCTCGGTGCCATGCATGTCCGCGTCGCCATGGCGACGCTGGGCGGGCAGCCAGAGGCAGAGCGCGGGATCGAGATCGGCGTCGCCGAGAACACCGACGGCATGCTGGCATGGCTGGTCAACCGCTTTCACGAGATGTTGGAGGAGAAGGGCCGGTCGCTCCAGGACGTCAAGGCCATCGGTATGTGCTTGCCGGGATCGGTCGAGTTCGCGACGGGCACGGTCGTGCACACAGTCCTTCGGGGGTGGGACGGAGTAGTCGTCCCGGAGCTGCTCTCGAGGCATTTCGAGGTACCGATCTTCGTCGACAACGACGTCAACGTCATGGGCCTCGGCGAGTACTGGTCCCGCGGACTGGTGAACGAGCAACTGCTGTTCGTGAAGGTGGCGACCGGGATCGGGTGCGGCATCATCACCCACGGCCAGGTGCACCGCGGCGCCGATGATGCGGCCGGGAACATCGGCCACGTACGGGTGGCCGTGGAAGAAGAAGCGGTGTGCTCTTGTGGCAACCTCAACTGCCTCGAAGCGGTGGCGTCCGGTGCCGCGCTCGCTCGCCAGCTCAGCGCCCAAGGGCTGGCTGCACAGCACACGAGCGACGTGGTGCGCCTGAGCCAAGCCGGCGACGCGCGGGCGTTGCGCCTGGTCCGCGTCGCCGGGCAACACATCGGCGAGGTCCTGGCATCGCTCGTCAACTTCTACAATCCGCGGCGGATCATCGTCGGCGGGGCCCTTGCGGTCCTTCAGGACACCCTCTTGTCCGGGATTCGGTCCGTGGTCTACGAGCAGGCGCATCCCGTCGCGACACGGCTCCTGACGATCGAGGCGACGGCCTGCGGTCACCGCTCGGCTGTGCTTGGCGCCACGATACTGGGAGCCCAGGGAGCGCTCTCGGCTGGCGGCATCTCCGACTGGGTCAAGGTCGGATTGCCCTCGATGTGACCCGGTTCGCGTCGACGCGGCCGGGATCGTGTCTTCAGAGCACGGCCGGAGACAGCTCTCGCATTCTCGTGTGAGACGGGGCGATCCGGACTGGACACGGGCGCGGCCGTGGCGCCACGCTGGCGGCATGTCCGGGCCATCATGTGAGCGCTCCGCGTCCCAAGACGGCGACCGGGCCTTTGATGCGGTCGTGTTCGACCTTGACGGCGTCATCGTCGGTACCGAGCCGATCATCCACGAGGTTTGGGTGGAGATGTTTGCCCGCTACGGATGTTCCTTCACGCTCGAGGAGTGGTCGGCTGGCGTCGGGAGCGATCACGGCTTCGACCCCTTCGCCACCCTCGCGGAGCGGAGCGCGCTCCCGCTCTCGCCGGCGGCCGAGCTGCGACGCCAGATCGAACGGAACGAGGAGCTGCTTCTCGAGGACTTGAGCCCGCTTCCGGGCGTCCGAGAGTGGATCGAGGGCGCGGACCGCCTCGGGATGGGCGTCGCGGTGGCATCGAGCTCGCCGCTGTTGTGGGTCGAAGGCCGCCTGGCAGACGTCGGGCTGGACAGTCACTTCGTCGTCGTCAGCTGCCCCGACGGTCATCTGGCGGCCAAGCCGGAGCCAGATCTCTACCTCGACGCGTGCAGCCGGCTGCACGTCGAGCCGGCCCGGGCCATCGCCGTGGAGGACTCGGCCAACGGCCTTCAATCGGCCCGGTCAGCCGGGCTTGCCTGCGTGGCCGTGCCCAACACCATGACGCGCCACCACGACCTGAGCGCGGCCGACCTGCTGGTCGAATCACTTGCCGCCATGCCCATCGAGGAGGCCGTTCACTTCCTGTGGCCGCGCTTGTCGCGGTCGCTCCTGGTTGGAGCAACTCCACTTGGGCTTCGGCCCCGACAGTCCAGACGCGCTACCACACCGCCCATCCGCCCAAGCACGGCCCTCTATCAGGAACATGGTTGGGGAGCTACAGTGGCGCTTTCAGCGGCACCTTCACGCTGACGTGGCAGCAGTCGGGACAGAAGCTGAGCGGCACGATTAAGGTCTCTGGGTTAAAGGACGTACCCACGAGTATCCACGGGACCGTCCAAGGAGCCTCTATCCGCTTCGGCACCGTCGGCTCAGAATCAATCACCTACGCGGGCTCGGTCTCAGGCAACTCCATGTCCGGCACCTGGAAGATGCAGGCCGGCGGCCGGTCCTTGGGCGGCGGCTCCTGGCACGCCTCCAAGTCGTCCCGAACGACGGGCACGTACCACTCGGGCGATTTTTCGCTGTCTGTGGGCTGGGTTTGCCTCTACCTAGCCACCCGCCCAACACGCGTGCGACTCAGTCCTTGTCGCTGCTGGTGGCGCCGATGGGTTGACGACGTCGGACCCACTCTTCGAGCAGGTCGACACAGGCCCCGATATCGATGGCTGTGACATCGACATAGAGGTGAAAGTGCGAGGGATCCGTCGTCGCCGTGCCGTAAAGGTGGCGGACGTAGGCGGCGCGAAGACGATCGGTTTCCCGTTGGGCCCGTCGCGCGGCCGCCTCATCGAGTTGTTCGTATGTCATGGCCCAGCGGACCCGGGCCTCGACGGGACCGTCGAGGCGCACGCGAAAGGCGTTCGGGTACTGCGCCAAGACGATGGTGGACGCCCTTCCGAGCACGACCCCACCGGTCGTCGCCGCGAGGCGCCACAAGACGAGCTCGGTCGTAAGCTTCAGCAGCTCCGCCGCAACTTCGGTGTCGCTCGAGTCAAGTCGCTGGACCCCGTAGAGGGTGGCTGCCTGGCTCATCATCGCGAGAACCCGAGCGACCCCGTAGGAAGACCGGTCGTCGTGAGCAAGCGCCTCTTCGAAAGAGATCGCGAGCTCCGAGGCGACCGCGGCGGGAATGGCGCGATCGATGAACGGAAGGCTCAAGCGCTCCGCCAGGAGAGGACCGATCACGGCACCCTTGGCGCCATAGGCTGCCGAGATCGCGACAACGAGCGGGCCGGGCTGGGCTAGTGCACGCTGGCGCCACCTGGCGCGTTCTGCGGCGGGTCAGGAGTTGTTCGCGAACTCCTCGACCATCCGATAGGCCTCGTCGTCGTGGAACTGCACCGGTGGCGACTTCATGAAGTAGGCGCAAGGCCCGATCAACGGTCCGGCAAGGCCCCGGTCAAGGCCGATCTTGGCGCACCGCAGGGCATCGATGATGACGCCGGCCGAGTTCGGCGAGTCGTG
>JBEKBT010000031.1:0-31094 GCA_050015255.1 Acidimicrobiales bacterium
AACGCATCGCCCGCGACGGCAGGGCTGTTGACGATCGCGACCTGGCCCTTGTACTCCGGCTTGAGGAGGTCCTTCCAGGTAGTCGGCGGGTTCTTCACAACCTTGGTGTTCGTGCCGAAGGATTGGACGCCGTAGTAGTCGCCGTACCAGGCGCCATTCGGGTCCTTCATGACGCTCGGGATCTCGTTCCAGGTCTGCACCTTGTAGGGCGCAAAAGCCTTTTCTGCCTGGCCCTGCTCGGCAATCTCAGGCGAGACGTCGACGGCATCGGGATCCTTGGGCGTGCCCTTGAAGGACAGGATCGCGGTCAGCTCCTGTGCCGAGGAGCCTTCGGGGTTCACCACAGGGCAGTTGATCTTGTACAAGTTGTAGAACTCGCCGATTACGGTGTTCGGAGTCGACTGGGTGCCATAGTTCGCCCAGTTGTAGGGGTCGGCGATCAGGTTGAGCGTGCCTTCTTTCTGCGCTGCGGCGACAAGGCCCGGTGGCATCGTGGGTGCAGCGGTGGCCGCTTCCCGCACGGCTCTCGAGATGAACGGGCTTGCC
This sequence comes from Acidimicrobiales bacterium, assembly GCA_050015255.1. Classification (GTDB taxonomy): domain Bacteria; phylum Actinomycetota; class Acidimicrobiia; order Acidimicrobiales; family Bog-793; genus Fen-455. Next base: position 547 of record JBEKBT010000031.1, read on the forward strand.
GAGCTGGCGCCCGCATCGAACAGCACCCCACCGGCCGCAATCGCTGCGGCACCAAGTCCCGCCTGACGGAGAAAGCGCCTTCGGTCGTAGGCCGTTGCTTCCGGTCGGACAACACCTTCATCCCGCTGAACCATTCCGGTTTCCTCTCTCGTTGTTACGATTCTGCCGCGAACTGTACACGGGGGTCCTCGCGAATGTAAGCGAAACTCTTCATCAACTGTCAGGTAAACGCCAGATGAATTCCAGGTGTACTGATGGTGTACTGACAGAGTCGACGAACCTAGTCAGCAACGGTTTTTCGGGCGAACGGCCCAATCGCCGTTTCGGGTGCCGAACCGACCCCGCAGCCGTGCTCGTCAAACCTCCGCTCGCTGCCTGAGCGGTCGTGCTCGCCCACCGCTACGTTCCCTTGTCGCCTGCGGGCTGCCGGAAGCGGGACGCCAGAGCGCGGTCGCGGCCTCAACGTCGAGGACCTTGTCCAGGGTCCCACCGCCCGACCCGTCGCTGAGACCGCCACATCGCGCTGCGCGAGAACCGGTCGCCTGATGCCGGGCGGAAGGTCGTGCCGAGCCGGCCTACTCCATGTACAGGATCGTCTCTCGTTGACTAGCGTTCGTACGTGCCCGTGAACTCTCCTTATTTGCTGACCCCGGGCCCGCTCACCACCTCGGAGAGCGTCAGGCGGGTGATGATGCTGCGTGACTGGGGTTCGCGGGACACGGCGTTCATCACCATGAACCGCGAAATGCGCGAGCGGCTCGTCACCCTGGCGGGCGCCGAGGAGACCCATGTCTGCGTCCCGCTCCAGGGATCGGGGACCTTTACCGTCGAGGCGACGATCGGGACCCTGGTACCGCGCGACGGCAAGCTGCTCGTGCTGGTGAACGGCGCCTACGGCACGCGCATGGTCCAGATCGCCCGCGTCATGGGCCGTAGCGTGGAAGCCCTCGAGTGGCGTGAGGACCAGTGCGTCGAGCCGCAGGCCGTGGGCGAGCGCTTGGCCGGCGACGAGAGCATCACCCATGTGGCAGTTGTGCACTGCGAGACCACCTCGGGCATCCTCAACCCGATCGAGGCGGTGGCCGAGGTCGTGGCAGCGCACGGCCGACCCTTGATCATCGACGCCATGAGCGCCTTTGGGGCTCTGCCGCTCGACGCGCGCCAGGTTCCGTTTGCCGCCGTGGCCGCATCGTCCAACAAGTGCCTGGAGGGCGTGCCGGGCATGGGTTTTGCCTTGATCCGCCGCGACGTGCTGGAGCAGTGCAAGGGCAATGCGCATTCTCTGAGCCTGGACCTGTTCGCCCAGTGGCAGGGCTTCGAGAAGAACGGGCAATGGCGCTTCACGCCGCCCACCCACGTCGTCGCCGCCTTCATGCAAGCCCTCGACGAGCACGCGGCTGAGGGCGGAGTGGCCGGGCGGGGAGCCCGCTATGCCCGGAACCACCAGGTGTTGGTGGATGGCATGGAGGCCCTGGGGTTCCGTTGCCTGCTGCCGAGAGCGGTCCAGGCACCCATAATCGTCACGTTCCACATGCCGACTGATCCGAAATTCGACTTCGGGGACTTCTATGAGCGCTTGAGCGACAAGGGGTTCTTGATCTATCCCGGCAAGCTGACGGTCGCGGATTCTTTCCGCGTGGGCTGCATCGGCCGTCTTGGCGAGACGGAGATGCGGGCCGCGTTGGACACGATCGCGGCCGTCCTGGACGAGATGGGCGTGCACGACCTTGCTCCCGTCCCTACGGCCTGATCGCGGCCCATCCGAGGATTCGGAAACTGACCGAGAGGCTGGAGGCCTGACCATGTCGTCGCAACATGCTCACCGCTACGTCGGACCACTGAGAGCCGCCGTCCTCGACTGGGCCGGCACCACTGTTGATTACGGTTGCATGGCCCCGGTGGCCACATTCATGCAGGCGTTCGCCGAGACGGGGGTCCCCATCACCGTGGCCGAGGCCCGCGCCCCGATGGGCACGCCGAAATGGCAGCACATACAGGCCATAACGCGCGACCAGTCGGTTGCCGCAAGGTGGGAGTCGGTGCACGGCAAGCGCCCCGATGACGCCGATGTCGACACGCTCTACCAGCGTTTCTTGCCGCTGCAGATGCAGACGGTGGAGCACCACTCCGATGTGATCCCCGGAGTGATCGAGACGGTTGCCGCCTTGAGGGGGCGGGGGATGGCCGTCGCCTCGACCACGGGCTATCCGCGCGAGGTCATGGACGTCGTCGTCCGGGTCGCCAAGGAGCAGGGATACGAGCCAGACGTCACCATCTGCGCCGGCGACACGCCGGCCGGCCGGCCGGGTCCGTTCATGGCTCTGCAGGCTCTGATAAAGCTCTCCATCAGCCCGGTGGAGGCGGTCGTCAAGATCGGCGACACGGCGGTGGACATCGAGGAGGGACTGAACGGGGGCATGTGGTCGGTGGGAGTAGCCGTCACCGGCAACGAGGTCGGCCTCCCCGCCGCCGAGTACGTCGCGTTGCCGGCTGAGGAGCAGCATCGCCTCACCAAGGCGGCGACGGACAGGCTGCTCGCGGCAGGTGCTCATTACGTGGTGGACGGCCTCGCCGATGTCCTGCCCGTCCTGGACAGGATCGAAGAGCGCCTGGCCGCAGGCGAGAAGCCCTGACAGCCGGCGGCTGAACGGACTCGCGTGGCTCCGCCGGACCAGCGCGAAGGGGATGACAATCTCAGCCTGAACCGCGTCGCTTGGTCCGAGCGCGCCCTGGGCGAGGACACGCGGGCCCTGCTGGCGCGCGACGAGGCCGTCTTCGTCCACCAGTCCTTGTCCACGCCCTGTCTGAGCGCGATCGTGAGGGCCGAGGGATCCTGGCTGGAGGACGCCGACGGCCGGCGCTATCTCGACTTCCACGGCAATTCCGTCCATCACATCGGCTACGGCCACCCGAAGGTCCTGGCGGCGGTCGAAGCTCAGACGCACACCCTGGCCTTCGCCCCGCGCCGGTTCACCTGCGAACCCGCCGTGACACTGGCAGAGACACTGTGCGATCTCGTCCCCGGCGGCCCCTGGAAGGTGCTGTTCGCGCCCGGCGGCTCCGAGGCGGTGGAGATCGCCCTCAAGATCGCCCGGCTCGCCACGGGAAGGTTCAAGACCGTCAGCTTCTGGGACTCCTTCCACGGCGCCGGCTTCGGTGCCGCCTCGGTCGGGGGAGAGGCGCTGTTCCGCTCGGGCGGGATCGGTCCTCTGCTCGTCGGCACCGAGCACGTACCGCCCTTTGCTTGTTACCGGTGCGCCTACGGCTTCGCCTCGCCGAGCGGGATGCCCGACCTGGACCGGTGCCGGATGGCTTGTGCCCGGATGGTCGAGTACGTGCTCGAGCGCGAGAGCGACGTCGCGGCCGTGGTGGCCGAGCCGATCCGTGCCGTTCCCTACCTGCCTCCGCCGGACTTCTGGCAGGAGGTCCGCCGGGCCTGCGAGCGTACCGGGGCACTTTTGATCTTCGACGAGATCCCGACTGGGCTGGGAAAGACCGGGCGTTTCTGCGCGCACGAACATGTGGGCGTCTCGCCGGACATCCTCGTGCTGGGCAAGGCCCTTGGCGGCGGGGTGCTGCCCATAGCCGCCGTGCTGGCCCGGGCCGATCTGGACGTCATGGGCGACAAGGCCATCGGGCACTACACCCACGAGAAGAACCCCGTGCTGGCGGCAGCCGCCCTCGCCACCTTGGAAGTGATCGCGGAGGAACACCTCGTGTCCAGGGCGGCCGAGATGGGGGAGTACCTGGTCTCCGAGTTGCGGGCGATGGCCGGTCATCTGCGCATCATCGGGGACGTCCGCGGGGCGGGGCTGCTGGTGGGCGTAGAGCTGGTGACGCCCGAGGGCGCGCCGGCGATCGACGAGGCCGACCGGGTGCTGTACGCAGCTCTGGAGCGTGGTTTGTCCTTCAAGACGACTATGGGCAGCGTGTTGACACTTTCCCCACCTCTCACGATCTCCAGGGAGGACTTGGCTTTGGCGCTGCGCATCTTGGGGGACAGCCTGGCGGAGGTGACCTGGTGAGCGCCGCTCCCGCCCGTGTCGTGGTGGTGGGTGGTGGCATCCTCGGCACGATGCATGCGGTTTTCGCCGTGCGCTCGGGCGCCACCGTCGTCCACCTCGAACGCTACGAGCGACCCCGAGGGGCCTCGGTTCGCAACTTCGGTCTCGTCTGGGTGAGCGGGCGGTCCCCAGGGGCCGAGCTCGCATTGGCGCTACGCGCCCGGGAGCTGTGGGATCAGGTGGGTCGCGACGTCCCCGGCACAGGGTTCCGCGCGAACGGGTCGATGACGGTCGTGTCGAGCGAGCCCGAGCTCAATGTCATCGAGGCGCCGGCGGTCGCGGAAAAGACCTTCTGCTAGCAAGCCGAGCTCGCCACTGTTAGTTGGTTCTCGAGGACGCTGTGGTTGGGGCCGCCGATGCCGGTCACGTTCGTCTGGGTTGGGGCCGTGACGTTGGCGACCTCGCTCCCGTAGACGTTGTCCCGCTTGTTCGTGCCGCCCGCCGCCGCAGTGATGAATGTCTTGTCTGGAGGGCGCCACAAGCCGGTGAACGGACAATGAATTCCGGCACCGGCGTGCCGACGATTCGCCTGGCCCCCGTGCCCTGGCTCTACGAAGCGTCTCTCCTGTGCTCGCGAAGCCCTACCCGTACCACCTCGTATATGACCAGGCCCACGGCGACCAGCGTGATCACGATCGACATCGTGCCGGTGAGCGCGAGCATCACGGCCAGCGCCAGCAGACCGAGGATGCCGGCGATCAGCCAGAGACAGCGCCTCAGCTTGTCGACCAGGACAACTCGTCGGCCTAAGCCCTCGTTTCGTAAGGACTCTGCGAGGAGCGCGAACTCGTGGTCGTCAGACACGGCGCCGCACCAGCCGCGCTCCGGCGATCGAGCCGGTGATGGAGTTCACAGTCACCGCTGCTCGTTCCCTGCCTCTCTTTTGACCCGTAAAGAGTGTGCAACTCAAAGAGCGGCACCGGGATTCCCAATCGCGGCCCCACACGCCACCACGGCCCGGGTTGGCGGCCGCCGGTCGCAACGCGTGCCTGTGAGTGCCACGAGCAGCGCGAGCAGCCGGCGGACAACAAGGTCGACAGAACTGCCGAATGTCAGCTCGGTCAGCTCAGGCCGGGGTGGCACGATGGGGGCGTCGCCTCAGATATCGTCTTAATAGCAATTCAGGCGGGATTTGCGAAAGGGCGGATGAGGTGTTCGATGTGGAGAACCGAGAGGGTCGGACCTCTCGGGTGAGAGCCGCTGGGGTCGCGTCGGCCGTCTTGGTCTGTGCGTCGCTCATCGTGACCTCGCTCGGCTCCGGCGTCGCTCAGGCACTCATGAGACGCCTGTTGCCGACGGGTCCTCAGACAGTGGTGCTCAAGGTGCAGTTCCGAGGCGGTGGCAGCTCCTCGTTCTCGGGAACCTTCGCCGGCAAGCCGTTGAAGGGGAACTTCGAAAAGACCGATCCATCGATCTCGGCGAAGCTCTGCCCGACGGACAGCCCAAATGACATCGGGACGACCTTCACTTACGGCGGGAAGTACAACGGCACCTCCTATGTGTTCAATGGTTGTGTCGTCTCCTCTCCTGCCGTGGCGAGAATCTCGTTCCGGATGACGGGAAGAATCGGCTCGGTCTCCATGAGCGGCCGCACAGTGGGCGGGGCGCTCACGGCAACAGCCTGGATCATGCCCTTCAGGGGAAAAGTGGGCAGCCAGGCGGTGAGCGGCACCGCGACGCTCACGGGCGGGGGAGACACACCGAACGGCGTGTCCGGCCTCACGGCCCGTTTGAAGATCGGCCCATAGGAGCTGCTGGTCCGGCCCTCACGCCTCGGCGTCGTCCTGCTCGCGTAGCCTTCGCGACGAGGACTTCATGGCACGATGATCACCATGCGCAAGCTCGCCATGATCACGATCGGGGTCATGGCGCTGACGGTTACTGCCTGTGGCGGTACCCCTCAGAGCGTCACCTCCACGACCCAGAAGAGAGTCTCCACAACGACCACCGAGAAGAGAGTCTCGACAACAACCAACGGGGTCTCTACGACAACGAGCAGAGTTCGGGTAGCACCCAAGTCGCCGCAGTACAGATCAGCTCAGTCGACTGGCGCAACGTGACCGTTCCCGGTTCAGTCTGCAGTGCTCCAGGGCCGATACGGCTGACGCATGGTCAAGCGACCATCACCGCGCCTCCAGGGGTTCAAGCGGGGACGAAGCAGGTGCTGATCTCGGGCGGCCGCGACGTGGTGTACGGCGAGCTGCAAAGCGGAAGCCAGGACGTGGCCGCCTTGGACGTCTGGTGCACGAACACCGGGGGCACGGCCGAGGGCCAGATAGATAACTCATGGGTCATCTACGCGGTCGAATCTGGCACGCTCCGGGTGCTCGGTACCCTCGTCCCTCAGCAGCCGTCCAGCGCCAAGCCGCCGCACGTGCCGTACTTCGAGAGCGAACCGGAAGGCATCTTGATCCAGCCGGGGAAGATCACCGTGCACGAGCTTTGGTACGCCTCCGGTGATGGAACCTGCTGCCCGAGTATCCGGGCCACGACGGTATGGACCTACACCGACGGCGTCCTACGCCCGACCTCGACCACCCGCACCTAGCCTCGCCGTCTCGGGCTCGGCCGGTCCCGCAGCAAGGGTGGCCGGACGGGCGGCCGTTACCTGTGCCCTGCCCCTGTCACGGGGATGCGGCAGTGCCGGCAACACGAATGCGCACATCGGCCGCCACTGCTCCTTTCTCGAGGACGAACACCGGATTGAGGTCCATCTCGGCGATCTCCGCCAGATCGTCGACAAGCGCAGAGACCCGGTGCAGCACCTGGCTCAGGGCGTCGACATCGAGGGCCGGCGCCCCCCGATAGCCGGTCAGCAGCCGGTACGACTTGAGCGAATGCAGCATCTCCTCGACGTCGGCGTCGGTGAGCGGCGCGATCCGGACAGCGACGTCGCCCAGCACCTCGACGAGCCTGCCACCGAGGCCGACCATGACGACTGGCCCGAGCAGCCGGTCACGGTTGACGCCCACGATCATCTCCTGGCCGGAGTCGATCTGCTCTTGCACGAGGAACTCGGCCGCGACCGCGCCTAACCCGGCGCACTCCAGGTCGGTGCGAATCGTCCGGACCGCGTCTGCCGCTGCTGCGGGCGTCGAGACCCCGAGCCGCACCCCGCCGACGTCGCTCTTGTGGATGGCGACGGCGAGCTTGACGACTGCGGTGCGCCCGAGCTCGGCTTGGGCCGCCTCCGCCTCGGCCGGAGTGCGCACGCGAAAGACGCGGGGCACCGCGATGCCATAGGCGTCGAGCAGGGCCTGGGCGTCGAGCGGGTCCAGCCAGCCGTCGGTTGCGCTGCGACCGGCATCGGCCAGGAGGCGGCGAACGCGACGGGCGTCGACCTCCGGCCGGAGAACCCTGCCAACCGGTCGCGCCCGCCGCTCTTGCCATGCGACGCAACGGCCGAGGGCGCGTGCCGCGTTCTCCGGGAAGGTGAACGAGGCGATGCCAGCCTCGCGCAGGACCGGAGGCGGGCCCTCCCTGTTCATGAACACCGCGACCAGGGGCACGTCCCTGCCGGGCTCGCTCCGGCTGCGCTCGTTCCGGGCCGCGACGAGCTCGGCGGCCACATCCGAGGCGCGAGTGAGCAGCGGTGTGTTGAACATGACGATCAGGGCGTCGATCTCTGGTGCAGCCCCGAGGATGCGGACCGCCTGGCCGTACTGCTGGGCGGTGGCGCTGGCGATCATGTCGACAGGGTTGGCCACGCTCGCCTCCGGAGGGAGCAAGGACCTGAGGCGCGCCGCCGTGAGCTCGCTGAGCTCGGGCACGACTAGACCGTTGCTCTCGCAGGCGTCTGCGGCGAGAACGCCTGGTCCGCCCCCGTTTGTCAAGACGGCCACTCGACGGCCCCCGAAGCGCCGCTGCGAGCTCAACACGGTGGCGAGGTCGAGCATCTCCTCCATGGACTCGGCGCGGATCACGCCCGCCTGCTGGAGCAAGGCGTCCACCGCGGCGTCGCCGGCGGCCAGCGCCGCGGTGTGCGACGCCGCCCCCCGACGCCCGGCCTCTGTCCGGCCCGCCTTCACCGCCACGATGGGAACCCGCCTGGCGACCCTGCGGGCTATCCGGATGAACCACCGCGGGTCCTGGACCGACTCCAGGTAAAGCAGGACGAGGTCGGTGGCGGGGTCCCGGTCCCAGTACACGAGCAGGTCGTTGCTGGCGATGTCGGCACTGTTGCCCACCGACACGAAGGCCCCGATCCCAAGCCCGCGCGCCTCTGCCGCCTCGAGCACGGCGAGCCCGAACGCGCCCGACTGGGTGAGCAGGGCCGTCCGCCCTGGTGGGGGGACGGTGCGGCTGAAGGTGGCGTTGAACCGTGCGCCGCCGTTGCCGCTGAGTATCCCCGTGCAGTTCGGCCCGACGAGCCTCACGCCGCGGGCGGCAGCCGCCTGCACCACATCGGCCTGGAGAGCGGTCCCGTCTGTGCCCGTCTCCGCGAACCCGGCTGAGATGACGCAGACCGCCTTGACACCGAGATCACCGGCCTCGGCGACCACTCCGGCAGCGGCGGACGCCGGCACGCAGACGACGACAAGATCGGGGACGACAGGGCAAGAGGCCAGCTCAGGGTAAGAAACGATGCCTTGCACCGCCGGATGTCTCTTGTTCACCGGCAACACGGTCCCGTCGAAGTGGCTCGCGACCAGGTTGGCGAAGAGCATGCCCGCGATCGTGTTCGGATCAGAGCTCGCCCCGACCACGGCGATCGCCCGAGGACGTAAGAACGCGTCCAGCGCCTCCTGCGTCGCGTTCAGCCGGTCCGCCAGCGCGGCGTCGAGGCGCTGCTCGGACTCGGCGTCGGCCTCCTCGAGGCCGTGGAGTTCCACCCCTCCAGTCTCGTTCAGTCGCCACCAGGGCTCTAGGGTCGAACGTCACTCGGCTAAGCCCCGAGAAGGGTCTTTCGGCAGGCCGAAGGCGACGGAAAGAGTCTTTCGGGCCTAGTCGGCCTTGGCCCGCAGGTCGAAGATGGAACAGGTGACAGCGTTCTTGTCCCGTGTGAGTGCCGCAAGCATCTGCGAAGCACGATGCCGGCTTCTTTGGAGGTGACTCCATGACCAGTGTGGCTGAGCGGCCCAAGCCCTTCGTCGTGCCGGACTTCTGCAAGGGTTGCGGGCGCTGCATCAGTTCGTGCCCCAAGGGCTGCATCTCGATCGGTACTGAGATCAACCCGGAGACGGGGCTGGTCCCGATCGTTCTCGACCTGACGAGATGCAACGGCTGCGACCTGTGCATCGACGCCTGCCCGGAGCCGTACGGTCTCCGCCCGCAAGGCGACGACGAGGCTTTCGAGCTGCTCGACCCCGCCACGGTCCTCGGCCCGCGGCCCTCAGAGGCACCGACGCCGGAGCCCCGGCCGGACACCACGGTCTCGTTGCCCGAGCGTGAGCCTCTCATCGTCAAGGGGACGTACGCGGTGGCGGTCGGCGCCCTGCTTGCCGGCTGCCGCCATGTGTTCGGCTACCCGATCACCCCCTCGACCGAGGGCGCCGAGCTGATGGCGAAAGTGCTCCCCAAGCTCGATGGCGTCTTCGTCCAGGCGGTCAGCGAGGTTGCGACCGTCAACATGATGTACGGCGCCGGCGGCGCCGGTAAGCGCTGCATGACCTTCACCAGCTCTCCGGGCTTCAGCCTCATGCTGGAGGGGATCTCGTACATGATCGGGGCGGAGGTTCCGGCGGTGTTCGTGAACATCATGCGCGGCGGGCCGGGCCTGGGCAGCATCGGGCCCGAGCAGGCGGACATCAAGCTTGTCTGTCGCGGTCTCGGGCACGGCAACACCCACGCCATCGTCCTGGCCCCGGCGACGCCGCAGGAAATGCTGGACATCGCCATGGTCTCTTTCGAGCTCGCCTTCAAGTACCGCAACCCGGTCGTGATCGTCGGCGACGGTTATCTCGGCCAGATGTCCGGGAAGGTGCGGCTGCCACGCGAGATGGTGAGACCGGGGATCCCCGAGTGGGCCGTGTTCGGCGACCGCTCGCACCGGGGCAACCTGATCTGCTCTATGCACCTTTCGGAGGTGGACCTCGAGCGGCACAACATCCACCTGAACGAGAAGTACGCCCGGATGACCGCCGCGGAGCAGCGATCCGATCTCTATCGCTGCGAGGACGCCGAGATCCTCCTCGTGGCGTGCAACACGCCCTCGCAACTGGCCAAGGGCGCCGTCAAGGAGCTACGGGAAAAGGGCCTCAAGGTAGGGCTCTTCCGCCCCATCACTCTGTGGCCCTTCCCGATCGAGGCCCTCCGCCCTCTTGTTGACCGAGCGAGGCGCCTCGTCGTCGTAGAGGCGAGCAGCGGGCAGCTGGAAGACGAACTCCGGCTGGCACTCAGCCACGCCGATGTCCACTTGCCCGCCCCGATGAGCCACGTCCGCCGCATGGGTGGGATCCTCCCGTCCCAGGACGAGATCGTCGAGCACGTGCTGAGCCTGGAGGAGGTGCGCTGATGCCGACCTCGGTCTTCTACCGCGACTTCGAGCGCCATGGGGAAGGCGTCAACGCCCACTCGACGACGTACTGTCCCGGATGCGGGCACGGCCTGGCGCAGAAGTACCTGGCCGAAGCGATCGACGAGCTCGGAGTCCAGGATCGCACCGTCCTCGTCTCGCCGGTCGGCTGCTCGGTGTTCATGTACTACTACTTCGACGTCGGCAACTCTCAGGCCCCGCACGGGCGCGCCCCGGCCGTGGCCATGGGCCACAAGGCGGCGAACCCCGACTCGATCGTGGTCTGCTATCAGGGCGACGGCGACCTCGCCTCCATCGGCCTGGCCGAGATCGTGAGCACGGCACAGCTGGGGATCCCGATCACGGTCATCTTCATCAACAACGCCATCTACGGGATGACCGGCGGCCAGATGGCTCCTACGACCCTCATCGGCCAGCGAACGACCACCACGCCAACGGGCCGGACGCTGTTGGCCGGCCAGCCGACGAAGATGGCCGAACTGATCTCGGGCCTGGACGGGCCCGTCTTCGTTGAACGGGTCGCGCTCTATGACAACAGGCGGCGGACACACGCCAAGCGCGCCATCAAAAAGGCACTCGAGTTGCAGGTCGTCGGCACCGGCTTCGCTTTCATCGAGGTTCTCTCCGAGTGCCCGGTCCATCTGGGCCTCGAGCCCGAAGCAGCCGAGGACTGGGTGAGGGACAACATGGTGCCGGTCTTCCCGCTCGGGGTGAAAAAGGACACCACCGACGGGGCGGCCTTCCCTGTCATCCCGACGGCGAGCTTCGACCCCGAGCTTGCCCTGAGAGCGCTGGACACGACCACCGAGCGCCCACCTCGCTTCGCCGAAGGGTTCCCGACCCATATCGACCCCGAGGACGTCAGCTTCAAGCTGGCCGGCTCTGGTGGTGACGGCGCCCAGACCGCAGCCATGATCCTCACCCGTAGCGCGATCAACGAAGGCTACGACTCGACCCACATCCCGAGCTATGGCCCCGAGTCTCGCGGCGGAACGTCGCACGCCGACGTCCATGTGGCCCTGAAGGAGGTGCTGTCGCCGGCTGCGCCGAGTCCCCACGTGCTCGTGGCCTTCAACGCTCCCAGCCTCGCCAGGTTCGGCCCGAGCGTGCGACCCGGTGGGATGGTCGTCTACGACAGTTCCGTCATCAGCGCCCCGCCCGACGATCTCGCCGCCGGGGTGAGGACGGTGGCGGTGCCCTTTGCCGCCGTGGCCCGGGACCTCGGTGCCGCCCTGGTGAAGAACGTGGTCGCCCTCGGCGCCCTCCAGGGAGCGACGAAGGTCTTTCCCGAGGAGACGTTCCTCACGGCCCTCTGTGCCGCGCTGAAAGAAAAGTGCGCCATGATCCCGATCAACGAGGAGGCGTTCAGGGCGGGGGCCAAGCTCGCCGCCGAGCAGGTGGACTAGTCGGCTCCGTCCCAGAGTGGGCGGCCGCTTTGACCCGCCCTAGCGGCCCGAGGAAATCGGGCTGGACGTCTACCCCTTCCCAGGCAAGCCTGCTCTGGGCCACTTGACGCCGCTCGTATACTCAGAGTGGCGAGGCGCTCACAGAACGAGACCACGCCTAGGGGGGAGACGCGGGCAACGTGAGCAGCCCTCGGCACGAGATAGATCGCCGCTCGGCCCTCAAGCTGATCGGCGGGGCAGCTGCGGGCGCTGCCATCGGCCCGCGCATGCTGGCAACCCCGGCACCCTCGACCAAGTACGCCCTCGTCGCGACGAGGCCGTACCTCCCCCACGCCCGATCGCTGCCAGAGGCATTGCGTGCCGCGCTCACCGACTCGGCCACGCCGAGCCTCGCCTTCCAGGCCATCAGGACGACGGACATGGTGTACCTGGGCTTCGAGTTCTACAACGCCAAGGCCGTCGTCACCGCCGGCCAGACCGAGATCGTCGCCGAGAAAACCAAGCTGCCGATGTACATGGTCGTCGTGTTCCCGTCCCAGCACCTCGGCGAGGAGTGCGTGGCTTACACTCCGGGCGCGACCACCTGGCCGACCACGCCGATGAGGGGCGCCCTCGCCGGCTTCAGCTGGCTCGCCTTCGAGCTGCCGGGGACGGCGACGGTTCCCTACACGATGGCGGGGCTGCTGGACTGGTCGAAGGCGACACCCGAGCTCGTGCCGGTCGCAACCTCGAGCTCCGGCTCGCCGGCTGCGCCTGATCCCCTCCATACCGCCCTCGAGATTCCCTGGCAGCTCTGGCTCACGCCGCTCGAGCACGGTACCTGGCACCACTCGGTGGGTCCCGTCACATTCAACAAGCTCACCGAGCTCTGGCACACCCGCCTCGGAGCCGGCGCCTTCGAGCCACCCGTGGTCACCCCGCATCTCAAGGCCTTCTGGGCCCCGGGCTACCCCGGCACGGCTCTTGCGGCGCTCCCCGGCGACCCGTGGCTCATGTCCCTCCTCCCGGAGAACCGCATCGACATCGTGAGCCTGACCACCGGCACGTCGGCCGGCGACGCCCCGCTCGACGTCGACCTGCTCCTGCTCTCTGCCCTGGGGGCGTCGGTCAATATCCAGGGCTCGTGGAACCCGGGCCCCAACTCGCCCGTCGACCTTTCCGCCTGGTGGCACCGAGCTTCGATCGGGCGGGACAGCTACGTGCGTGTCGTCATCACCGGCTACCTGTTCCCCTGGGGCAACCGCGCCAGCAGGATCATAATTTCCGACCGGGAGATCCAGGTCAACGCGAACGGCGAGGCTGTCGCCTACCTCGTGCAAAAGCAGTACATCGCCGTGAAAGAGCCTCAGATCACCTACACGGGCGATCCTGACGAGCCCAACGGCGGAAGGGGCAACCCGATCCGGAGCCTTCTCGTGAAGACCGTGGCGACTCCGCCGATCGACTTCGACTACAAGGCCGACAAGGCCATTCAAGTCCCGACGTCTACTCCCGGGACCTACTTCTCGACCGACGACGTGCTCTGGGTGCGCAGCGGCGGCGAGGACGTCGCATTCTCCTTCGTCGGCACCGACACAGAGGGGAGAGACGCCGACTTCACGACCGGGGTCATCTGGGTGTCGTCCACCTTCGTGCAGGGGTCGGCCGACATGAAGCAGGTAGCCACCGCCTACAGCGCGGCCGCCGCCAGCCGCAGATCGCCCTCCTTCGGCGGCTCGCTCTTCGCCTTTGCCGACACCGTGGGCGGAACCCCAGGGTCGACGGCCCAGCACGTCAACAGCTATGGCCTTACTGCCTTCGTCGCCGAGAACCAAAGGGCCAACGTCTATCCCGGGCTCGACTCGGCGGCGGTCAGGCTGCCCGGGGCGGAGCAGATCGTTGGCGCCGGCGCCACGCCGTTGCCGAGCCCGAGCGTGTCCATACATTCGAACTACCTGAGCCACGGGTTCCAGAGCGGCGTGACCGAGGTGTACCTGCAGGTGACGCAGAACGCGCCCGGGCTCTCGTTCCCGCCCAACCTCGTAGGCGGGATGGCCACGCCCAACTTCGACGTGAGCGGGATCGCCCGCGACCTCGGTCCCGTCGGCGGTGACCTCAACGACCTGCTCGCCGGGAAGTTCGTCCCGTCCAAGTACTTCAACATGCTCTCCGGCGACACGGGCAAGCTGCTCGGCGCCATATCGGTGGCGGACATCATCCTGCCCGCGGACCCGGACGAGGCGACCGCCAACGGCCAGGCCCCGCAGATCTCCGACAAGGTCATCTATCCGGACGACGACGACACGAAGCCCCCCACGGCTCTCGACGTGAAGATCGACTGGACCCCGACGGTGACGGGGGACACGCCCGGTTTCTTCCAGCCGCAAGATGGCAGCGGCCTGACCATCCACGCCGAGATCTACACCCCGATCGCCAATCCGAGCCAGACGACCTACTCGATCCACGGGGATCTCACCAACTTCCAGCTCGTGCTTTTCGGGAAGGCCGCTCCGTACATCGCGATCACGTTCAACTCCTTCACCTTCGACTCCAAGACCGGCGCCAAGACATCGATCCAGCCGGACATCAACTCGGTCGAGTTCGAAGGCCCCCTCAAGTTCATCCAAGACCTCGAAGACCTGTTGAGCTCCCTCGGCGGGCCCTCGATATCGGTCACCGACGGGGGGGTCAACGCCAGCTACTCGCTCGCCCTCCCCGATGTCGGGGTCGGTGTCTTCTCGCTCCAGAACCTCGCACTTTCCGCCGGGGTCAACATCCCCTTCGACGGGACCCCGGTGCGGGTCCGCTTCGGCCTTTCCTCGAGGGACAACCCGTTCATCCTCACCATCGACCTGTTCGGTGGCGGCGGCTTCTTCTCCCTCGGCATAGGGGCGGACGGGATCGAGCTGATCGAGGTCTCGCTCGAGTTCGGCGCCGACCTGTCGGTCGATCTCGGCGTCGCCAGTGGCGGCGTCTCGATAATGGCCGGCATCTACTTCTCGCTCCAGACCGTGCCCACGAAACAGGTGCAGCTCACCGGGTTCCTGCGCGCCGACGGCAATCTGTCGGTGCTCGGGATCATCTCGATCTCGATGGAGTTCTACCTCGGGCTCACCTATCTCGATCCCGGCAAGGCCTACGGCACTGCGACCGTCTCGGTCTCAGTCAGCGTGCTGTTCGTGAGCGTGTCGGTTGGCGTGACCATGCAGAAGACCATCGGCGGGAGCGGTGATCCCGACTTCAAACAGGCCCTGACGGAGAAGAACTGGACAACCTACTGCGAGGCCTTCGCATGACGACGACGCAACGGGTGCTCTGGACCGCCTGTCCGCACGGGACGGCGGCCGGCAAGCTGCAGGTCTCGGTGCACGTCGGGCCTCAGCTGTTCCCGAACGGCAACGCGGTGTCGACGCTGACGGAGTTCCCCGACTGGGAGGCCTGGCCGGGGACAAAGGTCAGCTTCAAGGTCAAGATCGGGACCAGCACCTACGACGCCGACATCGTGAGCGCGGCACCGTCGTTGCCGCCTTGGCAGGCCCTCTTCCCCTCTTCGACCCCGGTAGACCCCTACGAGTACAAGAGCCCGACCGGGTCCCCGCTCTACAGCTACCCGGCCGGTTTCGTGCGCCAATTCTTCCAGAACGCCTATGCGGCCCTCGCCAACACCGAACCCGTCGGGGGCTGGCCGAGCTTCCAGCTCCTGACGAGCGACGCCAGCAGCTTCGGCCGCTTGCCGCTCACCAACCGGGACCTCAACTACCAGATTGACCGGGTGAAGTCGATGTTCCCGAAGGGAGGCGGCCCGATCTCACCGGGGGCGGGTCCGCAACCGGCGACCGACCTCACGCAGAACTACCTGTTCCTGCAACCGCTCACCAAGCCGAAAAAGGGCCAGAAGTACAGCGACACGCCCCCTCCCCCCGTCCCGCAGTTCGACTTCCATCAGGCCGTCTCGCTCCTCGGGCGTCACCCGCCCCTGCTCCGCCTCTTCGGGCTCGTCTACGAGATCGAGCTCACGCGCCCGAGTGGGCTGTCGGGCGTCGTCGAGGTGTCGGTGATCCCGCGCTGGAAGCCGAAGCTGTCGCGCCCGAGCGGGCCCCGGCTGAGCACGGACGTCAAGCCCGTGACGATGACCAATGCGGCCGAGTGGATCCCCGCCCACAGGCCCACCGACCCGGAGATCACCTCGGGATTCGTGCGCTTTTCCGACCCGGACTACGAGGTTGTCGAACTCGACCTGGACGGGGCGACGCTGAAGACGTTCAACTTCGTCCAGGGCATCGAGCACGCCAACACCGAGATGGCCGCGGCGGACACGCCGACGCACTACGCGGTGCCGTCGCTGCGCTCAGCCGGCCTCTCGGTGGCCAAGACCGGCAACGCCCTGTCGCTCTATAAGAATTGGCGGAACAACGACACTTTCAACTCCGCCATCGAGGCGACCCCGCCCGGGCTGGTCAAGCTCTACTTCGAAGACATGGCACAGGGCTACAGGGTCGACGTGTGGTCGAAGACACGGGGCCGCTGGTTCCAGCTCTGTGCCCGCACGGGGGCGAAGGACCCGGGGCTCGGCGGCTACGGCATCGGGTCGCCGCCGACGATTGTGCCCGTACCCGACGGCGACGAGGGCTGGGTCGAGCCCGCGACGACCCAGGCTGCCAGCCCGGGTGCACCGGACCCGCCCGTGTACGTGCCGGAGTACCTGATGAGATGGGCAGGATGGAGCCTCGTCGGCGCCCGGCCCGGCAAGCACCTGTCGGACGTCCCCTCGGACGGACTCGAGCCAGACGGGGCGAACCCGGCCAACGGCAACCTTCAGGTCCGTGTCGACTACGCGGCGACGCCGGGAACGCTGCCGACGCTGCGGTTCGGCAGCACCTACCGCTTCCGCGCCCGGGCCGTCGACCTCGCTGGCAACAGCGTCCCGTTCAGCGAATCGGGGCCCTTCACCTGGGCCACGGGCGAGGTGACCTATCGCCGTTTCGAGCCCGTCCCCTCGCCCGTCCTCGTCCCGACCGCGCCCCGGACGCCAGGTGAGCACCTCGAGAACCTCGTGATCCGCTCCAACTACGACGTCCCCGACGACGACCCGAGCATCGTGGCATGCGAGCGCCACATCGCTCCGCCTTCCACGGGCGAGGACATGGCGGAGACCCACGGCGTCCTCGACGGTCCCGACGGCCACCCGGACCCTTCGAGCTACGCGCTCATCGCCGACCGGGACGGCCTCACCTACAAGTCGCTCTCGGTCCGCAAGCTCTACGGCGGCCAGATCGACACACAGCCGCTCAACGGGAAGAACGAGTGGGTCTTCTACCCGCCCGGAGCGAGCGCCACGCCCTTCGGCGTTCCCTACCTTCCTGACGTCCTCTCGCGGGGCGTGTCGCTGCTCAACCTTCCCGGGAGGCCCGGCGCCGTCGTGCGCTTGCCGTTCGACTCGGTCGGTGCCTGGCCGTCGCGCCGCGCCGTCCGCCTCGTTGTCAGTGCCGGGGTGGGCGCCCCCCTCTTGCCTGCTGTGCAAGACCTCGACGGGGTGATCAGCGTGAAGGCGCCGAAGGCATCGATCACGCCCGTGTTGATCAGCTCGTACATCGCACCGGCGGACCTCGAGTTGATGGCACTGTGGCAGTGGATCGTGGACGAGGGCAAGGCGACGCCCGTCTTGGAGGCCTTGATCCTCGACCGGCTCCACTACATGTTCACGCCCTATCGCGAGCTCGTGATCGTCCACGCCGTCCGTCAGCCGTTGACACCGCCCGTCATCGAGAAGCTCACCGTCATCCGACCGTACGGTGCCACCTACGCCCTTTTGAGCGGTGATGCCCGAGCTGACGCCCAGAGCACGATCCGCGTCGACGTGCTCGCCGCTTGGGCCGATCCCTACGACAACGGCCTGAGTGAGCAGGGCGCCGTGCTCCTCGACAAGACATCGCGCGTCGACGAGATCCCGCTCTCGCTCGGGCAGAGCAATGCCATCACCCTCGACAAGATCCGCCACGACTTCGGTGACACCAAGCACCACGAGGTCTTCTACAGCGCCATAGCGACGACAAGGTTCCTCGAGTACTTCACCGAGGTCGTCACCGAGACGCTCACGGGCACGACCGCGGTCGTCTGCTCGACGGTGGGTTTCGCACCCGGAACCGTCGACGTTCGGGCCGCGGACGACACTGCGACGATCTACCGTTCCGGGGTCGACTTCACCGAGGACGACACGGCCGGCTCCATCGCCCGCATCGCGACCGGGTCCATTCCGGACAACGCCTCGGTGTCGGTGCAGTTCGTGGCTCCTCCCGTCACCCGCTCGAGCCTCGAAAAGGACGCCCACCCGCCCACGGTGTTCGGCTACCTCAAGTCGATCCCGAGCACGGCGCGGCCGCCTGCACCGGACGTGCGCTATCTCATTCCGGCGTGGAACTGGGTCACCCAAGCGTCGGCGAGCTCGCCGAGCTCCAGCCGGGTCGGCAACGTGCTGCGCGTCTATCTCGGGCGACCGTGGTTCCAGAGCGGGATCGGCGAGCTCCTCGGGGTTGTCGTCTCGAACGTGGCGATCGGCAGCCTGCCGACGCGCCTGCAGCCTTTGGTGAGCGGCTTCGGCTCCGATCCGGTCTTCTCTGCCAGCCCGGTCGGGACGGCGCAGGTGAGCAGCTTCCCGCTCGCCACCCACAAGGGGACCGGGCTCCTGCTCGAGGAGCAAACGGGCCTGTTTCCCTGGGTGGATGTCGCCGGCCACGAGGTCGGCTGGGACAAGGACCGGCGCTTGTGGTTCGCGGACATCTCCATCGGCGCAGGCCAGTCGTACTTCCCGTTCGTGAAGCTGGCGCTCGTGCGCTACCAGCCCGCCTCGCTACCCGGCATCGAGCTCTCCCGTGTTGTGCAGGCCGACTTCATCCAGCTCACCCCCGACCGGTCGATGGGCCTGACGTACCCATCCGACACGGAGGTCACCGTGGAGGTGCTCGGACCGGGCTACCTCGCGACCGCGAACAGCGGCACGCCCGACACGATGCGGGCGTACCTGCAGCTGAAGACAGTCGAGACGAGCGACCCGGACCTGCAATGGATCATCGATCCGGCTCAGCCGGACGGCACGCTGCTCACCGTCACGAGCTCGAGCGCGGCCAACACGGTCTGGACTGGCACGGTGACGCTCCCCAAGGCTCGCGGCACCGTGCCCTACCGGATCCTCGTGGCCGAGTTCGAAAAGCACACCGTCGTGCGCGCCGGCAACCTCGGCTCGAAGGTCACCTACCTCGACGCCATCGAGATCTGAGGTCCGCCGCGGCATCCGCTGGCGTGGGCCCAGCTCGTGTGCTCGGCGTGGTTCGTCGATCTCCCCAGTCGTGACGCACGCGGTTCGCGATATCCGGCAATCCATCCAGGTACGTGCCCCGTATTACCTCGCGACCAGAGCTAGCTATGGGGAGGAATCGCGTGAAGACAACTTCGTCGGGCCCAACAACGAGGCGACGCCTGCGCGTCGCGACCGCGGGCGTGATCGCGGCCACGGCAATCGGCGGGATGTTCGCCGTGCCCTTGTTCGCCGGGGCACAGCAAGCCAAGCGTTCGAGCTCGAGCTCGGTGCTTCAAAAGCACGAGGTCGGCAAGTACGGCGAGGTGCTGGCGGACTCGGCCGGTTTCTCGCTCTACGTGCTCAGCACAGAGTCGAAGGGCACGCTGCACTGCACGAGCGCCTCGTGCGTCGCGGGCTGGCCGCCGCTGCTCGTTGCCAAGAACGCCGAGATCACTGTCGGCTCTGGCGTAAAGGGCAAGGTCTCCCACGTCACGAGAGGGTCCAAGTGGCAGGTCACCTACAACGGATGGCCGGTCTACACCTTCGTCGGTGACTCGGGACCGGGGAAGTCGAACGGCGAGAACATCGTGGCCTTTGGAGGCACTTGGTACCTAGTGCACGCGGCGGCGAAGACCAACTCCGGCACTCCCGTGAAAAGTGTCGCCAGTGGCGGCGCCACGACCACTACCACCATCGCCGGCTATTAGCTCAGCTGCCCGGGGCGTTGCTCGCAGGCAAACGGGCGCAGGCGAGGGCGAGGAGGATGAAACGGTTCGCCCGACGGACTAGTTAGCCTTGTCCCATCACGACGACCGTGCCGGCAGGAGACACAGAGGAGACGAGCTACCGCGCCCTGTTCAAGGTGCGCGGCTTCACGCAGCTGCTCGTCTCGACTCTCGCGGCCCGCAGCGCGACGCAGATGTTCTCCGTGCTGCTCGTCCTCTTCGTCCTCGAGACCCACCATTCCGCCGAGCTGTCAGGCATCGTCATCGTGTGCAGCCAGGTGCCCGGCATCATCGTGAGCCCGATCGCCGGCGCGCTCTTGGATCGCGGCTCGCGCGTGGGGCTGATGAGGGTCGATTACCTTTTCGGCTCGATGTGCATAGCCGCGATCGGGGTGCTTTCGCTGCTCCACATCCTGCCCACCTTCGTGCTGCTGCTTGTCGTGTCGGCCTCATCGATCACGGCGCCGCTCAGCCGGGTCGGCGGCAAGTCCCTCTATCCGATGATGGTGCCGAGACCGCTCTGGGACCGCTCGAACGCGGCCGACTCAGGCGTCTTCGTCGTCGCCAACGTCCTCGGTCCGGGCGTAGCAGGTGTCGCCGTTGCCGTCGTCGGTCCACGCGCGGCGCTTCTTCTCCCTGCCATTGTCATGCTTGTCGCCGCGGTCCTGCTCATCGGCTTTGTCGCGCCTGAGTCCCGTCCGGCCGCGACCGTTTCGCTGCTCGCCGACGCCCGGGCCGCGATCGGTTACGTGTGGCAGAACCGGGTGCTCCGGATGCTCTCCGGGACGGTGACGCTCTTCAACGTCTGCGGCGGCGTCTTGACGGTCGCGATTCCCTTCATAGTGCTGCGCGGCCTGCACGGCGGGTCGACGACCGTCGGCCTGCTGTTCGCGGTCATGGGGGGTGGTGGGTTCCTCGCGGGACTGCTCACCGGCCGTTTCGGCACCGAGAAACGGGAGAAGCGCCTGCTGGCGACCTCGTGCATGACGACGGCGGGAGCGTTCGGGCTCCTGGCATTCGACCGCCACGAGATCGTCCTCGTCGCGCTGGCCGCCGTCATCGGCATCGCCAACGGGCCGCTCACCGTAGCCATGTTCTCGCTTCGCCAGCGCGCGACCGATCCGTCGTGGTTCGGCCGGGCGTTCGCCGTCTCGATGAACCTCAACTTCGTCGGGAGCCCGATCGGCGCCGCGATCGCAGGTGCGCTGCTCACCCACTCGATCGCCCTCACGCTCCTTGTCGCCGGGTGCTGCGCAGTCGTCGGCGGCTTCTGGCCGGCTGTGCTCCCGGCCTCGAGCTACGAGCCCACGGCCCAGATCGCGACCATCTGAGAGCTCGCCGCGTCAACAGTGCAACGTCGCCGGCGTCACTTTTTCAAGTGGGCGTCGAAAAAAGCGATGATGCAGCGGCGGGCGTCTTGCGCAGACGCCTCGTGATAGCCGTCACCGGTGAGTTTCCCCCAGAACCTGAAAGCTGAGGGTGCGTCCCCGGCCGCTTCGTGGTCGTTGAGGAAGCCGTGCCCGGCAGCGGGGTACTCCTTGACATCGTGCTCGACCCCGACCGCCGTCAACGCCTTGTCGAGGCGTTCGGCCGCGCCCCGCAGCGCTCGATCTCGGCCGCCGTAGCTTCCGACGACAGGACAGGCCCGCGTCAGGAACTCTGACGTGTATGCCCTTTTCGGGGCGGTGCCGTAGTTGACGCTCGACACGGAGAACCCTTGCCTGGGAGCCAGCATCAGAGCCAATCCGCCGCCCATGCAAAAGCCGATCACGCCTGTCGCGCCTGTGCAGTCGTTGCGCGCTCCGAGCGAGGCACGGGCCGCCTCGATGTCGTCGTAAGACCTGCCCCTTTCGGCGCGCACGTCGCGCATGACCGAGATCATGCTGGCCAGCTTCCCTCTCCCGTGGAAGAGATCCGGTGCTGCAGCTAGGTATCCCTCCCTCGCGAGCCAGTCGGCCTGATTCCGCAGGTCCTGGGTCATCCCGAGGACATCGTGGATGACGACTACTCCAGGCCAGGGACCCTCGCCAGTTGGCGTGGCCAGGTACATGGGAAGCTCTCCGGTGGGAATGCTGATCATGGCGCCGCTCACGCGTACAGCATCGCACCGAAGCGTTTCCCGGGCCAGCTGTGCGTCAGCGCGTGCGACCGACGGCCTGGCAGGATACGCGTCATGAGCGACTCCGAGCGCAGCGCCCGCGAGTACGACACCATGGCCGTCGATTACGCGGCGGACAACGCCGAGAGTGCTTACAACGCCTTCTACGAGAGGCCGGCGACGATCGCCCTGCTCGGAGACGTCGAGGGGCTGCGTGTGCTGGATGTCGGGTGCGGCAGCGGTCAGCTGAGCGCATGGCTGCTCGACCACGGGGCTGTCGTGACCGCCTTCGACGTGAGCCGAGCCATGGCGGGTCTTGCTCGTCGGCGACTGGGCGACCGGGCGAGCGTGCTGGTAGCCGGCCTCGCGCAGCCGCTTTGGTTTGCGGAGACCGGCGAGTTCGACTTGGTCATGGCATCGCTGGTGATGCACTACGCGCACGACTGGGAGGCCGTGCTGCGCGAGTTTCGCCGCGTGCTGAGCTCCCAAGGCCTGGTCGTCTTCTCGACGCATCACCCGGCCATGGACTGGCAGCTCAACTCTCCTGACGACTACTTCGCGATAAAGCAGGTGACCGACAGCTGGGCGAAGGGCACAGGCAGGTTCGAAGTCACCTTCTGGAGACGTCCACTGACGGCAATGTGTCAGGCCATCGCCTCTGCCGGCTTCGTGATCGAACGGCTCGTCGAGCCAGAGCCACTGGCCGCCCTGGTCGAGCACGACCCCGCCGCATACGACGAGATCCGCACGAAGCCCAGGTTCCTTTTCTTCCGCCTGCGTCCCTCACCGCTCAGGGACGGCAGGGACGCTCAGTGCTCGGTTAGGTCCCAGTAGCGGAGAACGGCACGGCTAGCCCTCGAGGCGTGAGCGCGGTCCTGCGGCAGTGCTCTAGTCGGCTGTCTCTGGCCGAGCCCACCCCAGGCAGTTCGTCGCGACGTTGTCACAGGTCCGCAGGCGCGGTGGACAAAAGCCGCTCGTTACGGAGCGCCCGGGCGGAACCCCGCCTGCCTGATGGCTTGACATGCACGCCTCAGCGCGTCCCCGATGATCGCAGACTCATCGCGCGTATAGTGATGGCTGGACCAGCCGATCCCAGGCAGGGCCAAGCACAGCCGGACACATCGTCACAAGTGATGCTCCAGCCGGTTTCGGCAGAGTGGCAGTCTCGCAGGGAAGTCGGGCGCACCAAGGAGGAGGGATGACCCAGAGCCACTCCTCTGCACCAGGGACGCGTGGAGAGCTGCCGCACTTGTTACGCGTCGGGCTCGTCGGGTGTGGTTACCAGGGGAACGCGCTGGCCACGGCAGTGGGCCGCACGAGCACGCTCCGCCTCGTGGCCTGCGCCGACCCCAACCAGGAGGCGGCCGCCAGGGTTGCGGCGCTGGCGCAGGACGCGAGTCCGTTTGCGTCTGTCGAGGCGCTCCTGGATGAGAGTTCAGTCGACGCCGTCCTTGTCGCTACGCCGCACCACGTGTTGTGCCCGATCTCCCTGACGGCGATCCGCGCCGGCAAGCACGTGCTGGCGGAGAAGCCTGTCGGGCTGAATGAGCAGGAGGCGGCGGCGATAGAGGAAGAAGCCGCGCGGGGAGGCGTGCGGTACATGGCCGGCTATTCCTGCCGGTTTTCGCTGGCGCACTATGTCCACGATCTGCTTGCTGCGGGCACGGTCGGCGACATTCAGGCCATCACGGGCGTGTTTGGCTGCAGGCCGCTGAACAATGGCTGGATAGCTTCCGCTGAGACTGGAGGCGGGCCCTTGCTCTATCTTGGGTCTCATCTGGTCGATATGGTCCTCTGGTTCATCGACGACGAACCTGTGGAGATCTTCGGCAGCATCCGGCCGCGGGCCGACACGAATGTCGACGACACCTCAACGTTCCAGGTCCGCTTTTTACGCGGGGCTGTGGCGCAGTGCCTGGTGAGTCAGGCGGCATCGACGTTCTTCTACATGGTCGATATCCATGGACGTGCTGGGCGCGTGACTTTGCGCGGGTGGAGCTTCTTGCAATTCGAGATCGAGGTGTCGAGCGCGATGAACACGCCCTTTGCTCAGCCGACCGTGATCCGTCCGCAGATCGAAGGCGACAGCATCGCGATGATGCTCGTGCCGGAACTGGAGGAGTTCGCTCGTGCCATCGGGGAGGAGCGGGAGCCGTCCATCACCGCGACCGATGGGCGGCGCGTCTTGCGGGTGCTTGACGGGGTCGTCGCGTCGGATCGCCATGGCGCTCCCGTAAGGATTGGTTGAACCGCCTGACGCTCCTTGCCCTGTGCGCGTCAGCACCCGTTCCGCTGGCATGAGCATCGCTGCCCACTGGAGGCACCGGCTGCGGTCCATGCGCCGAAGACGGGGACTCGAACCGCCGCTTTCCACGCTGCAAACGTGGATCTGAATCCGCGCATGCCATGACTCCGCTCGGGGGGCACAGGCATCCCCCGTGCAGGTCGCGGGTGCGATAATGCGCAAGTGCCCGCGCGAGCTGGTGAGGCTGCAGATCCTGGTGCGGCCGTGCTGCGGGCCAACCTGCTCGGCCCGTTCTCGATAACCCTTCGGGAGAAGAGTGCCGGCCCCTGGGCGCGCCCGAGCGCCAAGCGCCTCTTGGAGCTGGTCCTTGTGAGCCGGGGGCGGCGCCTTTCCAGGGAAGCGGTCTGCGAGGCGCTGTTTCCCAATCTCGGCCCCGAGCAGGCCGCCAACGCCCTCTCCAAGGCGCTCTCGATGGCGCGCTCTGCCCTCGGCGCCCTCGGCGAGAGCGCCCACGGGCTCATAGGCGCCGACCGCGGCCACATCTGGATCGAGCCGGAGTGCGAGCTCGAGGTCGACCTGGACCTCGTCTCAAAGCTGCTCGCCACCGGTCTCGAGCTCGAGCCCGGGACGGTGCGCGACGACACGCTCACCCGGGCGCTCTCCTTCCCGGGCCTTGTCCTAGAAGACGAGCCTTACGAGGACTGGGCCCAGCCCCCCCGGGACGGCCTGGAACGCTCCCGCCAACAAGCGCGCCTCGCCCTGGCCCGTGACCGCGCGAGAGGCTTCGGCCGCTCGCAGCCCGAGTCGGTCATCGCCTCTTACGAGGCCTGCCTGGCGGCCGATGCGACCTGCGAGGAGGCGGCGGCGGCCCTGATGGGGATCTATGCCGCCCAGCAGCGCCGAGCACAGGTCGCCGACACCTACGAGCGCTGCCGGCGGGCCCTCGACGAGCTGGGCCTGGCGCCCTCGCCCGCCCTCTACGAGATCCACGCCAGCGCCCTTCGCGAACCTGCGCCCCCCCGCCGGGCCAGGACCGGGGCGCCCGGGGCCCCGGTGCTCTCGCGCGAGGAGCGCAAGCTGGTGAGCATGCTCTTTGCCGAGCTGGCGAGCCCGTCCCCCGCCGCCAGGCTCGACCCCGAGGACCTGCGCGAGGTCATCGGCGACGCCCTCGTCGAGGCGATCTCCCAGGTCGAGTCGCTCGGGGGGACGGTGAGCTCGGTCTCGGGCAGCGGCCTGGCGGCGCTGTTCGGCGCCCCCGATGCCCACGAGGACGACCCGGAACGGGCCGTGCGGGCCGGCTACCGCATCGCCTCGGGCGTGAGGAGCTCGGCTCGGGGGCTGACGGTGCGCATCGGGGTCGAGTCCGGGCCGGCGGTGGTGGGCCCGATCGGGGGCGGGGGCCGGGTGGAGTACGGGGCCGTGGGCGAGGTGGCCGCCCTCGCCGCCGGCCTGCAGTCGGTGGCCCGGCCCGGCTCGGTGCTCGTCGGGCCCGCCACCCGGGCGGCGACCGAGGACCAGTTCGTCTGGGGGCCTTCTGACGAATTGGCCCGCCCGGGCGGAAAGCCCCTCATCGCCCACTACCTCGAGCGTCCCAAGGCGGGCGTGCGCGGGCATCTCACCGGGCGGCGCCGGGCCGGCCTGGCGGCCCTTGTCGGGCGCGAGGGCGAGCTGGCGGCGATCTCCGAGTCGCTCCGCGAGCTGATCTCGGGCCAGGGGGGGATCCTCGTCGTTACGAGCGAGCCGGGACTCGGAAAGACGCGCCTTGTCTCCGAGTGCCGCAAGCGCTTCATGGCCTGGGTCGGGGCGGGCTCGGGCCGCCTGCCGCTGTGGCTCGAGGGGGGCGGGGCCTCTTATGCCTCCTCGAGCCCCTACGGGCTTTACCAGCAGCTCCTCTCGGCCTGGATCGGGGTGGCGCCCGAAGAGGGTGAGGAGGTGCGCCGGACAGCCCTCCTGCGGGCGATGCGGGTGGTCTTTCCCGGCGAGGAGGCGCCCGTCGGCCCGCTCGCGAAGATGATGGGCCTCGGCGACATCGAAGAGACACTCCGCCTCTCGCGCCTTGGCCCCGAGGAGCTGCAGCGGGCGACTTTTACCGCCCTTAGGTCGCTCATCTCCCGCCTTGGCGCCCACGGCCCGACCGTGCTCGTGCTCGAGGACCTGCACTGGGCCGACCCCACCTCGATCCGGCTCACAGAAGAGATCGCCGGGCTCGTGCGCGGATCACCGCTACTCGTTGTCCTCACCCATCGCCCCGAGCCCGACCCGGGCGTGGCCGCCTTGGAGGAGGCCCTCGAGCGCGACGCCGGCTTGCGCCTGCGCCGGGTCGAGCTCGCCCCCCTCTCTGAGGGCGAAGAGCGCGACCTCGCCCGGTCGTTCCTCGGCGCCGAGGCCCCCGCCGAGGTCGTCGAGGCGGTGCGAAAAGGCGTGGAGGGCAACCCCTTGTTCCTAGAAGAACGGCTCTCGTCTCTTATAGAGACCGGGGCGGTCTTCCAGGACCGACAGCTCTGGGGGCTCGACCCGGCCGTGCACGCCGAGCTGCCCGAGGCCCTCGAGCGCCTCATCCGCTCCCGGGTGGACCGGCTCGGGCCCCTCGCCCACGACGCCGTCGTCGCCGCCTCGGTGCTCGGGGTCGAGTTCGCCTTCTCGGCCTTAGAGGCGGTGACGGATCTCGGCGGCCGCTTGGAAGAGGTCGTGGCCGAGCTGTGCGCCGCCGGCCTTCTCGCCGAGGTACCGCGCCAGGCCGAGCGCGCCTACCGCTTCCGCCACGCCCTCATGCAGGAGGCCACCTACAAGGGCCTGTTGCGGGCACAGCGGCGCCAGCTCCATGCCCGGGCGGCCTGGAGCCTCGAGGCGTCCTCGCCCGACCGCCTGGAGGAGGTGGCGGCCCTGCTCGGCCACCACTACGCCGCCGCCGGGGAGCGCCACCGCGCCGTGCACTACTTCGAGGTGGCGGGCGACCACGCCGTGGCGGCCTTCGCCCACGAAGAGGCGGTCTCGTCCTATCGGGAAGCCTTGTCGATCCTGGCGGAGGATCCATCGGGCGCCGACTTCAACTCGAAGGCATCGGTTGAGCTGCGCGCCAAGCTCGCGGAGGTGCTCTGGCACACCGGTCGCCACGGCGAGTCTCGGGAGATGTTCGACGAAGCCCTGCGACTCGTAAAGCCCGAAGACTCGCCGCTCGCCGCCCGCCTCCAGGTACGCCTTGGGCAGATGGAGATAACCGCCCACAGCTACGATGCCGCAATCGCCGCCTTCGATGCCGCCGAAGCGCTGCTCGGCGACGACCCCGGAGGCCAGGACCCGGCGCGGGTGGATCTCTGGCTGGAGCTCCAGCTGAAAGGCCGGGCGCAACTCCACTACTGGCGCAACGAGCTGGCGCGAGGCAGGACGATCCTCGAGGCTGCCCGCCCGGTCGTCGAGACGAGGGGAAGCGTTGCCCAGAAGAAAACCTTCTACGACTCGCTCGTGCTGCAGCAGAGTCGCGAGACCCGCTACCGGATCGATGAAGCGATCCTCGCCAACGCACGAGCTGCGCTGGCAGCGGCGGAGGAAGTTTGCGGGGAGCACGACCTCGCCTGGTCGTTATTCCTGACGGGCTTCTGCCTGCTCTGGCGCGGTGAGCTCGCTGAAGCGTGGGAAAAGCTGGAGATGTCGCTCGCGATCGCGGACCGGACCGGTGACGGCGTCCTGCGGTCGCGGTCGCTCTGTTACCTGAACGTGGCCGCGCTGCGAAGCCACGACGCGGGCACGGTGCGGCGTCTGGCCCCCGAAGCCATGGCGGCCGGGGCGGCGGCCGCATTCCCGGAGTACGTTGCCGCCGCCAAGGCCACCTTGGCCTGGCTGGCATGGCAGGAGGAGCGCTTTGAGGACGTGGTGGCACTCGGCGAGGAGGCGCTGGAGCTGTGGGGGGCCACGATCGTCTCCTATTCCTGGTACTGGTTGTGCCTGTGGCCGATGATCGCCGTGCGCCTTCGCTTCGGGCAGATCGCCGAGGCCGTTGATGCCAGCCGCCAGATCCTGGCGCCGCCCCAGCAGCGTTTTCCCGACGAGCTCGAGTCGCTGCTGGAAGCAGCCGTGTCCGCCTGGGAGGAGGATGAACCTCAAGTCGCCGGCGAGAAACTGGCCGAGGCTTTGCAACTGGCGGTGACGCTCGGTTACATGTGAGCACCGACGGAACACGACAAGCTTGCGGCTGACAGGCTGCGGCGAGCCCGCTGCTTGTCACGAGCTAGGGGCAGGCGGCAGCGAGTCGGCGCCGCTCGTTAGCCGGCAAGAGCGCTCGGGAAACGGGTCACAAAGTCGAGGATCGTGGCGTGGGTGGGGGTGATACCGATCCTCGTCCAAGCCAGACCCATCTCCTCGAGCTGGGCCACCCAGGCGGAGCCTTGCTCCGGGCCGAAGTAACGCTCGGCAGCGGCGGCGTACTCCGGCACGATCCCCTCGGCATCGTCGAGCCGTGCCGTGCCGCGCAACAGCAGCGTGTGGTAGGGCCAGGCCGAACCGTCGATGGTCACCGCCACCGCGGGTCGAGAAGCGAGCACTTTCACCTTGGGGGCATTGGACGGGGAGCCGACCACGACCTCTGTTCCCGTCCAGTGGAACCAGACGGGAACCACCCGCGGGGTTCCGTCTCGCCACGTGTAGGCCAGCCTTGCCAGTTCCCTGGAAGCCAGCAGCTCCTGTGCGACCTCGTCATTTAGCGCTTCGAGAACAGCCATTCTTGATCCCCCTTTTCGGGCCACGGGCGTGACCCGGCCGAACCGTAGCTCACCGTCATTGCTGGATGTTCCCGACCGGCACCCGGGAACCAAGGTAGGGCCCGCCCCCGACGGCGAGCCCTACTTCGGTCCCCTGCTCAGGAAACGACCAGGCCTGAGGGGCCTGATGGCCGACTAGTCCGCTATCAGCGCGCCCACCAGATTTTGCCGTTCTCGGTGTGGTTGATGTAGGGGAACGTGTTCTCGGCATTGGCAAAGCACGTCCCGTTCCCCTGCAGGCCGCTGTAGGCGCCGGTGCCGCCCGTGATCACCCAGCTGCACTGCGGGCCGGTCGTCAACGGCTGAACCTCGACGCTTGAGCCACCCGAGAGCTTGACCGCGATGGCGCTGTTCGTCATGTTGTACGTCCCGGAGAAGCTGATGAAGATGTCCCCCCTCTGGCCGGCGATCGTGTGCGTGGCGTAGACCGTGCTGAGCCCGGCGGGCGAGGTGTACTGAGCAAACTGGTACTGGCCCGGCTCGGGCGGCGGCACGAGGATGAACCCGCCGGCCGGCACCTCGTCACTGCATTCTTTGGCCGCGGCGGCTATGCCGCCGGTTGTCATCGAGTTCGGGGCGTGGTACTCGGTGTCGTTGCTCCACACGGGCCCTCCGCCTTGGTCGGTGAGCGCACCGGTGATCTTGAAGCAGTCCCACACGGTGCTCGAGAGCACGTTCTCGCTAGGGGCGGCCGCGTCCAGCCAGGACTGGATCGTGATGGCGCCGGATTTCTGCTGTTGCTTGGCGCTGGAGACGCCGGCTGAGGCCACCTGCACCACGGCCAACGGAACGAGCACAGCGACTGTTGCTGCAGCCAGCGCGCCAATGGTCCACTTTTTCATTGCGGTTCCCCCTCCGTTTTGATCAAGTCGGCTTGATCGCCGACATTGACAGCTTGAAGGGGCGCTCTTCCCAGAACCTTCCCACGGGCGCAGGATCGCCCGCACGCGTGCTGGGTCGCCTCGGCCGTCTCGGTCCCGCGCACGCGATGCGCGGGCGTCTCGGCTGATCGGCTACTGGACCGCCGACCTCGTGAGACCTCGACCGCCTGTCACCTTCGTGGCCCCGTGGCGATGTTCGTGTGTAGGCGATGTCGGGGGAGCCGAGCCCGAGGTCCTGGGTGGTTCTCTCGTAGCTCAATCACCTGGTGGGCGATCCCATAAGCCTGGTCGATCGCCTCAAGCAGCGGCCGCCTCATTACTCAAACCTGCGTGAGCAGCCGAAACCAGTTCGACCGCGTCCGGTTAGATGTGCAGCTGGCATTTACTCCGGTGGTCACCAACACTCATTGAGTTCTGATCGGCTTCCTCGTTAATCCGCCGAGATGAGTCATTAAGCCGTCTGGTCCGTCATCAGCTCGTTGGATCAGCCTCAGCTCGCGGCGCAGTTTAAGCAGAGGCCCCGTAAATCGAGACGGTGCTCGTTGACCACATAGCCTTGCTCAGCTGCGGCCAACCGCGCTGTTTCTCCGAGGGCGCGCTCGAGCTTTGTGGACGCGTGGAAGTCCT